>DASQSS010000197.1:0-11836 GCA_035642255.1 Ktedonobacterales bacterium | reverse complement strand
CGACGCATTGCAGAATTCGCTCAATATTCCAGCCATCAAGGTCATGCAGTACGCGAGCATCCCTGATGTGGAACGTACCGCGACCCGCATGGGCCTGCGTGACTATCTGGGAACGTGGGGCCTCTCGTCAGTGCTGGGCACGCTCGACGTGACGCCGTTCGACATGGCGCAGATGTACACGGTGTTGGCAAACTACGGTCAATACATTCCGCTGCATAGCATTGACCGCATCTCCGACAGCCTGGGGAACACGCTCTACACCTACCAGCAGCCGCGCCCGGTGCAGGTGATGACGCCACAGGCGGCCTTCATGACCACCAATGTTCTGGAAGACAATGGCGCGCGAACTGAGTTCGGTCTCTGCTCGCCACTCTATCTCGATCCGCTGATCAGCCCCGATCTGCCCGGCTACATCACGTCGTCGCGCCAGGGGCCAGTGGGCTCGAAGGAGTGCGGCGCAATCTACGCAGGGCACGGCAAGAGCAATAACGCCTGGCCCGCGGCCGTCAAGACGGGTACCGCGCAGGACTTCACTGACGACTGGACCGTCGGCTACACGATGGACTACACGATGGCCGTATGGGCTGGAAACAACAATCATACGCCCATGCATCGCATCGACGGTATCACAGGCGCGGCGCCGACATGGTATCGCTCGATGATCTATGCCGAGCAGCGAGACAACCTGCAGAAGCGCGACTTCCCAGCGCCATCAGGGCTGCAGCAGGCGAAGTGGACTTCCAACAATATCACGACGACGGACTGGTTCTTGGCGGGAGCGCTACCGGCGAACAATATCGGCAGCACCGGAACCAACTTCACGCCGTGCTTTACCAATGACAATAACAATCCATGGAACTACTGCGCGGCCGCGCCGCCAACAGTGGCTCCTGGTGGTGGTACGCCTGGCGGCGGCGGCGGCGGCGGTGGCGGCACACCCGGTGGCGGAGGCGGAGGTGGTGGCAATGGGCCGCCCACGAAGGGCGGCTGAGCGTATGCCCCGCTAAGAGATAAGGGCAGGCAGTTCGCGGACTGCTCTGCCCTTCTTTTGTGTCCAGTGTCGCTCTTGACCGGGCATATTTCCGCATCGTACACTTGAAAATAGAACATATGTTTTAGAATCTCTTCTTCCGTTACACCCTCCACACGACAGGAACAGGCACATGATCGCAGAAGGTCTTCTCTGGTTTGACGATGATCCGCGCCGTCCGGTGGCTGAGAAGATCGCCGGAGCCGTGGAGCGGTACAGCGAGCGCACGGGTTGGCGGCCCACCGTGTGCGAGGCGCATCCTACGCAGGTAGATGTGTTCAATGCCGATCGCGCGCGGGCCGAGGTGGCCGCTCAACGACGCCGTAGCTCAAAGGCTAAAGCCGCGCCGTCGGTGGAGCTGCCAGCGAACCTCCGCATTACCGCAAGTCTAGCGATGCGTCCGAACTACTTCCTGATTGGCATCGAGGCCGGAGAACGACCGCGCAAAGCGGCCGCTCAGCCCTCGCCCCAGAGCGCCGCGCGCAAGGCGAAGCGCGCGGCCGCCAGCGCCGCTGCGAGCGGCGTTGCGGTGTCCACGCGCCAGGTCAACGTGGAGGCGCCCGCTCCTCCCGCCATTCCCAAGAAAAGCGCTGCTCGCGCAAGAGGTGCGGACGTACAGGCGCCTCAAGCGTCCCAGGCGCCACGGGCAATCCAGACTACCCAGACTACCCAGACTACCCAGGAGCCCCAAGTTGCCCGGGCCACACGGACTCCTCGTACGCCGCGAGCGAAGGCTGGTTAGCGTGTCAGGAGCTTCCGCGCGCTGTTGAGCAGGTTCACGGTGGTCGTATTGCGCTGAAGGGCCTCCTGATCCAGCTCACGACCGCTGGTCGAGATGGTTTGCGCATACTCGCGTAGCCGTTGGGCGACTGCCTGTCGACCAGATCGGGTCGCGCAATGCACGAAATCTGTCGTTAGCTCCGTGACTGTCGCCACAGAGCCCTCTCGGGCGGAGGCAAAGATCGCTTCTGTGTAGAGTGAGGCGTAGCCATCGAAATAGGTGGCGCGGTCGCCTGTGTCAGCGATACTGGTCGACACCTGTTCGACGAGCATCAACGCTTGCCGGTAGCGACCTGTAGCGGCCTCCAGCTCAGGGCTGTCCAGCAGGGCACGCGCCTCTCCACTCAGCGCTTCGGCCTCAAGCAAGGGGTTCGCGCTTTCCCGCGCCAGCCGGGCCGCATCGACGAACGCCTGACGCGCGCCGGGTTGGTCATCGAGATTGCGCCGCGCCTCACCCAGGCTCAGCAGCGCCAGCGCCTGCGCCGCTGTGTCCTCGGCGGCGCGCAGGCGAGGCAGCGCTTCCTGGAAGGCGGTCGCCGCTTCCTCCCACAATTCGCGTCGGAGCAAGATGCGTCCCAGGCCGACGCTGGTGAGCGCGTCGGCGGCGGTCGCCTCATGAGACTGGGCGACGGTCTGCGCATAATGGAAAGCGTTGACCGCAGACTGCAAATTCTCGGAGAGCAACTCGATCTCAGCAGAGGCCAGCGCAGCTTCGACCAGCGCCTGCTCATCAGCCTCGTCTTCCGCACGCTGACTCGCCTCGTGCGCATGCGCGCGCGCCTGGTAGAGCTGACCCATCGTGGTGGCGATGCTCGCCCAGACGACGTAGGCCATCGCCTCGGGGCCGCGTTCACCAGTGGCCTCCGTTGCAGCGTGGGCTTGCCTGAGCGCATGGGTCACGAGCTGGGTCGCCTCGTCGAGTTTGCCAGTGGTGAGCGCGAGGCGACTCAGCTCTATGGTTACGTGCGCTTCCAGCGCTGGCTGGTGATGCGCCTTGAAGTATTCGTTCGCCTGGCGCAGCATGGGGCCTGCGATGTCAATCCGTCCGCGCGCGCGTGCGATGCGCCCCAGTCCTAGCAGCGCCTCGCCTTCCAGCGTGGGCTGCGTGATCTCCTGCGACAGCGCCTGCGCCTCGGTGAAGAGGTCCTCCGCTTTGCGTGGTGTTCCGCGCCGCCGGTTCGCTTCCGCCGCGCCGAGCATTGAACGGGTGTAGGGAGCCTGAGCGCGCAAGGTCCGGTACGATCGCATGGCGCGCTCGAACGTCGCGTTAGCCTGAAGTAGTTGGCCGCGGCGCAGATTGATCTCGCCCAGCACGCGGTTGACCTCCGCTGACCCCAGCGCATTGCTCGTCTCACTGTACGTCGAGCCAGCTTTGACAGCGTTCGCGAGCGCCTGATCGAGTCGTCCGATCTTGAGGGCGACTTCCGCGAGCCCAAGCGCGCCGTCGGCTTCGCCCAGTTCGTACTCCACCGGAGTAGCGAGTGTGATAGCCCGCCCAAAGCTGCTGGACGCCTCGTCTATCCGCGCGGTGTCCATCTGAAGCCGACCCAGGCTGATGAGAGTATCCACCTCGCCGAACTGATCATTCGCGCGCTGGTAGAGCGCCAACGCGTGATCGAGCGCGTCCTGCGCCTGTGGGTAGCTTGCGGTGGCGCTCAGCATCTCGCCCTCGCCTCGCGCGGCGTCAGCCTCGCCCACGCCGTCCTGCGCGGCCTGATACTGCGCGCGCGCCTTGCTGTAATACTCGGCGGCCCGGTCATAGCGTCCGCGCTGCCGTTCGATGTGGCCCAGAGCCAGCGATGCGCTGGCCTGCCCGCGCGTATCCTGCGCCTTCTCGAAGAGGCGCAGCGCAAGGTAATATTGCTGCCAGGCTGAATCAATGCGCCCGCGCTGACGGTCCACATGCCCGAGCGCGAGCGTAGCGGTCGCCTCGCGACGTGCGTTGTCAGCCTGTTTATAGAGGGCAATGGCGCGCTCATAGCTGCTGGCTGCGCGATCGATCGCGCCATTCCGTCGTTGGGCTTCAGCCAGGGCCAGGCGAGCGTCTCCCGCGCGTTCCGGCTCGCCCAGATCATTGAATGCCGTCTCCGCATCGGTGAGCGCCTGTGTCGCGCGCTCGATTCGTCCCTGGGCCAGCGCCTCCTGCCCCGACCGCAGCCGCGCCAACGCTTCGTCTCGCACAACATCCTGCGCCATGACTCTGCCCCTTCGTCGCTGCAAGAGATCTCCTGCGCTCTCTCAAATCACTCACCTAGCACAATACGGCGTAGCGCCTGATCGCGTCAAAGGCGAGCCTGTGCTGTGGCGTCGTCTGGCTCGGCGCTATGAGGCATGGCTCGGCGACATGTGGGCGACATGTGACAGTAGTGACGTGTTTGACGCGCGCCGCCATTGTAGGCGACACTATGACGGCTCTGCGCGCTTGCGGAGCCGTCTGTTGGCCCGGCCACCTGGCCCCGAACGAGCATCCGGAGCGTATACGATGCCTGCGTATTGGCTTGAATTGAGCGTCACCGCCGACCCCGATACCGTCGAATCTGTCACCGAGGTCATCAGCCGCTACACCCAGGGCGGCGTGGCCATCGAGGAGCCGTTCGAGCTGCACGACGACGGCCAGGCGCATACGCCGATTCCGGGCGCGCCCGTCACCTGCCGCGTCTGGATTCCCGACGACGACAGCGCCGAGGAGACGCGCATCCACATCGAGGAAGGTCTCTGGCGGCTACGCCAGATCGCGCCCGAGGCCATCGGTGAGCTTGGGTCGAAGAGGGTGGCGGAGGAGGACTGGGCCAACGCCTGGAAAGACCATTACCACCCGTTGCGGCTTGGCGACCGCGTGGTGATACGTCCGTCGTGGCGTGAATACATTCCGACTGACGACCAGGTGGTCATCGAGCTTGATCCGGGCATGGCGTTTGGCACGGGACTGCATCCCACCACGCGCAACTGTGTGCGACTGGTGGAGGAGGCCACTCGCCCCGGCGATCGTGTGCTGGACGTTGGCTGTGGCTCCGGCATCCTATCGCTCGCGGCGCTGAAGCTGGGCGCGGCCAGCGCGCTCGCGCTCGATGTGAGCAGTGTTGCCGTCGAAGCCACCATCGAGAACGCGCGCCTCAATGGGTTCGCCGGACAGGTAGACGCTCGGCTCGCTACATTGGAAGGCGCTGATGGTGAGCCATACTTTCCCCTGCCGCCAGGCGTGGCGTTTCTGGGCGCTGAAATTGGGACGTTCGATCTCGTGTTGGCGAACATCATCGCGCGCGTCATTGCCCAGCTTGCGCCTGCCCTGCTCCGCGCGACGCGGCCCGGCGGCCAGCTAATCGCCAGCGGCATCATCGAAGAGCGCCGCGATGACGCGGTAGGCGCGCTCGTCACTGCTGGACTGACGGACATTCGTGAGATCGTGGAGAACGACTGGGTGACGCTGATTGGTCGCCGCCCAGCCGATTAAGCGCCGCTCAGGCGTTCACATCCACGACGATATGGCCGGTGGTGCGTGCGGCGAGAATCTCATCAGCCATCGCCCGCGACTCCGCCAGGGGTATGACATGCATCGTGCGCTCGATGGCGCTCGGCGGCAGGTCACGAGCCAGGCGATTCCAGATGGTGATGCGCCGCGCCTGAGGCACGGGCAAGGAGTCTATGCCCAGCAGATTGACGCTGCGCAGGATGAACGGCAGAACACTGGTATGAAGCTCGAAGCCGCCCGCGTTGCCGCACGCCGCGACGCTCGCGCCGTAGGCCATCGTTCGCAGCGCGCCAGCAAGCATCTCGCCTCCGACGGTATCTACTGCGCCACCCCAACGCGCTGAGCCAAGTGGGCCGCCAGCAGGCGCCAGAGCCGCGCGCTCGATGATCTCATGCGCGCCGAGCGACTTGAGATAGTCGTGCCTCTCGGCCTTGCCAGTCTCAGCGACGACGGTATAGCCGAGCCGCGCCAGAATCGCCACAGCCAGGCTGCCAACGCCACCTGAGGCGCCCGTGACGAGTACTTCGCGACCGTCAGGCTGCATGCCATGTTCTTCGAGCGCCACGATGCTGAGCATTGCGGTGACGCCAGCGGTGCCAATCGCCATCGCATGCTGAAAGTCGTACCCCGCCTCAAGCGGGACGAGCCAGTCCGCTTTGACGCGCGCAAATTGCGCATAGCCGCCCCAATGGCGCTCGCCCACGCCCCAACCTGTGAGGACGACACGGTCGCCAGGCATGAACCGTGGTGAGGATGATTCCTCCACGGTGCCCGCGAAGTCAATGCCGGGGACCATGGGGTAGAAGCGTACGATCTTGTTCTTGCCCGCCAGCGCCAGCCCGTCCTTATAATTGAGTCCGGAGTACGCCACGCGCACCAACACATCTCCCTCAGGGAGCCTGTCACGCTCGATCTTCTGAATCGCCGAAGTCACCTGACCATCTCGCTCGTCTAGCACGAGCGCCGTGAAGGTATCCGCCATTGCGCCTCTTTGCCTCCATTTCCGCTACGTCGTCAGATCGCGCGAGCGCCAGCGCCGCGCGTTGTCCCGTTGTTTCCTGGTCTCTTTTTCCCGTCGGCAGCGTATGACATCTGGGTGGCGCGCGACAATCCCCCGTAGCGCTGGCGAAGGTCAGGGCGCGCGCGATACACTGACGGCTGTTTCCCTCCGTGATGGCGGACCATTCATGAGTGTGAGGCGCACGACATGCCTGCTGGCCGATTTCTGTTGAACCACGATGTGCTGGCGCCTGACACGGAGCTGACATTGCCTGACGAGATCGCCCACCAGGTGCGAGACGTGCTCAGGCTTGGCGTCGGCGCGCAGGTGCTCCTGTTGGATGGCGCGGGCGGCGAGTACAGCGTCGAGATCATAGAGGTGTCGCGGCGGATCGTGCGAACGCATGTAAGCGCGCGAACGGACGGACTTCCGCAGCCTGTCGCCCGCGTAACACTTGGCCTTGGGCTGCTCAAGGCGGCGCGCCTGGAGTGGGCGCTGCAGAAAGGGACGGAGCTGGGTGTCGCGGCCTTTCAGCCGTTGCTGACCGAGCGCGCGGTGGCTGCGACAGAGGAGTTTGGCGCGGCGAAACGCCGACGCTATGAGCGCATCATCGCCGAGGCGCTGGAGCAATGCGGCGGCGCATGGCTGCCAGAGCTCGCTTCACCTCGCACATTGACCGACGCGCTGGCGAGCGCTCCCTCCGACGCGATCGTTCTGATTCCCTGGGAGGAGGAGTCCGCCGCTCCATTACGTGAGACGCTGGCGCGCGAGGCTGAGCGGCGTACGGCCTCAGGCGATACGGGCGCCACGCAGATGTATGACGTGAGGCTCTGCATCGGTCCCGAAGGCGGGTTCTCTGTGGACGAAGTGCGGCAGGCCCGTGAGGCCGGAGCGCTGCCCGTCACTCTCGGCCCGCGCATCTTGCGGGCGGAGACAGCGGCGATTGTGGCGACGGCGCTTGCGCTCGATACGCTTGGGGCGCTGCGCAGCGGGCCGCCCCGCTGATGGCTGGAGCGCAAAGGCTCAGGCTGCCGCTCTGCTCAAGCCTCTGCCGAGCGAGAAGGTGCGCTTCTACGATTCCGCGGAGGTTTGGCGACTGCCCTGTATTGTGCTATACATTTTCACTGTGAGAGACTGGCGCGTGCAGCGCATATGAGGATATATACGACTAACCATTTATGAAGCGCGGGAATGGCGTCAGCGTAAGCCATCAGGGTGAAAGGACCGGATTCATGGCCCGTGTGCTCATTGCGGAGTCCGATCAGGACATACGCGAAGCCTTGCTTTTGCTGCTAGAGTATGCTGGGTACGAGGTCGAAACGGCCTCCTCACGTGATGAAGCGCTTGACCTGCTCACAGACAAGACCTTTCAGCTCATTCTGACGGATTCGTTCGCGGAGCGGGGCAATGACGTTCTCGCTACACTTCGGCCCCTCTATGAACGTGCGCGCCCTACGCCTGTAGGCGTCATAACCGCCTGGCGCCTCCATCCGGCGGATGTCGAGCGCACGATGTTCGCATTTGTGCTGTCGATGCCTTTTGAGGTTGACCAGTTGCTTGCGCAAGTCGCCGCTGCGCTCAATAGTCCTCTGACACCAGAGCAGGAGATCCAGGCGGCGGTTGTGCGTCAGTATTTCGCTGCGCTCTCAGCGCACGACTGGGATGCGCTCATCTCGCTCTGTACCCCTGACGTTACCTACATGCTGCCGGAGCCCACCCCTTTCGCAGGAATTCGCGTTGGCCGGGAAGCGTTTCGGGCCTACACCATCGAGACGTTCGAGCAGTTTGTGGATGCGCGATTTGAGGACGTGGAAGTGTACTCGTCCCCTGCGGGCATGGCCTCGCGCTATCGTGGAAGCTGGCGCCTCACGGATGGCAGTGTGGCCGCGATGACTGGCGCTGTCTACTTTCGATTCCAGGGTGATCGCATCCAGCAAATCGGTGTCTTGTTGAGTGGTGCGCGATTGCGAGCCCTTATGGAGCATCCGTCCATCGAGCAGCCCTCAACGTCGTTGGCCGAAGAGTAGCGGCTAGCGCAGCGCTCCTTCGCGCCCCAGGCCCGCGCCACGTCCGCACCAGCGGCTTGCGTCATGGCAGCCATCGTTCGCCTGCCAGCAGGTTTATGTCAAACCATGTTACACTGCTGAGGTGTACAGGCTGCCGTGTTTGCGGCTCAGGAAGGACGGAGCGCCATGACAGATGACCGAGATGATGACCTTCGAGATCGTCCCGTCGGAGAAGAACAGCTTGGTGATGAAGAAGTGAGTGAGGGTCGCGATGTGCACGACCTGACACGCACGGGACAGCCGCATGGAGTCGATGTGACCACGACTGGGGAACAACCCGGCATCGAGAGCCGCGGCGAGACCGTCATTGATCGAACACATGCCGCGGAATCGCGCGGTGTGGACGTGATCGATGAGGGTCCGGTTACCCCTGGTGAAGGTGAGTCAGAACTGCCTTAGCGATGATCGGCAACGGCCAACTCTTCCCGCGTGCCTGACGCGTCTCCATTTCGATTGGGTGGCGCTATCCTCTGCTATTAACAGGCGTGCGAGCTAGCGGCTCCGCGCTCTTGATGGTACGATAGAGGGGCCTGTTCGCTAGCGTGGCGAACCAGTCGGAAGGGGGACGCGTTCGCATGCGTATCATCACGGAGCCGGAGATATATATCGTTGGCCGCCAGAGTATTGACCAGGAAGCCGTCAGTCGTTTTCTCGCGGATCACGAGACCGAGTGGGAGACGGATTCTGAGCGCGGCTCCGAGCTGATTGTGGAGCTGGCGGGCCGCGTCTGCTACATGTCCTTTGGGTCAAAGCAGTATCGCAAGACCAACGCCTCATACATCGGAAACCTGCTGGGTCAGGGTCATGGCTCCGTGCTAGAGCATGCCGTGTGGGATCTGCTCATCACAGGGGTGTCGCGCAGCTTCACGCATGAGCTGGTGCGCCATCGCGCGGGCACGGGCATCTCACAGCTCTCCCAGCGCTATGTGGACGAGTCCACTGCCGACTTCATCGAGCCGAGCATTATCGCGAGCGACCCAGAGCTGCACGCGACCTGGCAGACGGCCATCGAGAGCGCGCACGAGTCCTACAAGGCGCTCGTCGAAAAGCTGGCGTCGAAGGTCCAGGCGGAGCATCCCGATCTGGGGCGCACCGCGCGCATGAAGATGGCGCGTGAGGCGGCGCGCAGCGTACTTCCCAACGCGACCGAAACCAAGTTGATGTTCTCCGCCAATGCGCGCGCGCTGCGCTGGATCATCACGCTGCGGGGTGGCGAGGGCGCCGAGCCAGAGATTCGCCGGTTCGCGGTGAAGCTGGCGCGCGTGATGCGCGAGGAGGCCCCGACGCTCTTTGGCGACATCGACATCGTTACGCTGCCGGACGGCTCCGAGGGTACTCGCGTTGGCGAGTATAAGGTGTGAGACGCCATGCCAGGCTACTTCATCACGCTCGAAGGTCCCGATGGCTCTGGCAAGACGACGCAGGCGCGGCTGTTGGCTGAGCGTCTGCGCGCCGCCGGGCGGTCTCCTCAGTTAACGCGCGAGCCAGGCGGCACAGCGCTCGGCGGCATCATGCGAGCCGCGCTGCTGCATCCTGAAGCGACGCTGTCGGCGCTCGCGCAGGCGGAGCTAGTTCCCGCCAACAAGCCTGCCGAGCCAATGCTGCCGTTGACCGAGGCGCTGTTGCTCTCAGCTGACCGGGCGCAACATGTCGCCCGCATACGCGAGTGGCTGGCTGCGGATATGGTGGTCATAAGTGACCGCTATGCTGACGCGACGCTCGCCTATCAGGGCTATGGGCGCGGCTACGATCTCGCCAGACTCCGCGCCCTGCAAGCAATGGCGACGGGCGGCCTTGCGCCCGATCTGACGTTGCTGCTCGATCTGCCTGTGGACGAAGGGCAGCGGCGCAAGCGAGCGGGTCACGAGGACGGCGAGGAAATCAACCGCCTCGACCTGGAGCAGCGCGACTTCCAGGAGCGCGTGCGCGCTGGCTATCTGGCGCTTGCCGCAGCGGAGCCGCAGCGGTGGATCACGCTCGATGCCCGCGAACAGGCGGGCGCGCTTGCCGAGCAGGTCTGGGCCGAGGTGACGGCGCGCCTGGGCCTGTAGCTACGCAGCGTGTACGCCCCAGCGCGAGAGCGGCGACCTCGCCCGACCACAGTGTTACGTCCTCGCCATCGGTCAATCTCGCTGCCGCGCATGTGGGCGAGGGGCCGATGGTACGATGATCGGGACATGGCAATGTGTGGGCGATGTCGTCAGCGCAGTTCCCGCCAGCTAGTTTTTCTGCGGCGCGGGCTTGTGGGGCGCATGCGGATTGAATGGCTTCTTGTTCGCTGAAACGTGAAGCTGCGGCGCGGGCTTGTGGGGCGCATGCGGATTGAATGGCTTGGCGCCAGGGACATGAAGCTGCGGCGCGGGTTTGCGCTTGGCCGGCCTGGGCACACTGGATGCGCTGATGTCGCTGGTAGCGCCCTGCGCACTCATCGCGTTCCTGTCATCTGCCATGCTGTTTGCCTCCGAGGATTCATAGCTGGGGCATCCGGCAAGCAAGTGGATGTTGGGGCTGTGTCGCCTGATCCGCTTGCTTGCCCTGATAGTCCCACCTCTACCGTGTTATCGCATGCGTCAGCGAGCTCAGGCGACGATGGCGAAGAGATCCACGATCACGTCGACCGCCGAGGAGCCGACGTAGATGTCGAGCGCGCCGGTCGAGTTCAGGCCAACATTGAAGGCGTTGCTGATGATCTGTCCAGGCGCGAAGGCCAGGTTGGCCGCGCCGGTAAAGCCCGCGCCACTGGGTACCAGCTCCACAAAGCCGGAGCCGGCCGCGTTGAGCACCGTCACGTTGCCAATCGCGCCCGCGACGGAGGCGGGAACCGTCACGCCGTTGTAGGCATCGCCGGAGACCTGCACTGTGGTCGAGCTGTTCGCAGCGCAAGGCGCACCGGGGTGGAAGAGGGCATCGGTCGCGCCGGAGCGGGAGTCGAAGAGGCGGATCGGCTTGCTCAGGTACGAAATCGCGCCACCAGGCAGTCCGGGGGAAAGATGCGCCACCTTCACCCACGTCCCCGGCGATCCAGCCGCGACGCAGAGCCACAGGTCGCCGTTCGAGTCGCGGATGGACTCGCCGCCGAGGAAGGGGCCCGCTGGCGTTCCATCGGGGTTCTTCGACGGCGCGCCGGCAAACCCTTGCAGGACTTGATAGATGATGCCTGTGCCGATCGAGCCTATATCCGCGCCCCCGCCTGAATCGCCGACGACGCCCCACCCTACGTCCGAGCCGCCATAGACACCATAGCCCATCGACGTCAGCCCGATGCCGACGACGCCATTGCCACCATTGGACTCAACCGCATAGAGTCCGTTGGCGCCCGAAGTGACCGCATAAATAGCGGCGTTCGCCAGGTTCTGCACGTCGTTGCTGACCTGAAGCGTGTAGGTCGGTGTCGTGGTGGGGGTATTGGCGAGCGCGGTCGTCGCACCTGCGTCGTTGGCCTGACCGAGGATGACGTTGCCACCGGTGGCGAGCGGAGCGGCATGCGCGGG
>DASQSS010000196.1:0-3687 GCA_035642255.1 Ktedonobacterales bacterium | reverse complement strand
CCTGATCGAGCAGATGCAGCAGCGTCAGGCGCAGATGCAGGCGCTCATGGACAGCATGAGCGACGAGCAGCGCGAGCAGTTGCGCGGCATGATGGATGAGCTGATTGGCGATGACCGCCTGCGTGTGGACCTGGCTGAGCTAGCGATGAACCTGGAGGCGATGTCTCCTTCCGGACGGCGCACTCGTTTCAATCTGACTGGCGACGAGCCGATCTCGCTCTCAGAGGCGATGGAGCTGATGGGGACGCTTCAGGAGATGGACGACCTAGAGCGCCAGATGCGAGACGCGCGCCGTACTGGCGATCTTGAGGGCGTTGACGCCGACAAGCTGCGCGACCTTGTGGGTGATGAGGACGCGCAGGCGCTCGAACAGCTCCAGGCGCTGCTCAAGCAGCTCGAAGAAGAGGGGATGGTCAAGCGCAATGGTGACCGGCTGGAGCTGACCTCGCGCGGCATCCGTCGGATTGGGCAGAAGGCGCTGCAGGACGTATTCGCCAAGCTCCAACGTGACGCCTTCGGACGCCACCGCTTGCCGGAGCGTGGCTTTGGCGGCGAGCGCGACGAGGAGACGAAGCCGTATGTCTTCGGCGACCCCTTCGAGCTTCACCTCGAACGCACCGTTATGAACGCGGTCAACCGCGAAGGGGTTGGCTCCCCCGTACAACTCTCCAAAGATGACTTCGAGGTCTACCATACCGAGCATACGACGCGCTCATCGACTGTCCTGATGCTCGACATGAGCTGGAGCATGCTGCAAAACGACCTGTGGGCGCCCGCGAAGAAGGTCGCGATCGCGCTGGAGAGCCTGATTCGCGGCCAGTATCCGCGCGATACGCTGCATCTGGTCGGCTTCTCGAACTTCGCTCGGGAGTACAAGCAGGAGGAGCTGATCGAGGTTGGTGAGTGGGACCACGTCCAGGGGACCAATATGGTGCATGGGCTGATGGTCGCGCGCAAATTGCTCGCGCAGTCGCGGGGGGCCAACAAACAGATCATCATGATCACGGATGGCGGCCCAACGGTCTTTCAGGATGGCGCGCGCTGGCGCTTCGACTGGCCGCCCCCACCGGAGGCTATTGCGCAGACACTGCGCGAGGTGCGTCGCTGCGCTCGCGATGGCATCACCGTCAATGTCTTCATGTTGTGGGATGACCCGCACCTGAAGCACTTCGTCAATCAGATGGCGACGGTCAATCGCGGGCGCGCCTTCTACACGAACCCCGATGACCTCGCGGAGTACGTGATGATCGACTACCTCAGCAACAAGCAAAAACGTGTCCGTTGATGTAGCGGGTCTGGCGCCGCTTGTGGAGGGCGCGGCGGCGCTCGGCCTGACGCTCAGCGACGAGCAGGTCGCGCGGTTCGCCCACCTGCGCGACCTGCTGCTGGACTGGAATACGCGTGTCAACCTCACTGCCATCACTGATCCGGCGGAGGTCGTGACGCGCCACTTCCTCGACGCGCTCACCTGCGTCCTCGCGCTCACCACCGAGGAGCGAGCCCGCCCGCTGCGCCTGCTGGATGTCGGCAGTGGGGCGGGCTTCCCTGGTCTGCCGCTGGCCATCGCCTTCCCGCGCTGGCAGGTGACGCTGCTGGAAGCGACGGGCAAGAAGACACGCTTCCAGGAGGCCGCCATCGCCGCGCTCGGCCTGACCAACGCCCACGCGCTGAACGGGCGCGCCGAGGAGCTTGCGCACGCCAGGTCACAGCGCGAGCGCTACGACGTGGTGACGGCGCGGGCGCTGGCGACGTTGCCAACGCTGCTGGAGTACTGCGCGCCCTTCGCGCGAGTCGGCGGCGTAATCATCGCGCCGAAGAAGGGTGATCTGGCGGAGGAGGTGGCGGCGGGAGACCGCGCGGCGCCGCTGCTCGGCGCGGAACTGCTGCCGCCCATTCCTATCAACCTGCCAGGCCTGGCTGACAATGGCCGCGCGCTGCTCGTCGCCCGCCAGCGTCGCCCCTGCCCGTCGCAGTATCCCCGCGCGGGTGGCGCCCCACAGAAGCGCCCACTGGGGAGCTAGCCCAACAGCTCCGCGACATACTCCGCGATGGCGGGAGATGAAGTCAGACCCGGCGACTCGATGCCGACGAGGTTGACGAAGCCGGGCAGGCCGCGCTCGGTCTCGTGCCGGATGATGAAGTCGGGCTGTGGCTGGCCGGGGCCGAAGACGCGCGGCCGCACACCGGCCCCATCCGGCGCGATGTCGGATAGCTCTAGCCAGGGGAGATAGCGCCGCGCCGACTGCCAGAACACGTCGCGCCGGGATTCGTCCACCTGATAGGTTGGGTTGTCGCGCCAGCTATCGGGCAGCCAGACGGCGTCCGGTCCGAGACGCATGCGTCCGGAGAGGTCAATGGTCAGGTGGATGCGGGTTCCGGCGCGCTCGGCGCCCGTGGCGGCGACCGGATAGACCAGGCGCGAGACGAGGCCCGTTCGAGCGGGCGCGATGCTGAAGTAGTCGCCCTTGGCGAAATGTTGCCGATAGCCCGCCGCATCGATGTCGATGCCAACGAGCGCGGCGATGGCGTCGGCCCAGAGTCCGGCGGCGTTGACGACCACAGAGGCGCGCAGCGCGAAGCTTTCGCCGGAGGCGTCCGCTCCGATGACGCGGTAGCCGTCGGTCAGCCGCTCGATGCCACGTACCGTAGAGCGATAGACCAGATCCGCGCCATGCTCACGCGCGCTCTGGGCGAAGAAGGTCATCAGGCTATGCGCGTCTACGATGCCGGTGGAGGGTACGTAGAGCGCGGCTGGCGCGGAGATATGCGGCTCCAGGCGCTCGACCTCGGCCCGCCCGATCACGCGCAGACCCTCGACACCGTTGCGCTCAGCCGTCGCCTTCAGATCGTCGAGTCCAGCTGTCTCATCCTCTTCGACGGCGATCACGAGCTTGCCTGTGTTGCGGTGCGGCACGCCATGTCGACCGCAGATGTCGTAGAGCATCCGGTTACCGCGCACACTGAAGCGCGCCTTGAGTGAGCCGAGAGGATACTGGAGCCCTGCGTGGATGACCTCGCTATTGCGGCTGCTCGTCTCGCGGCCGAAGCTATCGTTCTTCTCCACGACGACCACCTCACGGCCAGAGGCGCTGAGGCGCGCGGCGATCGCCAGGCCCACGACACCCGCCCCGATCACCACGACATCGACAGAGAAGTCATCCGCCATGCGCGCCTCACTACTTCAGCGGCAGGTCGCGCACATGGATGGTTTCGCCGCGACCCGGGCCGACGGAGATCAACGCGAGCGGGGTCTCTACCAGCTCTTCGATGCGGCTGAGATATTTGCGCGCGTTCTCCGGCAGAGCGTCCCAGGTGGTCGCGCGCAGGGTCGAGGCTTGCCAGCCGGGCCACTCCTCGTACATTGGCTCGCACATGTTGACCTCGTTCATGTTCGCGGGCATCGAGGTAATCGTCTTGCCGCCGACCCGATAGCCTGTGCAGATCTTGAGCGTTGGGAAGGTATCGAGCACGTCCAGCTTCATGATCGCGATGCTGTCGAGTCCGTTGAGGCGCGAGACGAAGCGGCCCGCGACGGCGTCGAACCAACCGCAGCGGCGCGGGCGTCCCGTCGTCGTGCCATACTCGTGCCCCAGCTCACGCAGCCGGTCGCCGTCCTGGTCGTGTAGCTCGGTCGGCATCGGCCCCGCGCCGACCCGTGTGATGTACGCTTTGTAGACCCCCATCGCA
>DASQSS010000195.1:0-18244 GCA_035642255.1 Ktedonobacterales bacterium | reverse complement strand
CGCAAGTGGCTGGACGGCATATGCTGGAGCGCGGCTCTGGACGCATCATCAACGTCGCATCGGTCGCTGGACTGGTCGCGGGTGACCATCGCGGCGTCAAGACGATCGCCTACAATACGAGCAAGGCTGGCGTCATCGCGTTCACGCGGTCACTGGCGATGGAGTGGGGGCGGCGCGGCGTCAACATCAACGCCATCGCGCCCGGATGGTTTCCGACGCGCATGGCCGCGGCCAGCATCAACGCCTATCGTGAGCGCTTCGAGGAGCGCACGGCGCTTGGTCGCCTGGGTGAGCTCGATGAGCTGCGCGGCGCCTTCATCTTCCTCAGTTCGCCTGCCGCCAGCTACATCACCGGGCAGACGCTCGTGGTGGATGGCGGCATCTCGCTCTAAGTGGAGTCGCGGGCGCCCGTGACCACACAACGCGCGTCGAAGGCTCAGATGAGCGTATCCCATGCCACTTGGCGTCGCTGATGCGCTATGACGCAGGTGATGGCGTTGGCAATCACGTCCGCGAGTCAGCAATTTGGCGTGCAAATGGGAACCGAACGGTCTGCCATTCGTAGTACTGAGATGAGAGTGAGTACGTTATCGCCGCGCCCCGATATCGCGTCATGTCCTCATCCGCGCAGGACAGCGAGAGGCCGCACTGACGCGCGTACGGGAGGAATGCCCACTATGAACCATGAAGAGAACGTGAATCAGCGTGACCTCAGCGCATCTGGCGCCGGCCGCCTCGTGGCTTCGTCGCATGCCAGTAAGCGACGACCAGGCTGGGGTGATTACACAGCGTTCGTGCTGTCCAGCGGTGGCGCGCGTGGCGCCTTGCAGGTGGGAGCGCTCAAGGCGCTGCTGGAGCGCGGCATCACACCTGACGTGATCGTTGGCACCTCGATCGGATCGTGGAATGGCGCTGTGCTGGCGATGGACCCGACCGAACGAGGCGTCGAGAAGCTCCTCAAAGTCTGGAGCGCCTTGACGACCAGCCGCATTCTGCTGGGCTGGGAGCCGCATCTGCCCACAGCCGCCCCTGCTTTCGCGGGCGCGTTCGTCGTTGCGGCGATTCGCCGCGCGACGCTCGGGTATCCGTCACTCTATGGCGATTCTGGCTTGCGTCAGGTCTTTCAGGAGCATCTGAGCGGCATGCGGTTCGAGGATACGAAAGTTCCGTTCCGCGTCATCGCCTCCAACCTGACCTCAGGCGGCCTGACCGTATTCGGTCGCGGGCCAGTCGAGCTGGCGCTGCTCGCGTCCGCCGCGATTCCAGGCATTTTTCCACCAGTACGTATCGCCGGAGATATCTACGTGGATGGCGGCGCGCTCGAAAGCTCCAGCCTGCAGACGGCGATTGAGCTAGGCGCGCGGCGCATCTATGTGCTCGATGCGGGCTATGATGTGACGCCTGAACTTGACGACGAATTGCAGTCGCTCGTTCGACGGCTGCCTCGGACTGGACGCCAGCCCAACGCGCACGCGCTCGCGGTCATCCTTGAGCGAACCGCGACGATGATGGGGCGCTACCAGCTCGATCGCGCCATCGAGCGCGTGCCGCCGGGCATCGAGACTCATGTCATTCGCCCTACCAGCTCCATGAACGAGGCCGCGCTCGACTTCGACCACGCCGCCAGCTGGATCGAACTCGCCTATGAGCAGGCGAAGAGACACCTGGACCTGCGTTTGCCAGATGCGGCTCCCGCACAGGCGGAGGCGGCGCAGGCGGCAAACGAGGCTGAAGGCGAGATGGATGCCAGCGATGCCAGCGATGCGAGTGTCGGCGCTGAGCAGCGCGCCGGGTGATCCGTGCGCCTCGACCGTGCTGCGGTGTACGGAGACCGCGTTCATTTCGCGCCTCGATCCAGATCGATGAGCGGGGTAACCCGGGCCGCCATCTGACCGGAGAGACTCGAGCAGACATGCGCCTCCCCTGAACGATCCGCAACGATCCGCACAGGCTTGGAATGACGCGAGGCATGACGTATAGTACAGAGAAGTCGCATTTTGGCTGCGTCTTCGTGCGATTCTCCAATAGTGGCGCATTGCTGGCGCGCTCGTATGTCGGCGTCTCTAATAGCGGGGCCACTGCGACGTGGGCAAAACCGATCAGATGAAAGGGCGCGGCGTCATGGTGGGCATTGGAGATGAACGTAACGCGTCGTCGGGTTTCGATAGACCGTCTCGATCTCCTGTCTGGCGCATCCTGATCGTCGATGATGAGCCAGTCGCTGGCGAGAACTGCAAGATCGCGCTGTCGGCCGTTCGCGGCTATATCGCGCGGGTCGAGCAGCGCCCTCTCAATGTCCAGCAGGTCGCACGCGAGTGGAATCCTGACCTGATTATCCTCGATGTGACTATGCCCCAGTTGGACGGCTTCGAGCTGGCCAGGCGCCTCATCGCCGACAAGTGTCCCGCGAGTCTGATGTTTGTCACGGGGCATATTGAGCCAGATCTCGAAGTCGATGGAATGGAGCTGGCCGAGGAGTACATCAAAAAGCCCTATGAAGTGCAGGTCTTGCTGGCGCGCGTCGGGGCTGTGTTGCGGCGTCGCGGGCAGACCAACGCTGGGCAGCAGGTGATCCGCAGTCGTGAGAACTCACGTCCGGTGATCGATCTCCCAAGCCGCTACGTGCGCGTGCCGCATGGGAATAATGCGACACTCACGACGATCGAGATGCGTCTGCTGCTGACTCTGCTCGAACATGCCGACCAGCCTGTCACCTACGAGGAGCTCTTGCGCACCGGGTGGGATATCGAGTCGAACGCGGGCGATGCGAAGCGCGACGTGATGCAGCGGCGCTCCAATCGTCAGCTGCTGCACACCAACATCGCGCGTCTGCGGCGTAAAATCGAACGTAATCCGGAGCAGCCGGAACTGATCATTACGCTCCCACGACTCGGGTATAGCTATATCCTGAAGGCTGGCCAGCTATGAGCGTGGGCGTCGAATTACCGCTGACGTGGGCCGCCGGGGAGAACGCGTGGTATGACTGATAAGCCGCGCCCGCGCCACCGCTCCTTTGGCGTCGGAGAGGATGCCGAAGCTGGCGATGTTGAGGCTCGACGCGCGTTTAGCTGGCTCGCCTCCCATGCGCTCGGCAATGTCCTCCATTCGATCACGAGCTCGCTGGCGTTGCTTGATATGGACGTGGAGGGGGAGACGCTCAGTGACCGTCAGCGTACCGCGCTGCGACTTGCCCGCACCGATGTGACACGGCTGACGCGGCTCACCGATGATCTCTTGATCCTGACCCATGCGGCCTCCGGGACAACGCATGTGCAGCCCGAGCGTCTGCCGCTGACGACACTGCTGCGCGAGGCGATCGCGCAGGCGCAGTCGCCGCTAGCGCCGAACCCGCCACGCGATGTGACATCGAACGTATCGCGTACGCTGCCGCCCGCGCTCGTAGATCCAGACCTTGCGCGTCGCGCGCTGGCCGCGCTGATCGAGAATGCGCTGCGCTTCTCCGTGCCTGAGACGCGCGTCGCCGTGACAGCGCGCAAGCGCGGCGACAAGGCTGTCATCCATGTGGCGGATATGGGAACTGGTGTTGGGCTGAAAGACGCCGACCATATCTTCGACCCGCTCTATGTCGGCGCGGGTCCACTGGCTCACGTAGGTACCGGCCTGGGTCTGGGTCTGGGTCTGGCGGCAGCGCGGGCGTGCGCTGAGGCGCAAGGTGGCCACGTATGGCTCGAATCTACATCCGCCGCTGGCTCGGTCTTCGCTTTGGAGCTGCCGCTCGCGCCTCTCAGCGCGCAATTGTCATCCGGATGAGTCGGGGCGCTGAGCGAACGCGATCACACGCCCGGCGGAGTCATCAGCCGGAGCCATGTCGTAGCCTCCGTAGAGCGCCTCGATCCTGAATCCCGCCTGCTGGAGGGCCAGGGCGACCTCGCCGCGCGAGAGCAGCGCCAGAGGCGTGCGAGTGAGCGTGCGGTGTACGGGGCCAGATTGCTCGTGCGTGTCGTAGAGATGGGTGACTTCGACAACGCCTGGCTCCGTGCCCGGGCCACCGACGACCAGATGCTCGATCAGGGTGGCGCCGTCGCTGGTCGGCCATGCGCCCTGCCACCAGAGTCGCCCCGAAGTCTCCAGCAGGCGGCGCGGGCCAGCAAGGTCCACGTCCACAATCAGGGAGCCACCCGCTCGCAGGTGCGCATGGATCGCGCCAAGCGCCGCCGCGCGCTCCTCAGGCCGTGTCAGGTGGCCGAAGGTACCCAGACCCAGCAGCGCCACGTCGAAGCGATCAGCCTCGGGCAGGTTCAGGGCCGTCGCGCTGCCCTCGACGACGCTGATGCGACGGGCGACACGGTCGGGGAGCGCAGCCATTCGTCGAACGCAGCGCTCGCGCATAGCCGCCGACGGCTCGACGCCCGTCACGACGTTGCCCGCCTCGGCCAGCGCCGCCAGCAGCCGCCCGGTGCCTGAGCCTACTTCGAGTATGGCCAGCCGCCGCGTCGAGCCGCCGATCAGCTCCAGATATAGCTCGATGTCATCGGTGAACCCATCGTGCTCCAGGTCATACCATTCGGCGATCCGGGCGTATGGATCCTGGTCACTCTGCGCCCTCGGCGCTGATGCTGTCATGCCCATGCTCCCCGGCTCTGAGCGTCCATTTGTCGCAAATATGTCGCAAAGCTGGCCTACGCGCTATGAAATGCGTCGCGCTATGACCCATGCGCCATGCTTTACTAGCGCGGCGCCCGCGCATACGGATATGATAGCCGATGGGTGGAGAAATGGAACAACGGCATGAGCGGGACACCGCAGTCGGGTTGCAACCGCTTCCTGTGACAGCCGTACACCCTCCGGAGCGTTTCTCGCGTGCGCGTCTTCACCGTGCGCCTCGCGCCGGCGCGCTCCGCTGACGACGTAAACAGAAAGGCTTTCAACTCGTGGACGCCACCGAAAGCACGGCGCAGATTCAGCCCTCGGCGCCAACGACAGCGGCGCTCGAAGCGATCGATATTCGAAAATCACTGCCACTGGGGCGTGAGCGGATTGACATTCTCAAGGGCATCTCACTCCGCATCAATCATGGGGAGTTTGTCGCCGTCATGGGCCCATCGGGGTCCGGGAAGTCAACACTGCTAGGCATCATCGCTGGTCTGGACAACCCGACTAGTGGCAAGGTGCTGATCGACGGCATTGACATTACGAAGATGGGCGAAGGCCAACTCGCCAAGGTGCGCAACGCCAAGATTGGCATGGTCTATCAGGCGTTCAACCTCATCCCCACGCTGACCGCGCAGGAAAATGTCGAGGCGCCGCTCTACGTCGGCAAGCATGCCGGGCGACCATCTGATCGCGCTAAGGAGATTCTGGAGCTCGTCGGGCTTGGCCACCGGCTGCGGAATCGGCCCAATCAGCTATCTGGCGGCGAACAGCAACGTGTCGCCGTAGCCCGCGCGCTCGCCACCGACCCGGCGATTGTCATCATGGATGAGCCAACTGGCAACCTCGATCAGAAGAACAGCGAGAACGTGCTAGCGATGGTGCGTGATCTGCGCGACCGCACAGGCAAGACGTTCATCATCGCCACCCATGATCCGAACGTCGCCCGCGCCGCCGACCGCGCCGTCCGCATTGTGGATGGCCTGATCGCGGAGAACTAGGCGCGTCGGGGAGAACATATGAAACTCGGACTCTACTGGTCGTATGCTACGCGCTCATTGGCGCGTGGCGGCCAGCGCACGCTGCTGGCGATCTTCTGCGTTGCGGTAGGCGTCATGGCGATTGTCTCGTTGCAGCTCGTCGGCGCATCCGTCAATCAGGGCCTGACAGGCAACATTCGCGACAGCAATGGCGGCGACATCTCCGTAACCTCCGCAGTCATCAACCTGCGCGCTGACCAGCTCAGCGTCTTTGATCATTTGCAGAGCGACGGCGTCATCACGACATATACCGCCGTTTCGGCGCATCAGGCGCAGGCGTTCGATACGCACCAGAACGCGCAATACTTCGAGCTGCGCGCAGTGGACCCGGCGAAGTTTCCGCTGACTGGCGCACCCACCTTTCTTAACCCCAGCGGCGCGACACTGCGGTCGACGTTGACAGGCATGAATATCGTGCTGACGAAGACGTTGGCGACGTCGCTTGGCGCCTCGGTCGGCGACACGGTGAATATCACCTCTGATGATGGCCGGAACGTTACCGGAAGGGTAGCGGGCATTCTCGCCAGCGCTGGATTCTTCCAGCGTCCACAGGCGCTCATCTCCCTCCAGAGCTATCAGACGGTTGCGAGCTCGTCTGGTCTGCCAGTCAACTACGGCGCCGTCTACGCCAACGTGCCAGGTAACACCGACGCGAACGCCAACAAGGCGAAAAGCGCCATTGCGCAGCAACTTCCCACAGCGAATGTGACGACAACCAAAGACGCCTTGCAGCAAAACGCCAGTAACGTGCAGAACATCCGCTACTTCTTGGAAGTGGTTGGCTTGCTCTCGCTGCTGATTGGCGGTGTGGGCATCGTCAATACGATGCAGGTGCTGCTGCGTCGGCGGCAGGTCGAGATCGCTGTGCTCAAGACGACAGGGTATCGACGCGGCGACCTCTACGCGCTATTCGGCCTGGAGGCGGCGCTGCTCGGCTTCCTCGGCGGCGCGATTGGCTCGGCTGCCGGTGTTGGCGTCTCGGTGCTCGTCAACAAGCTCGTGACCACACGCTTCTACATTGACCTGCCACAGGTGCTCGATCCGGGGATCATCGTCTCAGGCATCATCATTGGTGTCGCCACGGCGCTTATCTTCGGGCTTATGCCAATCGTGCAGGCGGCGCAGATACGCCCGCTAGCGGTCATTCGCGGAGTCAGCGAGGGACTCGAAGGCGCGAGCGTGGCGTTGACGATTGGTTTGCTCGCGCTGCTGGGGGCGCTCTTCTTCGCGCTGTCCTACGTCATTCTCGGAAACCTGTATGTCGCACTCGGCGCGATCATCGGCACTGTTGTGCTGCTGGCAGTGTTAGCCGGCGTCTTCTTCCTGCTCGTGCTGATCATCAGCCGGTTCCCCACTCCTGAACGTCTGACGTGGTGGTATGCGCTGATCTCGCTTGCGGCGCTCGCGCTCGGCGTCTTTCTCGTCATCAAGGCGCCCGCGTTTGGCGCGCTGGTGCTGACGCTGGCGGTATTGATCACCATCCTGCCGTTCCTGCCGCGCACGAGCAAAGCAAATACGCGCATGGCGATGCGCAATCTGGGACGTGAGAGCACACGCAGTGTGACGACGATGGTGGCGCTCTTCGTGGGTGTCTTTGGCATCGGTCTGATTCTGGCGCTTGGCCAGAACATCAAAGACGAGGTCAATGCGGCGCTCTCGACGCAAATCAAATACAACTCGTTCATCATCGCGGGTGTGAAAGACAAGCCCGCCGTCTCGACCCAAGTCGCCGCGCAAAAGGATGTGCAGGGCCAGGCGATTGTCACATCGCTCGCGCAGGATGTTCCGGTAGCGATCAACACAACTCCAATCGCTAGCGTGCTGAAGAATGCGCCGCGCCGCGCTAGCGGTAGCAATGTTGGTAAGGAGGGCGCGCTGTTCTTCCTCAGCGGCGTGCAGGGCTACGACCTCGCGCATGGCGCCAGGCCCGACGCTAAGCTGACGACGGTGAAAGGCTCAGACCCGGGCCGCCTGTTGAACGGTTCGGATGTGAATACCCTCAATGTGCTGATGCCCTCGGCTGCGGGGCTGGCTCCGCTCAATCTCAAGGTGGGCGACACGATCACGCTGGCCAGCACGGTCGTCGCGCCGACCACTGGCCAGACCGGCGCGGCAGGCGCTGGGTCAGGCAAGACGGGAACGACGGGCGCGGCGGGCTCGGCAGGCAAAGCGCCACAGCCATTGACGGTCACGCTGCACGTCGTCGGCTTCTACACGGGCAGCCTCACAACCTTCGCGCCAATCCTGGCGGATGACTCCGTCGTGAACAAGCTCGCTCAGGGGACACAGTTCTACATCTTCGCGATGCAGATCGATCCACTGAAGTCCGATCAGGTGTTGCGCTCGATCAAGGCGCAGGTCCCGGCCATCCAGACGTTCAGCGTCGTTGATCTGGTCATCGCCATCAACACATTGTTGAACAACCTGATCATCCTGCTGACCGCGATTGCCTCGCTGGCGATGGTGGCGGGCGTCATCATCATCGCGAACGCGGTTGGTCTGGCGATGCTCGAACGGCGGCGAGAGATCGGCATCTTGAAGTCGGTAGGCTACACCAGCGGCAACGTGTTGAGCGGCGTGCTGGTCGAGAATGGCTTGATTGGTTTCGGCGGCTCACTGGTCGCGATGTTGATCGTCACCCTGGCTAACTTCGTCCTCGATGTCTATGTCTTCAAGCTTAACCTGGGTGTCGGTCCAGCCCTCTCGATTGGCGTGGTCGCGGCGACGACACTCGTCTGTATGCTGGTTGCGGCGCTCGTCGCCTACACGGCTGCTCGCGTGCGCCCGCTTGAAGTGTTGCGTTACGAGTAGCGCAGCTACCGAGGCTGCGTTTGTGAAGCGATCAGTGCGAACAGCATGAAACGGCGCCCCATCTCTCTGGCTGAGGGATGGGGCGCTGTGTAGACTAGCTCACGCTGACGCCAAGTCGCTCCAGAAGCGGAGCGATGCGAGAGGCGGGGTACGGGATGGGCATGCGCTGGCGAGGGCCATGTGAGTCGGAGCCTGCGCCCATGAGCAGACCATGTCGCCGGGCAAGCGCCTCATAGGCGTTGATCTGTTCGCGCGTATGCGTGGGGTAGTAGACCTCGATGCCGTCCAGCGGAACGTCGGTCAGCAGAGCCTCGATCTCCGCTGGCGCATAGCCATGAATCTCGCCCTCGCCACGTCCGGGGTGGCCGATCAGCGCGATGGCTCCGCTGGCGTGCGCCGCAGCCACTGCCTGCTCGATCGGCGCGCGCACCTGACGATAGCCCGCCTCAATGACCATCTGGTTCGCCTCGCGCGGGCCAGGCGTGTAGCCATGCCCCACTAGCAGGTCGGCGACATCTTTCGCGCGTATGACCTCGCCCTGCTGGTCAACTAGCAGCTCAGCCTGCCGGGGGAAGGTGTAGCCGCGCGCCAGCATCGCGTCGTAGATCATGCGGGTGTTGGCGCGCATCCGCGCTGCCGTCTCGACGATCAACGCGCTCAGCGCATCGCTGGTGAAGCCGGTCGGGAGCGGCGCGTAGCAGAGCAGGTGCGCCGCTAGCCCGCGCCACTCGGTTGTCACCTCTGTGCCAGGGATGACCGCGATGGCGCGCTTGTCGCCTAGCTCCGTTACCTCGGGCAGATGCGCGAGCATATCGTGATCCACGACGCTCACCACCCGGAATCCCGCGTGCGCCAGCATGTCGAACAAGTCCACTGGCCGCCACTTGCCATCGCTATAGAGCGTATGCATGTGGAGATCTACCGCCGCATCAGCGGGGAATCTGAGAGTCGCTGCCATGCGCAATGTATCCTTGCTGTCGAAGAACGTTTCAGCGTTGCGCTGCGGCCTGTGGGGTCGTTCGCATCGCCTGTTCGTAGACCGAAACGACATTGCTCGCCGCCGCGTCGTTGGTAAAGAGGCGCAGCGCTCGCTCGCGCCCCATCTGGCTGAGGTGTGCGCGCAAGCTCGGATCAGACTCTAACCGCAGCAAGGCATCACGCAATGCGGCCACATCGCCTTCAGGCGTCACCAGCCCCGCATCGCCGATGACGTTGGGTATCTCACCGGAGTCGGACCCGACCACGGGCGTCCCGCAGGCCATCGCTTCGATCAGCACGCGGCCAAATTGTTCCATCCAGTTGGGCTGGGTCAGTGAGGGAACGGCCAGAGCGTCTATTTCCGCCAGCGCCGCTGGAACCGCGTCGGTCGGAACCGCCTGGCGGAACTCGACCCGGTCATCCAGACCATGCTCGGCGACCATGCTCCGCAGCGCTGGCTCGTCAGGACCGCTGCCAATGAAGCGCAGGCGGCAGCGTGGCGGCATGCTGGCCAGCGCCTCGATCAGCAGGCCCGTCCCTTTGTAGAGTGTCAGCCGCCCAAGGTAGCCGATGACGAACATGTCAGGCGCGGGACGTGGCTCAATCCTCGGCGCGGGTTGGAACATCTCCGGATCAATACCATACACCGTGAAGACCGACAGTGGCCCTGTGTAGCCTTTGCGGCGCGCGACCTCACCAGCGGCGGCGTTTACCGCGATCAGGTGCGCCATGTGCCGGTAGTCGTACTGCTCTATCGCGGAATAGGGGAACGGGTAGTCCTTGGAGATGTTTTGCAGCGCGACAAAGACCGTGCGCGCGCCGACAACCATCGCGGCTCGCTGCGCCTGCGCGCCCGCCGGGTTGTACGGCTCTTCGTCGATGTGGACGATATCTGGCTGTAGTTGGCGCATGACGCGCGAAAGACCGCGATAGACGTAGAAGTGGTAGCGTCCGTTAAAGACCACAGGTGTTGGCCGGACAGTATAGCCCTCGGTGTAGCGCGGCGTGAAGGGCAGCGTGCGCCCGTCGTCAGAGCGCCACTCCGGCGGCGTGATCAGCGTTAGCTCGATGCCTGGTCGCGCCGCGATGCGTTCCAGCAGCTTCTGCGCAGCCTCAGCTACGAACGTCTTCGAGACGACCGCGACACGCACGATGCGCTCCTCTTCTCGTTGAACAGCCACTCGTCGGGTACGCTGTCTCAAGCCTGTCAAGACTACCCATGACGCCCGTAACGCGAGGCCCGATGCGCGCCCCTACCCATACCTCAATCAATAGCCGTTGTCGGCCACCTGCGCATAGAATGCGCTCGTTTCAGTCGCGACCTTGTGCCAGCTAAACTGCTTGCTATGCGCCAACCCGCGGGCGCGCAGGTCGGCGTGTAGCTCTGGCGCCGCCAGTGTGCGATAGATCGCCGCGCCGATTTCGTCGGTGCTTTCGGGATCCACCAGAATGCCCGCCGAGCCGACGACCTCAGGGAGTGATGTGGCGTTCGAGCAGACGACTGGCGCACCGCATGCCATCGCTTCGAGCGGAGTCAGGCCGAACCCTTCGTAGGTCGAGGTGAACGCGAAGCAGGATGCCGCGCTGTAGATCGCCGCGAGGTCTTCCTCGGCCACCTGAGCGCAGACCACTTGCCGTTCGATGCCAAACGCTGAGGCAAGCGGGCGCCAGTCTGGGAAAATTGGGCTGGTTCCGAGACGCCGATAGTCGCCCACGATGAAAAGCTGGAGGTCCGGCTCGCGCAGCTCATGATAGACTGCCGCGAATGCGCCGACCAGTTTCGCGATATTCTTGCGCGCATCCATCCCACCGACATTCAAGACGAAGCGCTCATTCAATCCATATTTGACACGCACGGCGCGCAGCCGCTCAGAGCTGGTTTCGCGATGGAATCCAGGCGCGGGCGCCTCGCGGATGACCTGGATGCGCTCGGGCGGAATGCGCAGGTATTCGATGATGTCCTGCTTTGCCGACTCTGAGACTGTGATGATCGCCTCGGCGCGTCTGGCCGCCTGCGCAACGAGCTGAGTATAGAGCATGGCGCTCGCCTTCGCGTGATACTCCGGCAGCGCGAGCATGATGACGTCGTGAATGGTCACAATCTGCGGGATGCCGACATGGCGGTAGGCGGGTGCGAAGTGCGGGATGTGGGCGACGTGCGCGCGTGCGGCTTTGGCCGCGGCGGGAAATCCAATCTGCTCCCACACGAGCTTTTCCAGATTCTCGCCGCGCGCTGGCCCACCGATTGGCGCGACCGCATATGTGAAGCTCGATGGCGTCTCTGGCTGCGCTTTGGGCGGCTTCGGACCGAGAACGATGTAGTCGTTTACGCCGTCTACCTGCCCCAGCGCCGCCAGCAGGTTATACAGATAGCGCCCAGTGCCAACATTCGGCTCCTGCAGGAAGAGCGCGTTGATCGCGACTCGCATGGCTCTTGTTTCCGCTCTATCAGTGATTCGCGCGGCACACGCTACGCTCGATTCAGCATAACACAAGACATCAGCGGATGTCCGTTTGCTGGCCCTTTGGGGCGCCCAGTCGCAGGAGCAGTCCGAGCGCCAGGGCGAATTGCAGCTCCATCGCGTGCACAAAGAGGTCGTCAGTCATATTGTGGACACAAAGCGCCACGATCACCGCCGCGCAGCCGATAGCGATAGCCCGCGCATCCACGCCCGCGAGCGTCCCGCGTGCGGCGCGTCGTGTATCCGTGGCGCGGGTGGCGCGCCACGCGACCCACATCGCCACGCAGATCACGGCGAGGAAGGCCAGCAGGCCCAGAGCGCCTGTTTCCGCCGCCGCGTTGATGTAGTAGTTGTGCGCGTGAGTCAACGATTCATCCCAACCGGGGACTTTGAAGCGCTGGTACGCGGCGGCGTAGTTGCCCGCGCCGACGCCCAACAGCGGATGCGCCTGGAACATGCGCAGTCCAGCTATCCAGTGCGCCAGCCGCTCGATAGTAGAGTAGTTGGCGTCGTTGAGTTGCGCGTTCAGCGAGACATCGTTCACGCGAAACTGGGCGAGCAGCTTATTCTCGATGCTAGCAGGCACGATGTGTGTGAACCAGGCGATGAGGACCAGCGGCGCGCCGATGAGCAGCGCGATGAGCGCCTTCCGCTCGATGCGCCAGCCGACAGCGCCCAGCACGATCAGCGCGGCCAGCAGACCCAGTAGCGC
Organism: Ktedonobacterales bacterium; assembly: GCA_035642255.1. Taxonomy (GTDB): domain Bacteria; phylum Chloroflexota; class Ktedonobacteria; order Ktedonobacterales; family JADMIN01; genus JAKAIY01. The sequence continues at coordinate 5,630 of DASQSS010000195.1, read as the reverse complement.
GCCGCGCGAGCCGGAGAGGTAGAGCGCGAAGAGCATCAGCACGCTCGCTCCGCCCGCTACCCAGCGCATGCGTGGGTCTCGTCCGAACAGGGTCAGGGCGAGCGCGATCGGCAGCGAGAGGTTGAGGTAGCCACCGTAGGGGTTCGGCTGGTCGAAGGTGCCGAAGACCCGGATGTTGGCGCCGCCCGGCCCGAAAAGCCCAGTCGCCAGGACATATTGCGCGCAGCCCAGCAGCGCCTCGGCGACTCCGGCGAAGATAGCGCTCCACGCGAGCCACAGCGCTTGCCGCTCTGTACGAATGAACAGCCAGGTGGTCGCGACGATCGCCACGACTTCGCTCCACTTCAGCGTCTCTTTGATGACGGGAGCGCGCGAGATCGCCACAACAATCGTGAGGACAATGACGGCAAGATACGCCAGCAACGCGGCGAGCAATGCCAGCGCCTGGGGCTGCGCGCGCCAGAGTCCCCGCATCCAGTTGATGGGGTCGGCGAGGAGAGCGCGTGAATCTGGCGAGCGGCGCAACGCAATGAGGCCCAGTGCGACCAACGCCGCGACCACTGCATCGGTCGGCCCCGCGCGCAGCGAGCCAACCCCGATGGGAGCAAGCGAACCGAAGGCGACGGCCAGAGGCGCCACGTATAGCAGCAGACGCGCGACCCCATCCACGGAGCCTGCCCGCTGCGCAATCACTACCTTGCTCGCGCTGGGAGACATACGCCCTCACGCTCCATCTCGGCGCGGAACCACGCGATCGTGCGGTTCAGGCCGTCCTCCGGCGTGACACGCGGCTCCCAGCCCAGCTGGCTGCGCGCTTTCTCAATGTTCGGTCGGCGACGCTCCGGATCGTCCTCGCGTTTTGGCTCGAAGGTCAGCTCGGAGGAGGACCCACACAAGCGGATGATCCGCTGCGCCCACTCGCGGATGGTCTGTTCCTCTGGATTGCCCAGATTGTAGACCTGCCCGGTCGTATGCTCCGTAAAGAGCGCTCGCATAAGCCCGTCCACAAGATCATCAACGTAGCAGATGCTGCGCGTCTGGCTCCCGTCGCCGTGGACGGTCAGGGGCTGATGCGAGAGGGCCTGTGTGATGAAGTTCGGAATCATGCGGCCGTCGTTCAATTGGCTGTTCGGACCATAGGTGTTGAAGATTCGAACGATGCGCGCGTCAACGTGGAACCGTCGCACATATTCCATCGTGATGGTCTCGCCAAGACGCTTGCTCTCGTCGTAGCAGGCGCGCGGGCCAATGGGATTGACGTTCCCGAAGTAGTCTTCCCGCTGCGGATGCACGAGCGGGTCGCCGTAGGCTTCGGAGGTCGAGGCTGTCAGCAGTCGGGCGCCGTGTTTGCGCGCCAGCTCAAGCAGGTTGGTCGTGCCGATCGTATTGACGCGGATCGTCTCGAACGGATGGTTCCAGTAGCCGATCGGGCTGGCTGGGCTGGCCATCTGGAAGATCGCATCCACGTCGTCCAGCTCACGGAGGCCGTCGAGTGCGTCGGTGATGTCGCGCCGCAGAAAGGTGAAGTGGGCATCCGCTCCCGACGCTTGCAGGGGCGCGATATTGCGCTCTGCGCCAGTCAGCAGATTATCCACGCATATGACGGTATGTCCCTCGCGCAGCAAACGCGCGCACAGGTGGGAGCCAATAAAGCCTGCTCCCCCAGCGACGAGAACCTTCAACACGACCTCCCCGGACACGATATCTGACTAGGATGACTGGTGAATGATGTCCCCTCAGTGATGATGACCTGCGCACTGTGAGGGTCGCCCCAATTCTAGCCGTTCGGGCGCTACGACGCAACTCACGGACCTAATCTGCCCTGACGGTGTGCGCCTCCGCTCACGCCACGGTTGTTACTCCGCCCCGGCCGTGTGGGCCCTGAGCGCATCGATCGCGAGCGCTAACCGTCGCATCGAGGTGGGGCGTCCCAGCGTCTCCATCGTCTCGAAAAGCGGCGGCGAGACGGTGCGCCCGGTGACGGCGACACGCAGGCTCGTGAAGAGCTGTACTGGCTTGAGGCCAAGCTCAGCCACCAGTTCCCGCAGACGCGCCTCCATCGGCGCCGCCTCCCAATCCGCGAATGCGCTCAGCGCATCATATGAGCGGCGCAGACCGTCGAGCGTGCGCGCGGCGTCCATATTCTTCGCGATCAGCATCTGTGGCTCATAGGTCACGTCGGTGACGAAGAAGAATGAGGTCATTCCGGGGGCCTCGGCCAGGGTCTTCATACGCTCCTGCTCCAGCCGCAGCACCCGAGCGGTATACGACCGATCCAGCGGCCGCGCTACGCTATCGGGCAGGCCACCCTCAGCCTCGGCGCGCTCCATGAAGGGCATTGCGCGCTCAGTGAGTTCCTCAGGAGAGAGCTGCCGGATGTAGTACCCATTGAACCAGAGCAGGCGCTCCTCGTCATAGCGAGCAGGCGCGACGCCAACGCGGTCAAGGTCGAATGCCGCGACAAGCTCCTCGCGTGAAAGCACGTTGGACTTGTCGTCATAGGACCAGCCGAGCAGCGCCATGTAGTTGACGAGGGCCTGCGGCAGGAAGCCCCGGTCGCGATACTCCAGCATCGGAATCGCGCCGAACCGCTTGCTCAGCTTCTTGCCGCCCTGGGCGCTCAGCACATCCGGCACATGCGCGAAGATCGGCGGCTCCCAGCCGAGCGCCCGATACGTGATCAGATGCAGTGGCGCGCTGGGGATCCACTCCTCGGCGCGCAGCACATGAGTAATGAGCATCAGGTGATCGTCGATCACGCTCGCCAGGTGGTACGTGGGGAGTCCATTCGACTTCAACAGCACGGCGTCGTCGAGGCTGGCGTTCTCGAAAACGATCTCGGAGCGCAGCGCGTCTTTGACAATCGTTTTGCCGCTGGTCGGTGACGCCAGGCGCACGGTGAAGCCCTGCCCTTCGTTCAGTCGCGCGGCGATGTCGTCAGCGGTCAGATAGCGGCAATGGCGGTCGTAGCGCGGCGGCTCGCCATGTGAGCGCTGCTCCTCGCGCACCCGCTGGAGGCGCTCAGGCGAACAGAAACAGCGGTAGGCATGGCCGCCCGCGATCAACTGCTCGGCATAGGCGAGGTACAGGTCGCGACGCTGCGTCTGGAAGTACGGGCCGTAGGGTCCACCGACCTCTGGACCCTCGTCAATGTCCAGGCCAAGCCACTTGAATCCCTCGATGACGGCCTCTACAGCGCCTGGCACAGTGCGTGCGGTATCTGTATCTTCGATGCGAAGCAGGAAGTGGCCGCCCGTGTGGCGCGCCAGGAGCCAGCTAAAGAGAGCCGTGCGAAATCCGCCAATGTGCTGGAAGCCAGTCGGGCTTGGCGCAAACCGGGTGCGTGCGGCTCGTGTCGTGGTACGATGGCTGTCGCCTGCGCTCAGCGCCGTGGCGCTATCAGAACTCTGCGGCATAATGAATCTAGCTCCTGGAATGCGAACTGACACGTCAGCGGTCAGGCCAGTTTCGCATCCCTGTACGAATGGGAGCCTGACCGCGCCGAAGCGAGAAGCTCAGCGAAAACTAAGCGTCCGTTCGGACGTGCGCTGCGACTTCTTACGCCGCTCAGCCGTTGTATGGGGTGAGCGAATACGAAGGAGACATAGCGTAGAACGCTGCTGACTCCTGAAAAAGAGCGCACTTGAGCCCAGTCTATCCAGTTGAGCGCCAGGCTGTCAAGCATAGGTGGCAGGCGAACGCTAATACACGCTGAACGCCACTCGTCATCATGGAGGATCGTCGTTGGATACGCCAGGAACCCCGCCAACGCCTGACGAATTCCCGCAAGATGAATCTGGCGCGCGAGACGAGCGCGCTGAGGAATCACGGGATCTCGCAGCGAACGGTGAAGATACGTCACGTGAGGCGTCTCCGTCGTCGCCGAAGCCGGATGAGCCGCTGTTACCTTCCATCAATGAGGAGCCTACCGTGGCTCCGGCGGGCGCCGCTGACATCGCGTCGGCTGGATCAGCCGATGCGGCGCCGCTGGGCCAGGCCGGCGAGCATGTCGAACCCGCTCAGCCGTATCGGCCGCCGTTTGTCAACGCGCAGACTCCAGAGTATCTCGCGAATCGCCAGCGATCGAATCATCGGCGGCTTCGGTACACGTTATATGTGCGCCGGACATCGCGCGCTCGCGCTGCCGCCAAGTCCGCGACGCTAACACGCGCGGCGTGGGCGACCATCATCGCGCTCCTCGTGCTGACCGTTGGCGTGCTGGCGACCTCCGTGAGCGCGGCAGCCGCCTACTATTCGACGGAGCAGGTGGCGATCGCCTCGCTGAGTCGGACGGTGGCGGGCCGGGATAGCCTGCGCATTTATGACAGCAAGGGCGTGCTGCTGTATCAGCGTGATAATTTCGGCGCGCAGCACAGCGTCCTGCTCTCGCAGATGCCGATTGACATCGTGAATGCCACCATCTCGATCGAGGACCACACGTTCTGGACAAATCCTGGTGTTGATGCGACGTCAATCCTCCGCGCGGCCCAGGCGAACTTCTCGTCGGGCGGCATTTCGCAGGGTGGCAGCACGATTACCCAGCAGCTCCTCAAGCAGAACATTCTGGGTTCGCATGAGACGTACACACGCAAACTAAAAGAGGCGATTCTGGCCGTCGGCTTGACGGAGTCGGGAACGTACACCAAGCAGCAGATTCTGCAGATGTACCTGAACTCCATTGACTACGGTCACGAGGCCTATGGCATCGACTCCGCGGCCCAAATCTACTTCGGCTATCAGGATAATTCGAGCACTGGCGTCACGGCCGCGCAGCAGCTCGACCTGGCGCAGGCGTCCATCCTCGCGGGCGTCCCACAGAACCCGAACACCAACGATCCGATCGCACACTTCTCCACGGCGCAGCAGCGCCAACGGGAAGTGTTGAACGACATGGTGAAGTACGGTTACATCACGCCCGCACAAGCGAAAGCGGCGGAGGCGGAGGCGAGCCAGCCGACGTTCCTCGCGAAGTTCCACTATGGGTCCAAGAGCCTCGCGCCCGCGTTCACGGACTTCGTGATACAGCAGCTGACGTCGATGGTGGTGGCTGGGCAGGTGTCGCTTTCACGCAGCGGATTGAACGTCTATACGACGCTCGATCTCGACCTGCAGAATCACGCGCAGGCCGCGATGGAGAAACACCTCTATGGTACCGATCACGATGACTTCGGCGGTGGCGGACTGATTCGCAACGACAACGTCACCAACACTGCCGGGATCATGGCGCAGCAGAGCACTGGCGCGATCAAGATCATGCTGGGCAGCGTCGACTATTACAGCACCAGAATTAATGGCCAGTTCAACGTCGTCACGCAGGGACAGCGCAGCGCGGGCTCGTCGTTCAAGCCGATTGTGTATGCGACTGCTTTCGAAAAGGGCTGGTTCCCAGCGATGACCATCGCTGACACCCCGACCGTCTTCTGGGATGCCGGCGCAAACAAGCCCTACAAGCCGCTGGACTTCTTCATCGGCTCGCCACACTTCTCCGGCGAGCTCACGCTGCGCGACGCGTTGCAGAATTCGCTCAACATTCCAGCCATCAAAGTCATGCAGTATGCGAGCATCCCTGATGTGGAACGTACGGCGACCCGCATGGGCCTACGGGACTACCTGGGAACATGGGGCCTTTC
>DASQSS010000194.1:0-3404 GCA_035642255.1 Ktedonobacterales bacterium | reverse complement strand
CGCATCAGCCGGTCGCCGCCGAGGCGCTGATAGGCCCACAGCAGCGGCAACAGCAGACGCATGCGCTCAGGATGCGGGAAGAGCGCGAAGATCGCGTCGCGCAGCAGGCGCTCGCTGGTCGTGCGCGGCGCGTGACGCTCTACCTGCGCGCGGGTCGCCTCGATCAGACGGTCGTAGCGCACGCCAGACGGGCACGCCGTCACACACGCCATGCAGCCGAGACACTGATCCCAGTGGCGCGTGACCTGCTCGCTCATGCCAATCTCGCCATTCGACACCATCTTCATCAGCTGGATGCGCCCGCGTGGGGAGTCCATCTCCTCGCCCCACAGGGCGTAGGTCGGGCAGCTTGGCAGGCAGAAGCCACAGTGCACGCAATCGGCGATCACCTCAGGGTCGGGCGCGTGGTGGGCGTCGAAGCCGCGCATGGTCCGAGTCGTCGCTGGCCCAGCGGCTCCATCTGGCGCTGGCGTCGCGCTCTGACGTGTCTCCGTCTCTGACATTCAGATACCTCCCACGAAGCGACCGGGATTGAGGATGGTGTTTGGATCGAAGCGCTCTTTGAGGCGCCGCATCACCGCAAGCGCTGGGATCGGCCCCCACAGATCCACCTTGCCGACGAGCGCAGACGCCAGCTCACTGACGACGAGGCTGCCACGTCGCTCGGTCGCCGCCCCGCGCAACGTCTCGATGCTCTGGCGTAGCGATTCTGGCGCCGCCGTGAGCCGCGCGATGATGATGCCGTGGCCAGCGTGCGCCTGCCAACGGGCCGCGATGTCGCCGCGCGCTCGCGAGGACTCCAGAGCGGCCAGCCATCCGGCGATCTCGGTGAGGGGCAGGCTCGCTTTGATTGTCACGCTCACCGCCGAGGCGTTGTCTGGGCCGAGCGGCTCCCGCCAGAGCGTCACGCGCTCACCCCAGAAGCGCGCCTCCTCCTCACCGTTGAGTGTGCTCGCGGTCACGCCGTCCTCTGCGATGGGTGGCGCGCTGACGGCGCGTGTCTGGCTCTCGATCGCGGCGGGCGCGCCACTCTCGAAGCGAACGGCAAGCACGTAGGGCGCGCTGGCCGCGTCAGGCGAGAAGATGTCGAGCGATGAGGGCGTGAGTGGGCGCGCCAGAATGCGCTGCGCCACCGCGCAGAGCGCCGCCAGGCTCTCGCTGGCGAGCAGCGTAGTGGCGCTGTTGGGAGCCAGCGGATAGAGACGGAAGCTGGCGGAGAGGATGACGCCGAGTGTGCCGAGCGCGCCTGTATAGAGCTTGGGCAGGTCGTAGCCCGCGACGTTCTTCACGACCTTGCCGCCGCCACGCGCGATGGTTCCATCCGCCAGCGCCACACGCACACCGATGATCTGGTCACGCACGCCGCCATAGCGTAAGCGTCGAGCGCCCGTCGCATTCGTCGAGATGACGCCGCCGAGGGTCGCACAGGCGTCGAGCAGGGGATCGAGCGCGAGCCACTGCCGCGCTGACATGAGCGCCTGTTGCAGGTCACTCAGCCGTAGTCCAGCCTGCGCGGTAACGGTCAGGTCATGCGGCGCGTGCTCGATAATCTGGTTCATGCGCGCCATGCTGAGGATGATGTCGGCGCGGCGTGGCGGCTCGCCCATCATGAGCTGCGAGCCGCCACCACGCGGGATGACCGCCAGCCCTGACTCGTTCGCATAGCGCAGGACGGCCGCCACCTGCTCCTCGCTCTCTGGCTCGACGACGAACCCTGGCCGCACACCCGCGACGGCATCGCTGTCATCCGCCGGGCGCGCATGTGGGCTGAGCTGAGCGAGCGCGCTCTCCAGCGCCTGTGCAGTCACGTCCATCAGCTCGTCTCCTTGCTTACGCGCCTACTTGTAGAATATGTCTTCTGTCTGTGCTTCCTCTCAAACCACGCCACCGCTGTCATACCGCGATTGTGTCTCAGTGGCGGCTCAGAAGCGCTCGCCAAGGCCAGCTAGCTCGACGGGGTGCGGCTGGTAGTGGCCCGGCGTCTCACCACAGAGGCGTGGCGTGGGGTAGACCTTGCCCGGATTGCACAGGTTATCGGGGTTGATGGCGCAACGAATCAGCTGATGAGTCGCCAGATCATCTGGCCCGAACATCACCGCCATGTATTCGCGCTTGTCTACGCCAACGCCGTGCTCCCCGGTAATGCTGCCTCCATGCGCCACGCAAACCCGCAGGATCTCGCCCGCCACATGCTCGGCATGTTCCGCAGCGCCCGCTTCGCGCTCGTCGTAGAGCACCAGCGGATGCAGGTTGCCATCGCCCGCGTGGAACACGTTGGCGACGCGCACGCCATACTGGCTGGCCAGCGCCTCGATCTCGCGCAGCGTCTCAGGGAGCGCCGTGCGTGGGATGACGCCATCCTGCACGATGTAGTTGGGACTGATGCGCCCGACAGCGGCGAATGCGGCTTTGCGTCCCTTCCACATTACCGCCCGCTCGTCGTCGTTCTTCGCCAGGCGGAACTCGACACAGCCGAGGCTACGGCAGATCGCTTCGACCTGCGCGAGCTGCGTCTCCACCTCAGGGGTGGGACCGTCCAGCTCGACGATCAGCACGGCGTCGGTGTTGGGATAATTCGCGTGGACAGCCGCCTCGGCCGCTTCGATGGCCAGCCGATCCATCATCTCGATTGCGGCGGGGATGATACCCGAGCCGATGATCTGCGAGACAGCCTCACCCGCCGCGTCCGTATGGTGGAAGGCCGCAAGCACGGTCTGCACCGTCTCGGGCTTGCGCATCAGCCGCAGGATGATTTCGGTGGCGATGGCGAGTGTACCCTCGGAGCCGACAAATATGCCGGGCAGGTCATAGCCGGGCGTGTCGAGCGCGGGGCCACCGATGTCGAGGATTTCGCCATCGGGCAGCACGACCTTCATGCCGAGCACATGGTTGACCGTGAAGCCGTATTTCAGGCAGTGCGCGCCGCCGGAGTTCTCGGCGATATTGCCGCCGATGGAGCAAACCTGCTGGCTTGAGGGGTCAGGCGCGTAGTAGTAGCCCTGCGGCGCAACGCGCTGCGTCACCCAGAGGTTGATGACGCCCGGCTGCACGACCGCGCGCTGATTTGGCAGGTCTACCGAGAGGATTTCGCGCATTCGTGAGAGCGCGATGACAATGCTGCCCGGCGTAGGCAACGCGCCGCCGGAAAGCCCGGTGCCAGAGCCGCGCGGGATGAAGGGTATGCGCTCGTCGTAGCAGAGCTTGACGAGCGCGGCGACCTGCTCGGTCGTCGTCGGCAGCGCGACCAGGTCCGGCTTCTGGCGCAGGGCCGCCAGCCCGTCAGATTCGTAGGTGCGCGTCTCCTCGTCTGAGGTGATCGTTCCTTCTGGCCCGACGATCGCTCGTACAGCGTCGATGATGCGCGATTCAAGCATCTGTGTCCCCTTCGCCGCCGCAGTGGAGGA
>DASQSS010000193.1:0-24721 GCA_035642255.1 Ktedonobacterales bacterium | reverse complement strand
CATTGAGATAGGTCCTCCATGTTTAGGGTGTGAGCGCGGCTCTGGGAGGCTGCTCGCCAGACCGTATAATGTGGGCTTCCCCGTCGTTCAGGCCCAGATATGGCGCACAGACGCTTCCTCGGCGACGATCCACTCGTAGATCGAGCGCAAGGTCTGCTCTGGCGTTCGCCTCGGACGCCAGCCGGTGGCCGCGCTGATGCGGCTGCTATCGGTGATGTAGAGCGCCAGGTCGGCGGGGCGATTCGAGTCCACCACATGCACGGGAATCGTCTTGCCCGTGATCTGCTGGCACAGCAGCGTCGTCTCCAGCAGTGAGAGGCTTGACGCGACGCCTCCACCGACGTTGTACGTCTGGCCGTGCAGGTCATCAAAGCGCGCCAGCTGCAGCGCGAGCAGATCGGCGAGGTCATCGATGTGCAGCAGATCGCGCACCTGCTTGCCGCCGCCGCCCCAGCCGATGTAGCTCAGCTCACGCTCGAAGTAGTGCATGGCGACCCAGAGCGTGAAGACACCCTGGTCCACCTTGCCCATCTGCCATGGTCCCGTCAGCACGCCGCATCGATTGATGATCGCGCGGACGCCGTACATCGCGCTGTATTCCTGAATCAGCAGCTCAGAGCAGAGCTTGGTCGCGCCATACATCGAGCGCGCGCCCTCCAGCGGGAAACGCTCGCTGATGCCGCGCTCCGAGGCGCCGGGGAAGTTCTGCTCGGCGTCGAGCGCGAAGCGAGTTGGCTCCTCATGCAGCTTCAGCGCATTGAGCGCCACGATAGGGTAGACGCGACTGGTGGAGAGAAAGACGACATCGGCGCCCGTGCGGCGGGCGAGATCCATGCAGTTGATCGTGCCGATCAGATTGGTGTTGAGCAGGTAGTCTGGCGCCTCACCATAGCCCGCCAGCACCGATGGCTCCGCGGAGCATTCCATGATGAGGTCAATTCTGCGCTGGTCCAGGCGCAGGTCTTCCGCGTTGCGCACATCGCCATGCTGAAACTCGACCCCACCGTGCCGTAGTCGCGGCAGAGTCGCTTCAGAGCCTCGCCGCTTCAGGTTGTCCATCGCGATGACCGTCGCTTCGGGGTACTGCCGTTTCAGCCAGAGCGCGAGATTGGAGCCGACGAAGCCCGCGCCGCCGGTCACGAGGATGTTGTGATACTGCCGCATAACCTGTTTTCTATCTCACCGTGTGCGCCGCTCCCGCACGATCCATCGTGCGCCGCGCCCGACCGAGGCCACAGCGCCTCAGCCGCCTACAGATCGTCACTCTATTGTAACTATTGTCCGAATAGGCCAGTAACAAAGGTCCTACCCCCATCGCGTGACCTTTGCGTGACCATCGCGTGATCAGCCGTGACTACGGCTCGACTACCGCTCGATCCTGAGTTGAGCCTGGCTCTAGCCACTGCGGAGAGTTCCCTTGACGCTTACGAAGGGTGGTCACTATACTCAATCCCGAACCAGCGCGCGGCTGATTTTGTCTACGCTGCGCCGACCACGATCAACAGGACAGCATGAGCGCGGCATGCGAGGATGGTGATATGGAAGGGCTAGCGGGCGCGGTGATCGGCTCGTACCGCCTCGTGCGACATCTCGGGTCGGGTGGCTATGGCGAGGTCTTTCTGGCGCACCAGCCGGCTGTAAGTGGCGGCGCGGTCGGCGGCCAGGTGGCGCTGAAGGCGCTCCCCGCCGATGAGCCAGGGACGTCGTCGGATGGCGCAACCAGCGCGCTGCTCCGCACGGCTGAGAACGTCGCAGCGCTGCGGCACCCAGGTCTGCTGCCGGTGCTGGCGGCGGGCGTCGATGGGCGCGCGGCCTACATCGCCATGCCTTACCTGCCCAGCGGGTCCATCGAGACATTGCTGCGCGCCCGTCCGGACGCGCCGGATCAGCGAGGTGTCTCCGCCGCGCTCGTCGCTCCGATCGTGACTCAGGTGAGCGATGCGCTCAGCGCCGCGCACGCCGCTGGCCTCGTGCACGGCGACCTGAAGCCGGGCAATATCTTTCTGCACGCGCGGGCTGGAGAGGCGCCACGCGCGCTGGTAAGCGACTTCGGGCAGGCGGGACTGGTGCGCGCCGCGCTCGCGGGCGCCTTCCCCATCTCGGCGAATGCGCCGCGCTCGCCGACCGAGCTGGCGCTGCATCTCCTCGCGCCTGAGCAGCGCGCCGGCGCGCCTATCCCCGCGAGCGATCAGTATACCCTGGCGGCCATCGCGTGCCTGCTGCTGACGGGGCGCTACCCGCTGCTGCGCGGCGAGTCGGGACGCGGCATGAGTCAGCTTGCCGACGTCTGCGCCGCGCTGCTGCCGCCTTCGGTGGTTCCGACACTGCGTCGGGCGCTCGCCAGTGATCCGGCGCAGCGCTTCGCCGACATCGTCTCATTCGCCAGCGCGCTGGATGCCGGGCTGAGCGAAGCGAAGGGCATCTCGCTGGCGGCGCCGCACGCAAGTCCGCCCGCGCCGACGCTGCTCAGCGACCATCGGTCATCCGGCGCCGCATCCGCGCCGCTGGCTCAGCTGCCCCCGCAAGCGCCTCCCGCGACGGTGTCGTATGCGCCGACGGGTATTGCGCTGGCTGACACGCTGCTGGCACGAGTCGAGACGATCACTCATGGCAAGGCGGGGCTGCTGCAGCGGGCGTTCACCTATGTATTCATCGGTGGCATCGCCGCGGTCATCAACCTGGTCATGCTGTATCTCTTCTACAACGTGCTCAGCATGCCATTCTCCGCGAACGAGCACTGGCTGATCGCCTTCATCATCTCAGCGGAGATCTCGACGATGTCGAACTTCGTGCTGAATGACCGCATTACGTTCAGCCATCTCCCCGGACATGCGCGCTCGTGGTGGGCGCGCTGCCTCCGCTTCCACTCGACCTCGGTGGCGGGCACCATCGCGACGTTAGTGATGAGCTTCGGCTTCAAGACGTGGCTGGGCATGTCGGCGCTCGTCGCTCAGGCGGTGGCGATCATGCTGGCGCTCATTCTCAACTTCACGATGCACCACGTCTGGACCTACCGTCACGTCAAAGAGGATGATGAGCAAGCCGCCCTCCTGGGCGAGCCAGCGCTCGTCCAGGAGGCGACAGGGCGAGCCAGCTAGCTCGCGCCCCCGCGCTGGACAAAGCCGACGAGCGCTAGCAGCACGTAGACGTTGGGTGTCTGGCTGATGCGCGCCGATGTCCAGCGCAGCATCTTGCCCTTGCGCATGACGAGCGCGTAGCCGTTCTGCAGGGCTACCTGACTGAGGTCGGCCCACGGCAGCGTCTCTTTGCCGTTCGAGATGCCCACCTGGCTGACGCTGAGCTTGCCGAAGGGCAACGTCGCCCCGCTCTGATAGGATGCGATAGCGCGCGGCAGCAGCGCGTTGGCTGACATCCGCTGGATGGCGTCACCCAGCTTGCTGGCCTTGCCAAATGCGTCATTGACGCGCAACTTCTCGCCGTTGGCCAACGTAATGTCGTAACGATGTGATGTCCAGACGGGGATGCCATAGTAGCGCGACTGCACGATGCGCTGCGTTATGCTGGTCACATCCTCCCAGTGTGCGCTGGTCGTCTTGCCCGCGCGGGCGATGATGAAGCCGCGCTCGAAGAGCTGCGCGTGCGCGCCACGCCAGACGTAGGCGACCCCGAACGGGAAAGCGCTGACCAGGATGAAGATGACGCCCAGAATGACGCCTGTGAGTGGGTCTGTCTGATTGGCGTCGGGATTGGCCATGCCGTAGCCCGCCAGCGCGGTGATAAAGGCGCCGAATGCGAGCACTACGAACCCAAGGATGAGAACGACGATGCGCGCGACGCTGCCGCGATAGTCGCCCATCGGCGCGCCAAACTGTATGGAGTCGAATGATGATGCGGGCGAGGCCATACGCTCGATGCTCCTTGCTTGCGCCTGTGCGGCCGTGCGAGAGGCCGTGTGAGAGGCCGCGCAGGCGTGATTCCCTGGCTGTCAAAGGCGCAGCGCGCTTATTGTAGCAAGCTGACCAGAGATTGCAAGTGAGAACCAAACTGTGAGCTATGCACGTTGCGGCTGGCCTCGCGGCGGTGTACGGTGCGAGTGGCTGGCGAATGGCTGGCGAGTAGTTGGCCAGCGATGTGCATAGGGGTGGGTGGTGGTTGTTGGAGCCGCAGCGTGAGGCTCCGCTGGAAAGGATGATCCACGATGTCATATACACCTGGCCCGCAGGATGACTGGGCGGACTGGGATGGTCCGACATCTCCCCGGACCAATCCGCCAGCGCCCGCATACTCAGAGCCACTGAGCCGAACGCGTCCGCTTGGCGTGTTTGGTCAGGGCGCGCCCGCGCAGGCCGCTCCCGCCGCGCGCCGTCACTCGGCGCCGCCGCTCACCACGAATCGGCCACCCGGGCGCACGCGACGGCGGCCACGGGTCATGTGGACGCTGTTGCTGGTCGCTATCATCATCTGCGTCGCGCTCGGAATCTTCGCCAATCGCGCGCTGGCGTTTGGGTCGGCGATCTCGCCACAGGCGCCGCTGAGCACGCAAACGGGCTACATGAGCGGTGTGGGGCGTATCAATGTCGTCGTGCTGGGCTATGGCGGCGCGGGCCATGATGGCGCGTACCTGAGCGACAGCCTGATGGTAATGAGCCTGTCGCCGAGCGACCGCTCCACGACGATGATCTCGGTGCCGCGCGACCTCTGGGTGCAGATTCCGCCCAACTCCGGGCAATATAGCAAGATCAACGCTGCCTTCGCCGATGGCGTCGCCAATGGCTACGACGCGAGCGCGTCGGGTCAGGGCAACCTCCCGTCGGGGCAGCTTGCGGGTGGCCTGGAGGCGGCGGCCAAGGTGAGTGATGTCACGGGCATGGATGTGCCGTACTTCATGACGATCAACTTCCAGGGCTTCCGCGCGCTGGTGGACGCGCTTGGCGGGGTAGACATCAACGTGCCAACCGCCTTCACCGCGAACTATCCCATCAACGACGACCCCGCGATCAACGCTGGCTGGAAGGTCATCCACTTCAACACGGGCGTGCAGCATATGAATGGTGAGCAGGCCATCGAATACGCTCGGGCGCGCTATGTGCTCTCCCCCGCGAGCGAGGGAACCGACTTCGCGCGCTCAGCGCGACAACAACTCCTCATCCGTGCGATCGCCAGCCGGATGCGCAGCCCGTCGGCATGGCCGGGCCTCTCGAATGCGATGACCGCGCTCCAGAAGGCGATCTACACGAACCTGTCGTTGGCTGATCTGACCGAGTTCACCCTCAAGCTCGATTTCAGCCACGCCGCGCATGTGGGCTTGAGCACCAGCAACGTGCTGGTCGGCGCCACCAGCAGCGACGGGCAGGACATCCTGCTGCCAGAGAATGGCGACTGGAACGCGATCAAGCAGTACATCAAGAGCAACCTCAAGCAGTAGTGGCGCGTAACCTGTGGAACATGGGTGAGCATGAGGAGCGTTCCATATGGATGACCCCGGTGGGCCGCATATCGAGACCTATGCGTGGGCAGGGGCCGCCCCATCCGACGTGGTGGTCGCGCAGACCCGGCAGGGCGTGGTCACGGCGCTGGACGCCGCGACTGGCGAGCCGCTCTGGCGGTGGGTGACGCGCGACCCCGCTGCGCATCTCGTGTGCGGAAGCGAACGCGTCTATGTCAGCGCGGCGACCGAAGATCGCCCGCTCTGGGTCGAGGTGGACCCTCCTGCCGGTTGGCCCGCTGAGAAGTCGACGCGCGGGAAGCCGTCATCGCGTGCCCCACGCATCGAGGTTCGCACGTCAGCGGTGACGGCGCTTCGAGCGCATGATGGCGCTGTGCTCTGGCGTGTCACACTCTATAGCGCGCGGAGCGCTGCTCCCCTCATACTCGCTGGCCCCACGCTCATAACAACGATGGTCTCATTCGAGAGCAAGGCGCGAGAGGTCATTGCGGTAGAGGCGACGACAGGGGCGCTTCGCTGGAGCCGGAAGACGAGGCCATTGCTCAGCGCGCATGCCGCTCCAGCGGCTCCGCTGCTCTGGGTGAGCGGCGATGGCGTCGCGGTGAGTCTCGATGAAGGCGAGGGTGAGCGCGCTGAGTGGTCCTTTGCTCTGCTGGACGCTCTGACAGGCGCGATAACCTGGCGTGGCAATCTTGCGCCGCCTGACGATACGGCGCGCGTACAGTGCGTATGGGATGGCGTGGCGATTACCCGCGATCAGGAGCAAAGGCCACGCGGGTATCATGAATTTGTCCATGCGATTCGCGGCAGCGATGGGGTCGAGTTGTGGCGGCTGGCGTGCGCCTACGCGGGCGATCCGCTGCCGTCACCTGTCGCGATGCGTGCGCGGGATGGGCGCGCCTACCTGCTCTCCGGCAGCGCAAATGCCACCAGAGTCCATGTGGTGAGCGTGACGACCGGGCGCCTGCTCTGGCGCTGGCGTAGCCCCCGCTGGCTGATGGCGATGTTCCGGCTGCGGCAGGCGTTCCAGCGTGTCAGCGAGGCGCATCGCAAGGGCACATGGGGCGCGTTCTGGCGCGATGCGGTGGGACTTCGCTGGCTCCATCCCGGGCGGCCGGAGTATAGCGCCACGATGGAGGAGGCGCGTGGGCGCATCTTCGTCGCGAACTATCTGGGCGTGTTTGCTCTCCGCGCTGACGACGGACGCCGATTGTGGCACGCGCTGCCCTTCGCCAATGTAGCACGCCTCGGCGTCTCGTCCCATCGGGGCGCTGAGGAATAGCCGCTCTCGCGCGGAAGCCGCTCCCCTATCAGACAGGCGCCGCTGGCGTGTGACGTGGGACGCATGGTCACGCTTGGCCCAAGCTGCGACACCCCAGTACCCACGCACGCGCCGCTCGACACATAGTCGCTCTCCTCTGCTTTCGGGCGAGTAGAGGCGCGCTCGATGCGCCTATGGGCGCCTGTGACAGGTGATGTGTATAGGCGCCTACCTGCGCCATCGTACCGAGTGGCTGTGAGGCGTTGATCGCATCGACATGAGAATCGCCTGATGTATAAGGCGCTATCTGAGAGCATGTTTGGGAAACCCTGGAGGGCGACTTCCACCTCCAGCGGTGGTAACAAGAAGGGGAGGAGCAGCCCGCAATAGGCGTGCGGAGAAGTGGAAGAGCCAATCCTGGAGGAAGACACATGGAGACCAGGGAGACCTCGTGGAGCGCTACGCTTTGGCGGCGGATCGATGCATCAGGGGCTGGATCATTTGGGACCACTTGCCTGGTGACATCTGTGTACGAGCAACAGGAGAACTGAGCATGCCGGGAATGCACGACCCTATTACGACCATCGACCTAGGACACAGTAGTTCGCCAGACGCCGTGGCGACGCCGTGGGAGGAGACTCGTCGCTTCCTCGAAACCGCCGAGGTATTTTGGCTGTCGACGGTACGAGCCGATGGACAGCCTCACGTCACGCCCATCTCAGCCCTCTGGCTCGATGGGACCCTCTACTTCCAAACTGGTGGCATCGCGCAGAAGACCAAGCACCTTCGGGAGAACCCGCATGTGACGCTGACGACTGGCTGCAACCACCTGGCCACTGGATTTGACGTTGTGGCCGAAGGCGCTGCCGTCCCATGCGCCGACGTGGCTGTGCTCGAACGCCTCAACCAGATGTGGAGAACTCTGTGGGGCGAGGGCTGGCCCATCGAGCTGCGTGACGGGGTCTTCTATGAAACAGGTGGGCAACGGAGGGGGGAACCGCTTCTGGTGTTCTCGGTCACGCCCACGAAGATCTTCGCCTATGCTAGAGGCGACCAGTGGAGCCAAACCCGCTACCAGTTCTGACCGTGTGCCCTGCAATGCGTTGCGCAGGCGGCGGAGCTCGCCTACGGTGACCTGGGTGGGATGAACCGTTGGAGGCGCGACATCCATGAGACTGCTTGGATCGGCGGTTTTCAGGCTGTACAGGAGTGCCCAAGCCGCGCCTCTCTGCCCTGCCAAACACGCTCTGAGTGGCTGCGATGGTCGTGGCACAGTCCTGGCGGGACTCGTCATGGTCGCGGCGTGAGTCCCGCGTGAGTTCCGCGTGAGTCCGGCATGGGTCCGGCGCAGTCTCCGTGGCGGCGGTACAATAGCCTGAGAGAAGCGGGATGGCGCGGGGCCACCTCGCGTCGTGTCACCTCGCGCGCTTCCACGCGGGAGGTCAGAAGGGCTTGCGTTCCAAGATGAATCGTTCTCGCTCTGGTGAGCTATTTAGTCGCGCTCGTCAGGTGATCCCCGGCGGCGTGAATAGTCCTGTGCGCGCGTTTCGGGCGGTCGGCGGCCAGCCTGTCTTCATCGATCATGGCGCGGGCGCGTATCTCTACGATGTAGACGGCAATCAGTACATTGACTATGTTGGCTCATGGGGGCCGCTGATCTTTGGCCATGCTCACCCGCAGGTCGTCGCGGCGGTGACCTCAGCGGCGCAGCGCGGCACGAGTTACGGCGCGCCGACCGAGGCCGAGACACGACTGGCGGAGCTGGTGATAGACGCTGTGCCGAGCATCGAGCTTGTGCGCTTCGTCAACTCCGGCACTGAGGCGACGATGAGCGCTCTGCGCGTGGCGCGGGCCTATACCCGACGCCAGAAGATCATCAAGTTCGCTGGCGGCTACCACGGTCATGCCGACATGCTGCTGGTCGCGGCTGGCTCGGGCGCTCTGACGCTCGGCGCGCCCGATAGCCCCGGTGTGCCTGCCGCCGCCACCGCGCAGACACTCGTGGTTCCCTACAACGACATCGCGGCGGTGCGCGCGGCCTTCGAACAGTATCCTGACGACATCGCGGCGGTGATCGTCGAGCCAGTGGCGGGCAACATGGGCTGTGTGCCGCCTGTCGCGGGCTTTCTGGAGGGGCTGCGCGACGTGACGACCCGGTACGGCGCTGTGTTGATCTTCGACGAGGTGATGACGGGTTTCCGCGTAGCGCATGGCGGCGCGCAGGCGCTCTATGACATCGATCCAGACATGACCTGCCTGGGCAAGATCGTCGGTGGCGGAGTGCCAGCGGCGGCGTATGGCGGCAAGCTCCCGATCATGGAGCTGGTTTCGCCAGCCGGGCCGGTCTATCAGGCCGGCACGCTCTCAGGCAATCCACTGGCGATGGCGGCAGGCATGACGCAACTGGAGCTACTGAAACAGCCAGGTGTCTATGAGCGGCTCGATGCGCTGACATTGGCGCTATGCGATGGCATCGGCGCAGCGGCGCGCGAGGCGGGCGTGGCCGTCTACCAGACGCGTGTTGGCTCTATGTTCACGACCTTCTTCACGGCTGGCCCAGTGACCGACGAAGCGACAGCAAAAACCTCTGATACGCAGGCGTTCGCGGCATTCTTCGGGTCGCTGCTCGATCAAGGTGTCTACATCGCGCCATCGCAGTTCGAAGCTGGTTTCGTCTCGCTGGCCCACAGCGATGACGACATCGCGCGGACTGTCGCGGCGGCGCGGCAGGCGATGCGCCGGGTGGCCGAGCAGACGCGGACCGGCTGAGCGTCGAGCGTCGTGCGCCATGATGCGGCGCCGCATCATGACACCACATTACGACGCCGCATCACGAGCGTTGCGGTACATATCGTGCGGGATTCATGAGGAGATGCGACGGCGAGCGTGACGAGCCTGATGAAGAAGGGGAGTGGCTAATATGACGATAAACACCTGGAGCGCGCCATCGGGCGAGGTAGATGAGCTGTCGGCCCGCAAGCTTGATGCGTTCGCGCGCATCGAGGACGAGTTTTTCGCGAGTTTCCTCTTCGTGCAGGATGTCCACGGCCAACGCCGCTTCTCTTCGTTTCCGGTGGCGGATGTCGTGCGCTATCTGCACGCGCTCTACATCTGCGAGCGCAAAGATCGCTTGCTGAGTGTGCTCAAGAATATCGAGCGCTACGAGGGCGAGCGCTGTCTGCGCCTGCTGCGCGGCTGGCAGGAAGGCCAGACGGCGGACGTCGTGGCGTTCATTCATGAGAAGCTCGACAATCAGCCGTTCGGCGAAGTCTCGCGGCGCCTCGAGCAGGCCGAGCGCATGGGTGAGACACAAGCCGCGCGACGTCTGGCCGCTGGCCGCATTGTGCTGCTCAACCGCAATTTCAACCTCTCGCACGCGCTCGACGCGATCTTTAGCCAGGAGCCGGACCGGCTGCGCGCGGAGGTGAGCGCGAGCTGCGCGCAGCTTGGCTATACACCCGACGGCATCAATCGCCAGATCGTCGAGCTGCGCACAGACCTGTACTCCTACGCCCCAAGCGCTCCACAGGCCCGACGAAATATGCTCCTGATGAACCGTCTCGGCATGCGTATGGTGGACGCCAGAGGCGAGCGCATAGCGCCATCCACCACGCCCGCGCCGCCGTATGCGGAAGAGCTGATCCCCATCGAGACAACATTGATCTCCCTGAGCTGGCATGGCGCGCCTATCGCTGGCCCTGCCCTCGATCCGACGACAACTAGCCTCATCCCCACGACCGACGCTTGAGCTTCAGGGCCGTGCGCCCCGCCACGTCCGCTGGACCCATGCGCAGGGATGCGCGCCAAATGATGACGCCGCAGACTCTTCTCAACGCCCATCTCTTGATGCTTGAGCGACTTAAGCGAATGTTTGGCGCCGCAGTTGCGATTTAGGACGTCAGGTTCCCGTTCATGCGAGAACCTGTGAACGAAGGATTGGTGGAAACCTGTGATGCGGCGTGTATGATCGCATCGCCTCGGCCTCTCTGAGGGTCACATAGGAGGAATACAAAGTGAACATCATTCTCTGGCTGATTCTAGGTGGTATCGCCGGCTGGCTCGCGAGCCTGGTGGTGCGCGGCACGGGCCTGGGTATCATTGGTGACATCGTCGTAGGTATCATCGGTGGCTTCATTGGAGGCTTCATCGTGAGCCTGTTCGGCGGCGCTGGCATGACCGGATTCAATATCTGGAGCCTGATCGTCGCGGTGATCGGCGCGATTGTGCTGCTGCTGATCGTCCGGCTCTTCACGGGCGGCACGCGCCGTCGCGCTGTCTAGGCGTTCGACGCCAGATTCCTTTAGCTGCATAGCGCGCTAGCGCCGACGCTCTGTCGGGCCACCGAATTTCGCGGTGGCCCGACAGCGTTTTACCGTTTACTCGCCTCACATTTGTCCACTGCGCTATTTTTGTGAGCCTCTTCAGTGCGCAGTGGCCTCATTTCTGCGCTATAGTGGCGCGACGATCGCGTGAAGGAACATGAACGAATGTGAAGGAACGCGCGTCGTCCGCACGAGCCGTCTGTGCAAAAGGAGCGATGGGACGTGATCAGGTTTGACAGAGGCATTGGGAGGAGAGGCCTCATGACTATTTCACTGGGAAGCGCTGCCCAGGAACATATACAGCCGAATGCGCCGCCGGGCGTCTTGCTCGTCGAGGATGACCAGGACATCCGAGAAACGCTACGGATGGCGCTTGAAGACGAGGGCTATGACGTCGAGGAGGCCGAAGACGGCCTTGAGGCGCTCTATCGGCTACGCGAAAGCATGCGGCCCCTGGTCGTTGTGCTTGATCTGCGCATGCCACGGCTCACGGGTGACGCGCTCCTCTTGCGCGTTGACAAGCGTGAGCATCTGCCAGCGCGTCATGCGTTCCTGCTCATCACAGCGAATCGCGAACAGATCTCCCCAGCGAGCGTTCAATTGCTCAAGCGGATGCATGTGTCGGTGACGCCAAAGCCTTTCGATCTGAATGACATGCTGGAGCGCATCGCGCAAGCGGCGCGCGGCTTGACTGAGGCGCAGGGACGGCCATCGTCTTCCTCTCGGCATGTCAGCGTCTAGGCTCCAGAGTAGCCCTGGCCGCCGCTAATGCCCTGCGTGTGCGCCAATGTAGGCAAGGATGAGATAGAGCACGTAGACGAGTACACATACCCCAATGATCGAGCCATAGCATCCCAGCAGGCTGCGTCTCCGGATGTCGAGCGCCTGTCCAAGCTGCTCATCCATATCAGGCGGGTCCGTCTCGATCTGTGGCGCGATCTCGTGTAGCTTGCTCAGCAGGGCCCGAAACTCCGCGACGCTACTCATCCCCTCAGCGGCGATGATCGTATTGCCATCGTCGAGGTCGAGCATCAGAATCAGCTTGCTGGGATTGGGGTCGCCAGGCGTCAGAATGATGCGGCGAATGTTCGATAGCTCGAAGCGGTCAGCCTCGAACTCTTCGCGTCGCAGAATGACCAGGCTGTCAGGGAAGAGTTGCAGTTCCTTGCCCAGGCCATAGCGCACACGCGCCAGTGGGTGATCTTCCTCCGATTGCGCCGTCCCTGCTTGCTCCACTGGCTCCACTGGCTCAGGTTGGTCTGATGGGCCTGCTTGATTGGATGGCTCGCTCGGCTGGTCGCTCTGGTCCTGCTGGTCGCGCTCGTCTTGCCCCATGTCCGCGTCTTCCCGCTACTGGCCGCGATGATCGGTCTGTCGCCGCGTGTCGCAGCGTGCCGCTAGACATCGCCCGACGTCAGTCTGTCGAGCGAATATCCCCTATTGTAGCACTGTCTTCCCTCCTGTGGCCGTGCGTGGTCATCAGCCCGCGCGCCTCCGGCCCGCGCGCCAGCGTGGGAACAGAGAATATGTGACCTTGGTGTAATACTGCGCGCACGCGATGAGATGGCTACGTGAGATACCGCAAATATCCTCTTCTCAGGACGCCTGCAAGGCAGCGTAGCAAGGATGCTATGTGATGTGAGAGGTGACGCGAGATGTGGGCTCGCTACAGGCGCATACGCACGCTCATCTATAGCGTATCGCTGGTCGCTCTTCTCGTCGCGCTCTCCGCTGCGGGCTGTGGAAGGCGCACGGCTTCACCGAGCGGCACGCCAACCGCGCAGGTTACACCCACGGCGACACGCATGCCGACCGCGACCGCTATACCAACCGCACTACCCACCCCGAAGCCAACGCCTAAACCCACCCCGAAGCCAACGCCGACAAGTCCACCCTCAGGCATCTGCATTCCCGCTCAGGGCATCCAGTCCGTATCGAGCGCTGTGATTCGCACGGGCGCAACGAGCAGGCGGGAGGTCAGTCTCACCTTTGACTCAGATGGGGGCAGCGCTGGTAATGCCGCGCTCTATCTCGATATCCTGCGCGAGTTTGGCATTCACACGACCTGGTTCCTGACGGGCGATTTCTCGCGGACGAATCCCGCCCTTGTCCAGCGGATACATGACGACGGGCACGACATTGGGAACCACACGCTCGGTCACCCCAACCTGATCTCGCCCGTGCGCTCGGATAGCGTTGTCTGTTCCGAGCTTACGCAGGCGGACCGCATCATCTCCGGCATCACCGGGCAAACGACGCGCCCATATTTTCGTCCCCCCTTTGGCGCCTACAACGATCAGACGAGAGCCCTTGCGGCGCGGCTGGGCTATCGAACGATTACCTGGAGTATTGACCCGCAGGACTGGAGTACCACCACGACGGCGCAGGACATCGAGAATCGCGTGCTGAATAGCCCCAGCCTCAAACCAGGGGCGATCATTTTGATGCATGTAAATAGTCCGCATGAAGCGGAGGCGCTCGAAACGGTGATCCTTGGGTTGGAGCAGCAGGGCTACGCGATTGTGCCGTTGAGCCGCTTGCTGGGGAGCTAAGCGCCGTGGCGAGGTGGACGTAGCCATCCCCATCGAGCGCGCTGTGGCAGGCGAGTAAGCGTCTCTGAGTCGGCGCTTGCTCACGCGCCAATTGGCGTGTAGACATCGTGGCCAGCGATGACGCGCAGGCTGTAGCGCTGGTGGGTCTGCGCCGCATGCAGCAGAAACGTTCGCTCGATGGCTGACCTGGGACTCAGCACATACGGCGCGCTGGGGTCCGCGCGCACAGCGTCATAGTATGGTCGATAGCGCGTGAGTCCGGGCTGTCCGTAGTCGCCGATGACGGCGCAGGTCAGGCGCTCGCGCGACGTGAAGTTGATCAGGTCGCAGGTCCAGTAATCGGCATAGAACCGCGTGACGCCCTCGGCGCGCAGCGCGTTGACGAATCGGATGTCTCTGGCGTCGGCGGCCAGTCCATCGGGCAGCGCGCGCGCCACGCTGGCCACGCCCATGACGAGACTCACGCCGAGCAGCGCGATCGCCAATGGTCGCCCAGCGTCACGCCACGCGTCACGCCATGCGCCACGCCGCGCGCTTCTGGAGCCGGATGTCGCGTCCAGGAGAGGCCAGAGAACCGCGGGCGTGACGACCAGCAGCCCGATCATGTAGCGTCCTGAGTGCGGGTTATTCGCCGCCGTCGCGCTGAGGGTGTATGCCGCAATGGTGAGCCATGCCGTCAGCGCGAGCATCAGCCGCGCCACGCTCTGCGCCTCTGCGCGCGTCATCGCTCGCGCAGCCACCGAACCCCACGAACCCCAGCGCAGCGCCCCGCTGGCGCGCAACGCGCTGAACGGGCGCCACGTCGCCGCGACGAGCAGGGCGAGATAGCCCAGGCTCCAGCTACCGCCGACGAGCACGGCGAGGATGGTCGAGCCACCCGGCGGACCATGCAGCGGCAGCGCCTCGACGGGGTAGACATTAGTGAGGCCCGTCACGGTCGGCAGCGTGTAGAGCAGCAGACCGTCGAGCTGCTTCAGCGGCTGTAGCGCGTTGGAGCCGCCGCCTGCGTTGAGCGACTGATGCAGCGACCAGAAGACCGCGATGGGATTATTCGCCAGAGGTGTCGTCACCGTGTACAGGATGTCGGGGAGCAGGCCCACCAGGAGTCCCGCGAGCGGTAGCGCGAGCGCCCAGCCACGCAGCTCCCGGCGGCAGGTCAGCCAGAGCAGCAGGCCTGTGGTGAGCGCAAAGGGCGCGATAATGGTGTAGGTGTAGAGGCCGAACCCAGCCATCACACCCCACGCGATGAAGGCTCCGTAGCGCAGCGCGCGTCGTCGCGGGGACACTCGCTCAGCGGGCTGTGTGAGCGCCAGCCACGATGTCAGCGCGAACATCAGCGCGCCCAGCGCCATCGTCTCGGCCTTGCCACCATCCGCGAGCAGCTCGATCTGGACGAGGAACGGCGTCCCGAGAATGAGCGCGACCAGCGAGACGAGCGCCACCCGCCGCGAATAGAGCAGGCGCGCCAGCCAGCACACGCCAAGCAGGAAGAGCGCATAGCAGACGACCATGATGAGCCGCAGAGCAGCCGTTGAAATACCGAACAGGCGAAATGCGAGGGCGCCCGCATAAGCCTCGCCCACACCCATGTAGTTCTGCCCGTAGAGATAGATCGGATGCTCGCCGCGCAGGAGGATGTGCATGGCCTCCAGGCCCATCGTGCCTTCTTCGCTGTTGCCGTGCGGCCAGCCGAGGAGAATCAGCGCCAGCCGAGACGCGACGCCAAGAGCGATCAGCGCGCCTGCCGCAAGCGGATACCAGTAGCGCCGGAGGAACATGAGGAACGCGGGTTGTAGACGCATCCGCGCCCTGCTCTCCTCAGTCGTCAACATCATCGCAACCATGCCATCGAGAATTGTCGCCCGCTCATCACAACTGGTCCATTATACGGCGCTTGTCCACGGGCGACGCCACTATCAGACGGTTCCGCACACAGCGCATGCGTCTCTCATGTGCGTCTCTCACGGACGTCAGGCGCCTGTGACGCTCTGCTGATATTGGCGCGGCGAACTGTGACGCCGTTGTGACGACCGCTCACTTTACTTAACAAAGCTTACTCTGAAACAGCGCGATGGGACGCCGCTCTGCTCCCCCGAGCTTGCCTCTCCGGTCGCGCGCAGTGGAGCGAGGTATGTGAATGGGCTATGAAAGCGAACCACTCAGCGATGGCGTCTGGGCGGCGGTGGCTCGGCGTGGCGTCTCACGTCGCGACTTCCTCAAGTTTTGCTCGGTCATGACTGGCGCACTGGCCTTGCCGATGCGCTACTCCACGCGCATCGCGCAGGCGCTGGAGCAAACGACACGACCTGCGCTCGTCTGGCTCGAATTTCAGGATTGCGCGGGCAATACGGAGTCAGCGCTGCGGGCATCGCACCCTGCGTTTGCGGACATCGTGCTTGATCTACTCTCCTGGAATTATCACGAGACCGTCATGGCTCCCTCAGGGGCGGCGGCGGAAAAATCACTGAGCGATACGATCCAGTCCGAAAAGGGTCGTTACATCGCTGTCATCGAAGGCTCGATTCCTCTGGCCAAGGGTGGTGTGTATTGTACGGTGGGCGGACGCACGGCGATTGACATCGCGCGTGAGGTCACGTCGAACGCCTTCGCCACCATAGCCGTCGGAACCTGCGCCGCTTTCGGTGGCATTCCCGCCGCTGCGGGCGGAGTGACGGGCGCGGTCAGTGTCGCGGAGGCGCTACCTGGCATCCAGCGGCTGGTCAATCTCAGCGCCTGCCCAATGAATGGCGCCAACCTCGCCGCGACGCTCGTGCACTATCTCACCTTCAAGGAGATGCCCGCGACAGACCAGCTAGGTCGCCCACTGTTCGCGCACGGCGAGCGCATTCATGACCACTGCCCACGGCGCGCGCACTATGACGCTGGTCAGTTCGTGCAAGAGTGGGGCGATGAGGGCCACCAGCAGGGCTGGTGCCTCTACAAAATGGGCTGCAAAGGCCCCGCGACGAACTATAACTGCCCGCAGATTCAATGGAATGATGGCACGAATTGGCC
The DNA here is from genome assembly GCA_035642255.1 of Ktedonobacterales bacterium. GTDB lineage: Bacteria > Chloroflexota > Ktedonobacteria > Ktedonobacterales > JADMIN01 > JAKAIY01. The sequence goes on along the minus strand of DASQSS010000193.1, from coordinate 8,164 downwards.
CATCGGCGTTGGGCATGGCTGTGTGGGCTGCGCGCAACCCGGCTTCTGGGACGCTATGACGCCTTTCTATCGGCAACTCCCTTCGGTTCCCGGCTTCGGCGTCGAATCAACCGCCACGACTGTTGGCGTCGGCGTTGTCGCGACGGTCGCGGGCCTGACCGCCGCCCATGCGATTGGCTCTGCCGTGCGCCAGCGGCGACTCGCCTCACAGGTGACATCTTCCGCCTCATCTGGTGAGGCAGCCGCAGCGGACACGGTACCGGTCGTGGCGCGCCCTGATGGCCAGCGATCATCCGGCGCACGCTCAGAGAACGAGGGAGGGCAGCCATGACACGTATCGCAATCGATCCAGTGACGCGCATCGAGGGACATCTGCGCATCGAGGTCGAGGTTCAGGACGGCATTGTGACCGACGCCTGGAGCAGCGGCACGATGTTTCGTGGCATCGAGCTGATTCTGCGCGACCGCGACCCACGCGACGCCTGGGTCTTCGCTCAGCGCATCTGTGGCGTCTGTACGACTGTACATGCGCTCTCATCCGTGCGCTCGGTCGAAGACGCGCTCCAGATCACTATCCCTGACAACGCGCGCCTCATCCGTAACCTGATCGCCGGGGCGCAACTTGTGCAGGACCACGTCGTCCACTTCTATCATCTGCACGCGCTCGACTGGGTCGACGTGACCCTCGCCCTGAAGGCGGACCCAGCGAAAACGTCCACTATTGCCCAGTCGATATCGGAGTGGCCGAAATCGAGCGCAACCTACTTCAAGGGTGTGCAATCGCGTTTGCAGGCATTCGTCAACACGGGGCAGCTAGGGCTCTTCGCCAATGGCTACTGGGGACATCCAGCGTATCATCTGCCACCAGAAGTCAACCTGCTGGCGGTGGCGCACTACCTCGAAGCGCTCGATTGGCAGCGTGACTTCATTCGCATCCATGCCGTGCTAGGTGGCAAGAATCCGCATCCACAGTCCTATCTCGTCGGTGGCATGGCGACCGCGCTCAACCTCAACGACGAGGCGACGCTCAACGCCGACCGCATCTCTCTGTTGTCGCAGCTGATACAGCGCGGCCAGGACTTCGTGCAGCAGGTCTACGTGCCGGACGTGCTGGCTATCGCGTCGTACTACAAGGACTGGGCCAGCATCGGCAGTGGCCTGGGGTCATACATGGCCTACGGCGACTACCCCTACAGCGTCCAGTCGAACTCCTCTGACATCACAGATAGCTTCTTCTTCCCGCGCGGTCTGGTTCTCGACAAGAACCTGAGCCAGGTGGGCAATGTCGATCAGCGGCAAGTCGCGGAGTACGTCGCGCACTCCTGGTACGACTACGGCGAGGGCGACGCGCAGGGACTCCACCCCTGGAAGGGTGAGACAGCGCCGAATTACAGCGGCCCGCAGCCGCCATTTGAGCTTGTTAGCGACCATGCCAAGTACAGCTGGCTCAAGTCGCCCCGGTACGATGGGCATGCTGTCGAAGTTGGGCCGCTCGCGCGCACGCTCGTCGCCTACGCGAAGGGGCGCGCCAACGTTCAGCAGGCCGTCAATGGAGCGCTCGGCGCGCTCGGCGTAGGGCCAGCGGCGCTCTTCTCTACACTCGGCAGGGTCGCCGCTCGCGCCATCGAGTCGGACCTGATGATCGCCCAGTTGCCGACCTGGCTCAATCAGCTGACTGACAACCTGGGTCGCGGCGATGTCAGCATCCACAACGGCGCGAAGTGGGATCCATCCACCTGGCCCAACGAGGCCTTTGGCTGGGGCTTCCACGAGGCGCCGCGTGGGGCGCTTGGCCACTGGGTCCACATCAAGGACGGCGCCGTAGCGAATTATCAGGCGGTCGTGCCGAGCACCTGGAACGCTGGGCCGCGCGATGCCAGCGGGCAGCGCGGCGCCTACGAAGCGGCGCTCATCGGGACGCCAGTCGCCAATCCGGAACAGCCAGTCGAGATACTGCGCACGGTCCACTCGTTCGATCCATGCCTGGCATGCGCTGTCCATGTCGTCGATCCAAAGGGCCGCTCGTATAGCAATATCCGCGTGGTATAGGAGGCGAGAGCTATGTGCGCGAGCGAGCTACCCGCGTCTCTCCGGGATGATCAGCCCAGAGACGCAGCGCTCTCCGCTGACGCTGGGCTTCCGATCGCCACAGGCGACGAGCGGACGCAAGAAACCGTGTATGTCTGGGATATGCCGTTGCGCATCTCCCATTGGCTCAACGTACTGAGCATCGTCGCGCTCAGCGTGACGGGCTATTACATCGCGGCGCCGTTCATCCAGACACAGGGCGCCGCGACCAATCAATTTCTGATGGGGACAGTGCGTTTCGTCCACTTCGTTTTCGCGTTCATGTTTAGCGCGACGGTCCTGTTTCGCATCTACTGGGCGTTCGCTGGTAATCACTGGGCCAACTGGCGCCAGTTCATCCCGACATCGCGCGCGCGGCTGCGCTCATTGAGGCGCATGCTGCGGTACTACACGTTCTTCCGCTCAAGGCCGCCGGAGGTGATCGGCCACAATCCGCTTGCGGGCGTCACCTATGTCGGACTCTACGGGCTGTTTGCGCTGCAGATCATCACCGGGTTTGCGCTCTACGCGCTTCCACTCCATAGCGGGTTCATCCCGTGGGCCTTCGGTTGGATCAACATCGTCTTTGGCGAGCAGTACGTTCGCCTGGCGCATGACTTCACAATGTGGCTCATCATCGCCTTCACCATCCACCACGTCTACAGCGCGATTCTGATCGACATCGAGGAACGCAGCGGCCTCGTCTCCAGCATCGTGACGGGCTACAAAACGCTCTCACGCGCGCACATCCGAGCAGCGCTGCGCGGCGACCCGACAGCCGGGGATGTCGAGCATCTCACGAAGGAGCCGACCCATGACCGCACCTGATTCGAATGCGTCCACGGCGCGCAATTCAACGACAATCAGCGCCGAGGACGAGGAGAGCGCGCCGGAAATCGTTGTGCTGGGGCTGGGCAACCGTCTGCGCCGCGACGAAGGGCTGGGTATCTGCGCTCTGGAACGCCTCTATCAGCGCTATACGTTGCCGTCTGGCGTGCAGCTCGTTGATGGGGGCGTGCTGGGGCTGGAACTGCTCGCCTATGTCGAGAGCACGCGGCGATTGCTCGTGCTCGACGCCGCGCTGACCGGAGGGGAGCCCGGCGACCTGTTGCGTCTCGAAGACGACCAGGCTCCCGCCTATCTCGGGATGCGCGCATCCCCCCATGAGATCGGCCTGGCGGACCTGCTCGCCGTCGCGCAATTGCGTGGTCGCAGCCCGGAGTCGGTCGTCATTCTGGGCATGCAGCCCGATACCATCGAATTAGGCTGGGAACTGACGCCAGCGGTCGCCTCGCGTCTCGATCATCTCGTCGAGGCCGCGGTCGTGCAGCTGGCCGCCTGGGGCTATGCGCCACAGCCACGTCCACAGCCGACACACATCGCGCCCATGGAGGTAACCAGCCATGCATGAGCGTGCCGTCATCGAGGGAGCGATTGTCACAGCGCTCCATCGTCTGGATGCGCTTGGCGATCCGCCAGTCAAGGGCGTCGATATGGTCGTGGGCGTGAGCGGCCACATGACCGAGGACGTCCTGCGCCAGCAATTCGCGATCAGCGCCGCTGGCACACCGCTGGAGCAAGCGACCCTCCGCATTTTCTGGGTTCCAGCGCAGTATCAGTGCTTCGACTGCCTGAGCCAGTTCAATAGCGCGACGCCGCCCGAGGATGTTCGCTGTCCCGCGTGTGGGGGCATCGCGCTGGAGATCGAGCACAACGACCAGTGCTACATCTCCGCGCTGGACATCGGAAGTCTGAGCGAGTAAGTGAGCGGCTGCAAGCAAGAGGGGGGGCATGAGCGATGTGCGTCGAGCTACCAGGTCAGGTGACTGCCCTGAATGGGGCGCTCGCCGAGGTCGAGAGCGGCGGCGAGCGGAGTTGGTTCAACGCGCTCGCTCAACCAGATGTTCAGGTTGGCGACTGGGTGAGCACGCACGCCAACCTGATCGTCGCCATCCTCTCGGCGGAGGAGGCCCAGCAGATGATCGACCTTGCCGCTGAGATGGATGAACTGCTGACCGCATGGGAGCAAGAGATGGCAGGCGCGAGCGTGTCGTCACCCGCGCTCAGGCCGCCTGACAGCGCCGGATGAGCTGCCCGCGCGCTGTTCCCACGCGGCGTATGCGGAACCCCGAGATACGCCTGACGACGCTCGCGTTGTGGTCGATTATCGCCGGTTATTGATTGAAGGAGATAGATCTCCCATGGACACTGTGTCACCTGCGACTGCTCCGGCGACGCCGCGCCGGACGCTCAACCCGCGCGTCGGCTATACCTTCGCGATACTGAATGCCATCATTAGCGGCTTCGCTATCTACATCAACTCGATTGGAGTCAAGCTCTTCCATAGCTCGACCCTCTACACGACGATGAAGAATGCCGTCGTTGGCCTGGCGCTGCTCATTCCCTTCTTCTTCATCCAGCGCAATCGGGAGCAGTTGCGCCGACTCACACGCAAACAGTGGGCGCTGCTCGGACTCATCGCGTTGACCGGCGGCAGCATCTCCTATGCGCTCAGCTTTCGTGGGATGCAGATCACCACGCCAGTCACCTCCGCGCTGGTGGACCATACGCAGTTCCTCATGGTGGGACTGCTGGCAGCGCTGTTCCTGCGCGAGCGGTTTGGCCCAGCGGTCTGGCTGGCGCTTGGTGTTCTGTTCGTTGGACTGTCTCTGGGCATCCATGTCAATCAGGTGCGGCTGGACGCTGGGGCGCCTTACCTCATCGGCGGCACGCTGCTCACAGCGGGTGACTTCGTTATCATCAAATATGCTCTGCGCGACGTAGAGACCTGGACGGTTATGCTCTTCAAGATGGCGGTCGGCGCGTTGATTCTCGTCGCGCTCACCGCTAGCACAGGCGCATTCGCTGAGATGAGCACGCTCTCGATGCGGCAGTGGGGATTCGTGCTCGTGACCGGGCTGATCCTGCTCGCCTTCACCATCACCGCCATCATGGGTCTGCGCCATGCGTCCGCCACGGGCGTGACCGCCATCTCTGCCGCATCACCCATCATCACGACCGTGCTCGTTGTCACCTTCCAACATACTCCCATTTCGTCCATCCGTCTCCTGGGGCTTGGCTTGATTCTGGTCGCCGCCATCGTCATCGCCATCATCGCTCAGCGCCAGGAGGTGCGCGCATGGCGAGCCCGGACGGCCTTGCCCAGTCCACAGGAGGTGGCCGCATGACAGCGCAGCAGTCAGTCCCCGTCAGCGCAGCCGCGATCACCGGCGCCGTGCTGTTTGGGCGCTATGCCTTCCCACCCAATCGGCTGGGCTACTGTGGGCCAGACGACCACCGCTCCGTGTTCGAGTACACCGCACGGCAGCTCACCGACGAGGGCTTCGTCGAGCTAGAGCGGCGCTTCGACGGCGCGTATCCCTACCTGCGGCTCATCGCGCTCGCCAATCGTCTGCCAGATCCGTTCGATCACCGTGTCGTCGAGGCCTACTGGATCGGCAATGAGTATCTGGAGCGCGTCAGCGAGTCGGAGTTCTTCTCGTCGCTCGTCACGCGCTTCCGTGGACGCATGGATGGCAAGGCCTTTGGCTGGCTCGCCTCCAAGCTGGAGCTAGGCGCGCGACCCCACCACAATTTTCACGTCTTTGACGTATACAACAAGGCTGGGCTGACGCGCGACCCCGGCGCCGCGATCACCCTCGACCGCATGGATCACTGCCGCATTAGCTGGGGCAGGGTGGCCGCGATCGATGGCGCCGAGCTGGTGGTTGAGCGGTCGCCGTTGGTCCTGCGGGACGGCAAGCTAGAGATGGGCGAGCCTGAGGTGACGCGCGTCACACGCCAGCTCGACGGGCGCGGCTTCGCGGACGACGCCGCTGCGGGCGACATCGTCTCGATTCACTGGGACTGGGCGTGCGAACGACTCTCGCCCTCGGCGCTGGCTCGCCTGCAAGCCAATACCCGACGCGCGCTGGCCCAGGCCAACGCGACGATCTGAGCGCTCTATCGGTGATGGGCCTGATACCACCTGATACAAAACACGCCGCGCTGGCAGTGGACGCCTGCGCGGCGTGTTGCGGTTGGGATCTTCGCTCAAGCGTTCTCGCGTCGAGAGAGATGATGCAAGGCGGCAAGTAGCGGGCTGCTGCGCTCGCCTTGCCGCTACGGCTGGCCGGGGGCTATACTCGCCAGTGAGCGCGCCGCGTTGAGCGCGCCGCGCCAGGCCGTGCGCCAATGCGCGACTGTCCACGTCAAATCATCACCACCACCTCAATGTCGAGGGAACGCCAAGGGAGGAGACCAGCCCAGATGGCCGTGCTGGAGAGCCATATCGAGCGCGAGAGCGCCACCTACCATGAGAGTCGCGCCTACTTCGAGGGGCTCGCCGCCGAGCTGCGCGAACGGATTGCGCAGGCGCGCGGCGGAGGTGGGCCAGAAGCGATCGCCAAGCATCGCAAGCGCAACAAGCTGCTGGCGCGCGAGCGTATCGAGCTGGTCTGTGACCCTGAGACGCCCTTTCTGGAGTTCAACCCGCTGGCGGCCTGGGAGATGTACAACAGCGAGGCACCATCGGCGGGCATCGTGACGGGCATCGGCGTGATCGAGGGGCAGGAGTGTGTCATCGTCGCCAACGACGCGACGGTGAAGGGCGGCACGTACTTCCCCTTGACCGTCAAGAAGCACCTGCGCGCCCAGGAGATCGCCGAGCAGAACCACCTCCCCTGCGTCTATCTGGTGGACTCCGGCGGGGCTTTCCTGCCGCTCCAGGCGGATGTCTTTCCCGACCGCGAGCATTTCGGGCGCATCTTTTACAATCAGGCGCAGATGTCGGCCAAGCGCATCCCACAGATCGCGGCGGTGATGGGCTCGTGTACGGCTGGCGGCGCGTACATTCCCGCGATGAGCGACGAGACGGTGATCGTGCGCGGCAATGGCACGATCTTCCTCGGCGGCCCGCCGCTGGTGAAGGCCGCGACGGGCGAGGAAGTGACCGCCGAAGAGCTAGGTGGCGCCGATGTGCACAGCCGCAAGTCAGGTGTCACTGACCACTACGCGCTCAACGACGAGCATGCGCTGGCGATCGTCCGCAGCATCGTCAGCAACCTCAATCGCCGCAAGACCTACCCGTGGGACGTGGCAGAACCCGAGGAGCCGCGCTACGACCCGATGGACCTGTATGGCATCATTCCGACCGACCCGCGCCGCAGCTTCGACGTGCGTGAGGTGATCGCGCGACTGGTGGATGGCAGCCGCTTCCACGAGTTCAAGGCGCTCTATGGCGAGACGCTGGTCTGCGGCTTCGCGCGGCTGATGGGCTATCCCGTCGGCATCATCGCCAACAATGGCATCCTCTTTTCGGAGAGCGCGCTCAAGGCGACGCACTTCATCGAGCTGTGCTGCCAGCGCAAGACGCCGCTGATCTTTCTGCAGAACATCACTGGCTTCATGATCGGCAAGCAGTATGAGAATGGCGGCATCGCCAAGGACGGGGCGAAGATGGTGATGGCCGTCGCCAATGCGCAGGTTCCCAAGTTTACCGTCATCATCGGTGGGTCCTATGGCGCGGGCAACTACGGCATGTGCGGGCGCGCGTACAGCCCTCGCCAGCTCTGGATGTGGCCCAATGCGCGCATCTCGGTGATGGGTGGCGAGCAGGCGGCCAGCACGCTGCTGACGGTGCGGATGGACGGGCTGGCGGCGCGTGGCAAGACGATGACGCCGGAGGAGCAGGAGGCGTTCAAGGCGCCGACGCTGGCGAAGTACGAGGCGGAGGGCAACCCCTACCACAGCACGGCGCGCCTCTGGGACGATGGCATCATCGACCCACTCGATACCCGTCGCACACTGGCGCTGGGTATCGCAGCCGCGCTCAACGCGCCGATTCCCGAGACGACCTTCGGCGTGTTTCGGATGTAGCCCGAATAATTCGCAGTTCTGGCAATCTGATTATCAGCCACGCGCCAGCGCGGCCTCTAGCTGCTTGCCCATGACAGACGGTGGCAGCAGCTTGAAGATCGCGTCGCGCGCGGCTACGGCTCCAACGTTCTCCAACTGGCCGACCTGACCGAGCCGCAACGACTGCCGTACGATGTCGTTCGCGCGCTTGAGGCGGCGCGTCTCATACGACTGGAGGACG
>DASQSS010000192.1:0-8939 GCA_035642255.1 Ktedonobacterales bacterium | reverse complement strand
CCCGTGGGGAACGGCTCGGCGTCGGTTGCGCTCGCAACCTGATCTGCGACATTCGCGAGGGGAGCCTGCTCGCTCGCGGTGGCCTCGGTCGCGGTCAGCGTTGGCGCGGGCGTCGTATACGCGTGCGCGGCGCTCACGTCAGCCTGTGTGGCCGCCTCGAAAGGCGTCTCGGTGGACGCCTCTACAGTCGTGGTCGCTTCGTCTGGCCCGGCCGTCGTGTTGTCAGTAGGCTGGACGCCCGCGAGCGTCTGCTCCTCATCTGTTCCCGCCGGGGCGCCTGGAGCGCTTGGGTCGAATGGGTTGTCCAATGATGACTCCTGTTCTCGACTACTGATCTCCTGCGAGATCGGTGGGAGAGATGGCTGCGCAATCACCCGTCGCGCACCTGACGCGATGAGGACTTCGGCGGCGAAGCGCCTGTGGCGGCGTACGACACTGCCGACAGGGCATACACAACCAGCCATAGAAAGATGTAATCGCCCGTATTCTATCACAGGCTGCCTGAGGCTCATAACGCGCCGCTCGATCCAGGTCGCGCAGGCTGGCAGAGTGCGCGCTGCGCTGCGTGGCCGATGTGGCTACAGGTCGCGCGTCTTCGTCGGCAGGCGCGCCAACGGGGAGCCCCAGCGCGTATCACGAGCGGCTCGCCAGGCATCGCGGTCGCTACGTGTCACCTCCGCTCGCTTGAGGCCGCCGGGCGCGCAGAGTTCCATAGTGATGTAGCCTGAGTGGACGACCGGATGGCGAATAACGCGCGCGGCGATGGGGTCGCCTGGCATGCGAGTGGCCACGACATAGGAGTACTTCTCGTCTTCGTATGGCGCGTCGCCGCCTTTGAGCTGCCGATGAAGACGCGAGCGCGCGAGCCGCTGCGAGAAGTGGCACCAGTCGCCGGGTTGCATCGGGCAGATATCAGCGTGGGGGCAGGGCGCCACGATTGACGCGCCCGCGCCAATCAGCCATGCCCTCGCCTCACGGATTGCCGCAAAGCCCGCGGGTGTTCCCGGCGCGACGAGCGCGAGCGCGCCACCGCACGCCTCCCAGAGCCGCGCCACCAGCGTGAGCCGCGCGGCATGTGGCAGCTCGTTGAGCGCGTATGAGCTGACACATAGATCAAATGGCGTGGTCGCCAGCGGTTTCTGGTCGTCGGTGAGATCCGTTTGCCGCCAGATCACCGCGCAGTCGGCTGGCGCCTCGCGCAGGAGACGCTGCCCGACGGTCATCATGCGCTGGTCGCGCTCCAGCAGCGTCGCATGGGCCAGCGAAGGCCACACCGCGCTCGCCGCCCAGACCGCGACGCCCGGCCCGGCGCCCGCGTCGAGCAGGCTCATGGGCCGCCAGTCAGGCAAGCGCTGGCGGGCTGCTGATAGCGCCGCCGCCAGTGCCGCGTAGGTCGCCGGCAGACGTGTGAGCGCGTAGGCCGCTGCGGCTATCGGAGAATGGATAGCATCCAGCGTTGTGATGTCGGCCCCGGCGCGATAGGTCTCCGACAGGGATGCCGCCGCATAAGCGAGCGCCCCGGATGGATACTCTTCGGCGAGGGCGCTGAGCGCGACCCGCAGCGCATCTGGCGCTTCCATCATGAGGGATTACCCGCGCCGCTCTTGCTGGGCTTCCCAGCGGTCACGGGCGGCGAATGCTTCCACCGCGTCGGTCCAGTGATAGGGCTCGTACAGCACGCGAATGGCGCCGGTGGTCGTGGGATCAGGCGCGAGCCAGTGACCGCCATTGTGGCCGTCGAACTTGCACTCGATCCACATCCAGTAGCCCTGCTCGACATGCTTCAGCTCAAAGTCAACCATCTCGAAGTGGCCATTGCGGCTGCGCAGTTTCATGCCTCGATCATGTTGCGCCATGCGCCCACTCCCTCCTTCTCTCGCTCTGGTCACGCGGCCGCGCCGCATATGTGCGCCAGTCTATCATCACGCGCCATCGCCACACAAGCGACTGCGTTGCGGGGCCAGGGTTAGCGAATTGTGGCGACAATTTACAGGCCCTGATCTTGCAGCTCTGCGAGGCCGGGGAACGCCCCTTCTTGAGTTTGCTTGCGTGTCCACTCGCGACGATTTCGCTGGGCTTTTACGTCGCGCGCTGCGCTTACGAGGCGTCACCGAGCGCGCGCAGTCGTTCGGTGACACGACCGGCCTCGTCGTCGCCCAGCCGCTCATAGAGCGCACGCGCCTGCTGGAAGCGTTCGCTCGCGCTCGTGGCGTCGCCGTTCGCCGCTTCGACCTCGGCGAGCCAGACGAGCGCCCGCGCCGCCCGCCGCGCATCACGAATCCGCTCGGCCAGCGCGAGCGCCTGCTCCAGCTCATCGCGGGCATAGTCGGTGTCGCCGCGTTGCGCATCGAGCGCGCCCATGCTCGACAGCACGTCAATCTGCGCCCCGGGGTCGTCCAGCTCACGCGCCAACGCCAACGCTTCCACACAGGCGCGCTGCGCTTGCTCTAGCGCCCCCAGGCGCATCTCGACCAGAGCGAGCCCGTGTAGCTCCAGATAGATCGCCGTGGGGTCACCTCCGGCGCGCGCCAGCGCCAGCGCCTCGCGATATTCCGCCCGCGCATCGTCGAGTCGCCCCGCCTGCGCATTCAGAATCGCCAGGCCATGCAGCTCATCGCGGATGGCGGCGGCATCCTCCATCTCGCGCGCCAACGCCAGCGCCTCCGTGAAGCCCTCACGCGCCTGCTCGGAGTCACCTGCGCGGGCCGCCAGCGAGGCGAGCGCATGTGCTCCATCCCGAATGGCCAGGTGATCATCCAGCTCACGCGCCAGCCGCAACGCTTCGGCGAACCCCGCGCGCGCGGGAATGAGCCGGCCCGACTCCGTCTGTGCGACTGCCAGCTGATAGCGCGCCCAGAGCCGTTCGCGCGGCTGGCCCTGCATATCCGCTGCCTCGGCGGCCCAGGTGGCGATGCGCAGCGCCTCATCGCTGCGGCCGTGCGCTCGCCAGGCTCCGCCGAGTGATTCCGCCAGATCGAGTGTCAGGCGCGCATGCCCCTGAGTGTGCGCCCAGGTGAGCGCGCCCATGAGACCCGCCGCCTCAGCCTCCAGCCCGGCCATGCCCTCGTAGCCGCTGTGATCGCGCGCATACGCCAGCCACCAGCCGCTCATCGCAAGGCCAAGCATGTTCTGGCTGACGTCATCCAGCTCGGCAAGGCGTGGCCCGAGCCGCTGGCGTGTCAGTGGATGCAGCCGCAGCCGCCCAGCCGCCATCGCTTCGACGAGGCCCAGGCCAATCAGCGCATCGAGCGATTGAGCCGCCCGCCAGCGTGACGCCTCCGTCGCTTCCGTCGCCTCTGTCGCAGCGCTCGCCTGTTGCTCAGCCTCCAGCGGTCCCATATCCGCCGCGGCGGTTCGAGCGATCGCTAGCGCGGCCGCGCGCGGAAAGGTGGCCCCCTCGATCAGCGTCAGGCCCACCAGTGTTCGCTGCTGCTCTGGCGATAGCGCCTGCCAGTGGCGATCGAGCCGACCCCGCAGGGCGCCCGCCATTCCTTTCGCGCCGTCGGTCTGCGCTTCGACAAGGGCTACATCGAGCGGGCCGCCGTAGACGCCAACCATCGCGGCTGTGAGATCCAGCAGCAAAGGCGCGCCGCCGAGCGAGTGCGCCAACGCCTCGATGAGTGACGCCTCCTCTGGCTGGGGGCGGCGCGGGTCACGCAGCCGCAGCCGCTCACTGAACAGGCTTCCGGCGAAGGGCGCGCTGAGCGGCGTCAGGGGAAAGGGCGTCAGGCGTGGGTCATCAATCGCGCGGCGGCTGGTGAGGAGCAGCGTGACGTAGCCGCCCATCAGGACATCGAGCAGCGCGGCGATATCTAGTGTTGGCTCGATATTGTCGAGGGCAAGCAGCGTTTGCGGACGATCGGCGGCGCGCAGTCCAGCGACAAGCTCGGCGCGGCGCGACTCTGAGTCGAGCGCCACAAGCGCACGCTGCTCGCGTAGCCCACGCGCCACGCGGGTGATGACCTCGGCCAACCCTTCATCGCCGCTGAGCGCCTCGCAGGAGATCCACGCCGCGCCGCCTACAAAGCTTCTGCGTTCCGCCGCACGCGAGGCTACCTCCACGGCGAACGTCGTCTTTCCAACACCCGCGACGCCTTCGCCATGCACGCACAGAGAGCTTCCGGACCTGAGAGCGTCCAGCGCGCGGATAAGCGCATCATCCCGACCGATCAGCCGCGCGACACGCGGAGCGCCCTCCGGCGCGACAACGCCAACGGGTGCGCCGGGAGCGAGGGCCGCGATCACCTCTCCGGCGCGCGTCGCGCGACTGATCGGCTCGGAGGCGATCGAGGCGACCAGCAGCGCATCCAGCGGGTCGGCGGTCAGCGGTCGGGAGGCTGAGGGCAGCCGTGAGAGCGCGCCGCGCAGCCAGCCAGTCACGCCGCCAGCGCGCCGTGTGGAGTGCGCGTCGGACTCATCTTCCGCACCGACATCCACGCCAGTGGTATGCGTCTCAGCCGACTCAGGATGTTGATTCGCATGCGCCTCCACGCTCGCCTCCACTGCGGGCGGGGACGCGCTTGGGTCCAACTCATTAGGTTCAGGAGCCTGATCGGGAGTCTCGTCGTCGTTCGCCATTCCGCCGATCCCCCCTGCGTCGTTCTGCGTCTCACGGCCAGCTACCGCCTCAGGACCGCACAGCGGACCGTCCATCGGCCAGCATAGCAGAGTGGCGGAATGCCTCGCAAGAGCAGTAGCCGTGGCGGTTGCGTCAAAAACCGGGAGTTGGCCGCGAGCTGGCTCGCAGTTAAAACCGCGCCTTGATGACCCTGCTGGGCCACGTAGCCTCCCTACGCGGGCTAGCTCTCAGCCCACGGGCGCCGGGGGAGAGAGTCTGCGAAGGCAGGCTGCGCGCTAGCCCGCTCTGGCGCATGCCCGCGTTCATCACCCAAGCGACGAGATCAGCGCTACGACGAGAAAGACGGCGCCCAGAAAGATCAACCCCAGGATGGTCAGGCGCTTGGCGCGTGGAATCTCGGCCCAGGGGCGTATGTCGCGCCAGTAGACCAGAAACGCCGCGCCGACGCTAAGAAACGCGCCACCTACCACATACTCACCCGTCACCAGCGCCACGACGCCTGCCAGCGCGAAGAACGCGCCGATGTAGGGATTGAATGTCGGCGCGGGAGGCCGTGATTGTGGGTCCATTGGGGGCGCTCTCTCCTCTGCTGGATGGCGTATCGGACGCCGCACGTATTCATTGGCGCCACACCATCATAGCGCATCCGGACGACAAACGAGCGGCGCGCGAGAGCGCATACCTATGCCTGGGAGGGAGTGTGTCCGTCAGTTCCAGCGTAGCCGTCTCCACTCACTATGATCGAGTCGCAGGCTGCCGTGACCGCGGCCAGCAGGGTATCCATGTCAAATGGCTTGAGCAGCAGAGCGCCGTGTAGCTGGTGGAGCAACGCTTCGGCCTCGGGTCCTACCGGGCCGACCGCCGCGGTCATGCCGATGTAGCGATGGCGCCAGAGGTTGGGGTCAGCGACGACTGTGCGGAGCAGCTCCAGGCCATCCATGCCGGGCATGAGCAGATCGAGCAGCGCGACGAATGGTGTTGCGGCGGCGGTAAGCTTGGTAAGCGCGGTGCGACCATCTGGCGCATCCTGCACCAGATAACCTGCGTCTTCGAGCACGAAGCGCAATGTGTCACGCGTGGGCCTGTCGTCATCGACGATGAGAATCGAGTACATGTGCGCGCCCCCACCCATATTTGGCTCGGCCTGGCGCGTCGTGGCAGACGACTGCGCCGAGAGCGAATCGTTGTATACGGAGTGCGACAGTATGAAGCGCTACCATATTGACGAGGGATACCGCTTCTGGCGGCAGGGCGATCGCGTCAGTCTAGCGCATCGCGCCAACCGAGTTTTTGCCTGTGCGGGACGCTCATCCATGAGCATAGAGCCTCTCATGAGCCTCTCATGTCCAACTATAGCACCGTTCCCGATATGGAGCACAGTGACCGCTTCCACAAAAGCCGCGCATGTTTCTGGCCACATCAGTTCACAGAGACAGCCAGGTGATAGGGCGCGGTGGTGTAGGTGGTCGGCGCTTCGGGAGAGACGATTAACGTCACGTGGCTCACCTCGCCGCCGAAGCTTAGGAAGGTCGCGACCGCCTGCCCGGTCGCGGGGTCCACATTCACTCGCTGCACGGATGGAGCCTTCGCGCCGGGGTAGTAGACGACGGCTTGCACGAGCCATTGCTGCGTCAGCGTGTTGTTCGTGCGCGTCCACCCGTGCGACACCCATCCCGCATCGGTCGGCGCGTCACTGGTGTAGCCGATCGCGGGGATGCTCAGCGAGTCGAGCGCGAACCCCGCGTTGTGCACCGCGTCGTCGGTTACGGTCTCGAAGCGGAGCTGCAGCTTGGTTCCGGCGTAGGCGGTCAGGTCCACCGTCTCTGGCGTCCACTGGGGCTGTGACCCGCCACCGCTTATCCCAGTGATGCCGTAGCCATCGTTCTCGCCATTGGGGTCGGCTGTGGTCGAGGTGGTCGTGGGGAGCGACGCCCATGTGACGCCACCGTCAGCCGATGCCTCGACATAGGTGTAGTCGAAACCCTGCTCCAGGTTATACCAGGCGTCAAACGTCATCTGAATCGGGCCAGTCGTGACACTGCTGAGGTCTACGGAGCGGGTAAGCGTGGTGTCCATATTATCGCCACTGTTGCTCCACCACTCAGTCGGATTGGCCGCGTAGGGAGTGTTGGGGATGATGCTGGTCAGTGGCGCGCCGCTGAAATCGAGATTGAGCGTCAGCGGAGTATCGCCGATGTTGGCAGGCGCGCGGAAGTCGGAATACGCGGCTCCATATTGCCCGAGCGAGCCGCTGGCCATCGTGTAGGGATAGTGACTGACCGTCGCGGCGATGCGGGCATGTTCGCCTGGAAAGGCGCTGTAGGAGTAGCGGCCCCCGGAGATGGCGGGATTATTCAACAGGTTGGCAGCGAGAAACTTCGCATAGACGTCGGTGAAGTGGTCGTGCGAATGCAGCTTCGCCAGCGCCTGGTTGAACGCCTCGGGAACCTGCGCGCGGCTAGACATTAGCGCCCGCAGCGCCGCGTCGCCGCCATAGTGCTCGAAGAAATAGTCCATGAAGGCGTAGCCAGCGCCGTAGCGAGGTATGTTGGCGCGCGCGTCATCGCTCCACCCATTGACCAGCGGCGTCTGCGGCGCGCTCAGGTAGGCGCGCTCCAGCCCGCTGGTTGGCAAGCCGTTGAGTTGCTGCGCCAGCACAGACATGCCTTCGTTGACCCAGGAGGGATCCGTTGGGCGAATCCACCAGTGAATCATGTGCTGGAACTCATGCGCCAGAGTAGCGTCGTAGAAGCTAGCGCCTGGCGTCGCGCCGCCGCTGAGGTTCATATAGATCATCTGGCGGTCGTTGGAGTACGGGTTGATCGAAATGGGATACTCATCCTCTGAGGAGAAGTAGCCGCCGATTGGCCCCAGGTTGACCGCATTGAGCAGGGTGATGCGCGACTGATGATCGGGACCCAGATTCCACTGCTCGCCAAAAGCGGCGCGGTCGCTAGGGTAGGTCTGGGCCTCGAAACGGTCAGCCGACGCCTTGAGCGCGAGGTAGTTCACTGTCGCGCCGTCCTGCACATAGACGTACAGGTGAGGCGTCACGTAGTCGAGGCGGGCGCTGATTTGATGGTAGCCGGATTGACTGGGATTGATGACCCAGAACAATTGCTCCGCGCCGACCTGCGCCACAGGAGGCGCCTTGGTCGCCTGGCAGGCGATGTGGCCCGCCTGGCGCTTGACGAGCCGCTGTGTCAGTGTATAGAGGTTGCGCACTGGGCGCTGCGTCTCGCTGACGATCTGCGCGTTGTCGGCGGCCAGCGCCACCGGATCGGTTGTCGTGGGGGGCGCGATCGTGGGCGTCGCGGCCACCGGCGCAGTCCACGCGGGGCATCCCGGTCCAATGGGCTGCGGCTGCGGTGTCGAAGCCCAAAATGAGGCGTCGCATCCACCAAGCGCGACCGCTAACACAAGGAATAGCGGCGCCAGCCTGAATCGCCGTCGTCCCCGAACCATGAATATTTCCCTCACTCGCCTGTGGTAGCCAAACCTGCCACAATGATGCCATTGTACCAGTATGTGTAACGCACCATGCGGCGAAGTTGGGAGCCTGATCGTGAACTCACGCGCCCAGACAGTGGCTCCCCTGCCTCCTGATGGGCGTTGCGCGCCGCGTCGGTTGACGGTCGTCCGACCTGGCGCGCTCGGCGATACGCTGCTGACGCTGCCCGCGCTGGCTGCGCTGCGCCGGTGGGCGCCTGAGGCTCGCCTGACCTTCATCGCACGCGCGGACACGCTGCCGCTTGCGCAGGCGAGTGGCCTGACTGACTGCGCCTGGTCGTGGGATTCGCCCGATTGGAGTGTCATCTTCGCCAGCGAGCCTATGACGGTGACGGAGGCCGCGCAGTCGGCGCTGGGAGACGCGGATGTCGTCATCGTCTGGGCGTCTGATCCCGATGCGATGATCGCGCGGCGGCTCGCCTCGCTCGGCGCGAAGCGGGTGATCGTGGCGCCTGCCCTGCCGCCCGAGGATGCGACCAGCGCAGGTGAGCGGGCGCACATTGCCGTCTGGCTGATCGGCGCGCTGGCGCCGCTGGGGATTCCCACGCCGTCGGTCGAGGCGGCGGCCGCCATGACGCCGACCCTCCGCGCGCCAGCGCCAAACAACGCTGAGGCTGATGCGATCTGGCATGCGCTGCGTCTGCCGGAACGTGTCGTGGCGCTGCATCCGGGCAGCGGGTCGCCACGCAAGCGCTGGCCCGCTGACCGATTCGCCGAGGTTGCGCGTCTGGCGCGCGAAGCTGGCTATGCGCCGCTGTTGCTGGCGGGAGAGGCCGATGACCAGGCGCTGGCCGAGACGCAGACGGCGCTGACGCGGATGGGTGTGCGGGCGGACGTGGCGCGAGGGCTG
>DASQSS010000191.1:0-20780 GCA_035642255.1 Ktedonobacterales bacterium | reverse complement strand
GCGGCGCTGTTTGATCTCTCCATCGGGCGGGCGGACATCCGGCCAGACGCCGCTGCCGGGGTCCGCGCGCTCAAGGCCGCGTCAAGCGGCCCCGTCGAGCAGGGCAGTGTTGGCGCTGGAACGGGCGCAACCATCGGCAAGATGGCTGGACCCGAATGGTGCGTGAAGGCTGGCGTTGGCAGCGCGAGCGCCGTGATGGCGTCCGACGCGGGCGACTTCACAGTGGGAGCGGTGGTCGCTGTCAACGCGGTAGGCGACGTCTACGACCTCGAGAGCGGCCATCTGGTGGCGGGCGCACGCCACCCGTCGGGGCAAGGATGGCTACGCGCCGCTGAAGCCTCTGCCGAGAGGTCACGAGGCCCCTTCCCCGGCGCCAACACGACACTCGCAGCGCTCGCTACGAATGCGCCGCTGAACAAGGCTGATCTTACCAAGCTAGCTCAGATGGCGCATGATGGCTTTGCGCTCGCCATCCGTCCGACCCACACCCCATTCGATGGCGACATCATCTTCACGCTCTCGACCTCACCCGTCGCCGCCAATGCGACCCCATGTGAGCCAGCGGCGCTTGCCCAGCTAGGAGCGGTGGCGGTCAGTGTCGTCGCGCGCGCCATCATGCGGAGCGTGCGCGCGGCTACCTCACTCGGCGGGATTCCCGCGCTGCGCGACCTGACGTTCTGAGCGGCGGAAGTCCCCTCGACATGCTCCCCGTTGGCTGCCCCGGCTCAATCTGCACGCACATTCGCGGCCCGGTCAACAGAGTAGCGGCGAAGACCCTGAAAAGCATGGGACAGACGCGAACAAATCCGGTTGGCTGACTCAGTTGCTGAATATATGGGACTTCGCAAATGCTTCATCGGTCATTACAACTCATAAAGTTTACATAATACATGGTACTCATGGCGACGAACATAGGACTTACCACATGGTTATTCAGTCCCCCTTGCGTTACAGACTGCGACGACCTTGTATAGTCCTACTCGTGCCCTGCGCAAGACGCGCACGACAGACATGATGTCTGGCGGGGCAGCCCACGAGCAAAGCGGTGTGTTCTCGCTCGTGTGGCTGAGAGGAACTCTCATTGTGCGCGGCTGAGCGAGGGGACGCCCCGCTCGGCCAAGGAGGTAAAGAGTCGCAGTTCACCGCTGCGATCGCTCCACGAGAGTGGAGCGCATCTGGAGGATATTCCTAGTGCATCGCGTTTCCCAGTACGTTCGTAACGCCGCGTCAAATCTGCATGGCGCGCACAAGGCTGTCATTGCGGTGGGCGCGCTCGCCGCGACATTCGCAGGCGCCGCTGTCACCGCGCCCGTCCAGGCGCACGGCGCTAACCTCTCCTTCCATCGTGGCTATAAAGTCGAGGGAAGCTGGCTCTGCTATGGTTGGTCTAATGGCGCCTACCATTGCACACAGCACTGGCATCGCTCCGGCGGCGCGCTCGTCTCTGACAACCCCGCCTGGGTGCCAAACTATGGCGCTTCCACGGTAAGCCACTCCACTGCCACGACAACCAAAAAGTCCGCCACAGTCAAGAAGGCCACGCACATCACGCGCAGCGCGCCCGTCCACAAGACGACGCCCTACGTTGGCGCTTCGAACCCGGGCCAGCAGGCGGTCATCAACGAGATCCGCGCTGTCTTTGGTCCATATTCCGCTGGCGCGCTGAACATCGCTCGCTGCGAGTCGGGTTTCAACCCGT
The DNA here is from genome assembly GCA_035642255.1 of Ktedonobacterales bacterium. GTDB lineage: Bacteria > Chloroflexota > Ktedonobacteria > Ktedonobacterales > JADMIN01 > JAKAIY01. Next base: position 19,081 of record DASQSS010000191.1, on the reverse strand, counting down.
CGGCGTACAACCGCACCCCGGTTGCTGGCGCCCATGCCGCTGGTGTCTTCCAGATTCTGGACACAAGCACATGGCGCACGACGTCATACGCTGGTCAGTCCCCGTACAACGCGTATGCGAACATCCACGCGGCGTATCAGATCTTCCAGCGTGACGGCTATAGCTGGCGCGAATGGCAGTGCCGCCCGTAATAGGCGCACGCCATGATACTCCTGAGAGGTCTGCGATCTCTCCGGTGGAACTCCCGTGGTGAGGCATAGGCTCGCGCCTCACCCGACCTGCGCAGCGGCCATGCCTGTCGTGCGGATCACGCTGGCATGACAACTCGGACGCGAGGGCCTGTGACGCCAAGCATTGCGACCGGCGACAGGCAAGCGCTGTAGCGCCTACCCAGGGAACGCTGTGCTCAAACGCAGCGACAACCCCTACGCGCGTTGGCGGCCACCACCGTCGCGCACACTCAACGTCCGGCTACGGCCAGCTGACGCTCACGCATCAGATGGCCCAGCCGGACGAGTGTTTCCTGGTGGATGCGCCGCACTCCCAGCGGCGCGAAACGTCGCTCGAAAAAGCCGTTCACACCTGACGCGCGACTTTCCCAGTCGCTCGACAGCCGCACACGTGTGTGCGCGCCCGGCCCTACGCGCTCGACCAGCCAGCGCATCGTATACGTAGATGCCAGGTCGCGCTCGAACAATTCCTGACCTGCCGTCACCACCTCCACCTGCATGCGGTATGCCCGCTCCCGGCCACCTGCTCGCAGGGTGAAGCTCAACACGGGACCCGCGCCATCCGCGCCGCGCTCGACGTTGTATCCCTGATAGTTCTCTGGGAGCATCTGCGGACGCGACCCGCTGAAATCAGTGATCACTGACCACACAGACGATGGCTCGGCGTCAACGATCCGCTCAGCCGACGCATGCATTCTGGACATCTTCTGACCTTCCTCATCTGCCCACTGACAACAACACACTCCGCTTCGCTGCCTGGCGACCCACCCTCTCAGACGCCTCTGCCAGAAACGCGGTATCAACACCCTCGCCTCTATAAGCGTTCCCGCGCACGTCCCGCGCGATTCCCGCGCACGTCCCGCGCTAGTTTCGCGTAAGACGCAGCATGATCACGCCCAGTGGCGGCAACGTGAGCGACAACGAGTGCGCTTTGCCGTGCGCGGTGACAGGCTCAGACACCAGTGAACCGCTGTTGACGACTCCGCTGCCGCCGAATGCTGTCGCATCTGAGTTGACGATCTCGACATAGCGTCCGATGACCGGCGTGCCGACGCGGTAGTCATAGCGCGGCACGGGCGTAAAATTACCGACCACGATGACGAGATCCTCCTGGCGCTTGTCCCAGCGCGCGAATGAGACAACGCTCTGCGCCGAGTCGCTGCCATCAATCCACTCGAATCCTTCAGGCTGGTCATCCAGCTCATGCAGCGCTGGCGTTCCCCGCATGACGTGATTCAGATGGCCGACGAAGTCGCGCAGTTTCCGGTGGCGCTCGACCAGCGCGTTGTGCTCATCGAGCAGACCCCAGTCGAGGTACCCGGCATAATTCCACTCGGCCCATTGCGCGAACTCCGACCCCATAAAGAGCAGCTTCTTGCCCGGATGCCCATACATGAAGGTGTAGAGCGCGCGCAGGTTGGCGAACTTCTGCCAGTGGTCACCGGGCATCTTGTTGATCATGCTGCCTTTCATGTGGACCACTTCATCATGCGAGAAGGGCAGCATGAACCGTTCGGAGAACGCATACATGAACGAGAACGTCATCTCGTTCTGATGGTATTTGCGATGGACAGGCTCGTGATGGAAGTACTCCAGAATATCGTGCATCCATCCCATGTTCCACTTGTACGAGAAACCCAGACCGCCTTCACTCACCGGCTTGGTCACACCTGGCCATGCGGTGGATTCCTCAGCGATCATCATCGCATGCGGAAAGCGCTCGTGAACCACAGCGTTGCACTGGCGCAGAAAGTCAATCGCCGCCAGATTCTCGCGTCCTCCATATTGATTCGGCACCCACTGCCCTTCCTTGCGTGAGTAGTCCAGGTAGAGCATCGACGCTACCGCGTCCACCCGCAGGCCGTCAATATGGTACTTATCCAGCCAGAAGAGCGCATTTGAGATGAGGAAGTTGCGCACCTCATTGCGCCCATAGTTGAAGACGAGGGTTCCCCAGTCAAGCTGTTCGCCCTGCCGCGGATCGGCATGCTCGTAGGTATGTGAGCCATCGAAATAGGCGAGCCCATGCGCGTCTTTCGGGAAGTGCGCCGGAACCCAGTCGAGAATGACTCCGATGCCTCGCTGATGCATGTAATCAACAAAATACATGAAATCCTGTGGCGAGCCGTAACGACTGGTGGGCGCGAAGTACCCTGTCACCTGATAGCCCCAGGAGCCATCGAATGGATGCTCCGCCACGGGCATAAGCTCGACATGGGTATAGCCTAGTTTTTCAAGGTACGGCGCAAGATTGTGCGCCAGCGTCCGGTAGCTCACATGCGGTGTATCAGAACCCTCGTCGGGTCGCCATGACCCGACGTGAAGCTCATAGACGCTGATCGGCGCGTCAGAAGCGTTGGCGCGCGCGCGCTTATGCGCCCATGCGTCGTCGCCCCAAACGTAGCCGCCCAGATCCCAGACTCGCGACGCGGTGCCAGGGCGCAGCTCCGCGGTAAACGCGTATGGGTCCGCTTTGAGCGCGCGAAAGCCCTGATTCCACGAGAGCACAGCGTACTTGTAAAGCGCGCCAATCGTCAGACCTGGGATGAATAGCTCCCAAATCCCATTCGAGCGCATCCGCATCGGGTGCGCGCGGTCGTCCCAGCCGTTGAAGTCGCCGACCACACTGACCCGCCGCGCATTCGGCGCCCAGACAGCGAATGCGACGCCATCCACCTCATTGACACGTCGCGGGTGCGCGCCAAGTCGCTCGTAGAGATCCTGATGTGTGCCTTCGCCAATCAGATACAGATCAAATTCGGTCAGCAGCGGCGGGAACGAGTAGGGATCTGCGACGCGGGTAATCGGCCCATCATCACGACGCACATCAAACTCATAGTGCGTAAATGGCTCACCAAGCAGCACGAGGCTGAAAAGCCCCTCAGGCCGCAGGCGCTTCATGGGAAGCGGCTCACTTGGTGCGGCGTCTGATGTGTGTGCGGCGACAACCCACATCGCGCTCGCCCCCGGAACGAACGCGCGGATGATCGTCACCTGTTCCCCTTGCAGCATCGTGAGATGCCGACCCAGAACATCGAAGGGCGCGCCGTGACGCCCCGCCACGAGCGCCTCGATAGCGCCATGGTCGAGTGGATCACTCAACGTCAGGCGCCGCTTATCCACAATCTTACCCATGACCTTGTCGCCCTTCTCTTCCCAGATGCCTGCCAGACCATCATGCGCTCTACGCGAAGAGCGCCCCCAGCCGGACGACTGGCGGGCGCTGACAGTTCACTATGCGTTCAGACGGGTCGCGACAGCCAATCGTCGCGGTGAATATCACTCGGTGAGCGCTTCGGGATGCGTCTTCTTGTAGTAGCGCATATACCCTTGCGCGCTCATCAGGTAGTTGGTCGCGAGCTCATACCGCGTTACTGTGTCGTCGGTCTCTGCCCCACCCGCCGACGCGATCTGCGCCACGTCTGGATCGGACGCGGCGGCGAGGTCGGCCGCGAGTTGCTGATCATTCTCACCCTGACGCATGCCACGCGCCACAATGTCGCCCCAGGCATAGAGGCGATCATGCAGTTCGTCGAAATGGCGATCAGAGCCAGGTGTCGGGCCAAAATGTGGCAGGTAGAGCGTCTGAGGGCGCAGGGCGCGCAAGCGCTCGATGCTGGCCGACCAATCTTCGAGGTTCAGGTCCGGCGGTGGTGTGGGAGGACGCACATAGTCAATGTCTTCGAGGCGCACGCCCGCCACGTCCCCTGGGAAGAGGTCACCGTGAGCGGCGTCATGGAACGCCACATGGTGAATTGCGTGTCCTGGCGTGTAGAGCGCCCGCAGCGTGCGGCCTCCTACGCGTGTCTCCACGCCCTCGTCGAGCAGCGAAATGCGCTCCTCTGGCACCGGCTCCATATCGCCCCAGAGCTGATGCATCTTGTCCCCATAAATGCGTGAGGCGCTGGAGATCAACTTCTCGGGATTGATGAGGTGAGGCGCGCCTATGTGATGCACGTACACGCGTGCCTGGGGCATGTAAGGCAGCAGAGCGCCCGTTGCGCCCGCGTGGTCGAGGTGGATATGGGTCAACAGGATATGCTCGATCTCTTCCGGCTGATGTCCAGTGGCGCGGATAGAGGCGAGCAGCGTATCGAGTGTCGCGGCCGAACCGACATCTACGAGGGCCAGTCCGTCGGCCCCCGTTAACAAATAGCTGGCGATGACTCCTTGTTCGCCCTGAAAGAGTGTGTCCAGGAGCCAGAGGTCTGGCGCCAGACGCTTTACGCGGGTCACAGGCTCGGTCATAACTATTCTCTCCTGGGCAGGTCTCACACGCGCGCCACTCATCCACAGCGATTTGACGCCAGCAGGATAGTGGGCTACTCCAGCATACACGAAATGGCGGTCTACTGTCAGCGCCGCACACACGGCAGCTCTGGGCCGCTCCCTATCGCCCGCTGGCATTCTCCGCAAGAGACTCTCTCTCACTGAACGCACACCTATACGATGGAGCAAGCCCCCTCTCGGGGATCACCACCAGTGCGCGGAGCTGAACGACACACGTAATCCTGTGGCGCGTTATACTGATTGACAGCACACCGTCGCACACCCCAGAATACCTGAGAGCGCCACTCAGGGAGCGCGCGATGAGCGCCGCTCGCCCACAACGGAGACGGTATGCTCAATATCCCGCGCCTGCGCGCGGGTCTACGACTACACGCTCGCAGGTAAGGATCAATCGTGACATCCGCATCACTTGGGTCATCTTCGGTCGGCTCGCGAACGGCCTATACGGGCGTGATGCTGACGTCGGCGGTATTGGCCGCGCTGGCCACGTTGCTCGCGATTGTGCTGCTCAGCGGACCAGAGCTATCGGCGACACTCAACGATCTAGCGCAGGCGCCTGACCACGCGCAGGCCCACATTGATCTGCTGGTAACGCTAGTCGGCGGCCCACTGGTTGGCGGCCTTGTGGCTGCGCTCGTCATGTCGCGCATCATCTGGGCGGTCCGAATCACCCGCTACATGCGCTTCATTCGCTCGTATTGCCGCGATCGACTGCGCCGCGATGCGCCGCTTATCTCCCTGGGGATTCAGCCAGCCGCATCGCAGCTCGATATGCTCCCGGAGCGGAGCCAGCGTGAGCCGCTGTCGGCGACAGCTCTGCTCGATGCGCATCCGAAGGCGCTGCTCCTGGGCGCTGCAGGCGCGGGCAAGACGACTGCGCTGCTCACCATCGCACAATCCATGTGCGGTCGCTCAGCGCTGGGCCGCGTGCTATTTGGCGTGCGGCGCGAGTCATTGCCCGTGCTGGTTTCAGCGCCGGGACTGGCGCGCTCGATCGCTGACGCGAATGACTCCTCAAGCGTTGTTCCATATATCGCTGCGATGCTCGCCCGGCTGGGTACCAACGGTTTGGGCGCACGAGCAGACTCGCTGCTGCGCTCGGGACGAGTCGCTCTGCTCTGCGACGACTATGACAAGCTCTACGACGACGAACGCGACTTGATCAACGCGGCGCTCCAGCCGTTGGTGTCGGGCCCCTACAGCCGCTGCCGACTGATCGTCACCTGCGAAACCTCTGTCCACGCGAGCATCATGGACGACCTTGGGCCGCTCGCGTCGGCCAGTCCGATGACAATGGCGCCTGTACCGATCGCCGAGCTAACGCGCGCGCTCCGGAAGCGCCAGGGCAAGCGCCAGCGCGCCAAAGAAAAGAGCGGCGCGGCGCAAGGTCCACTTGTCACGGATATGCAGGATCGCCCTCTGGGCGCCTCGCTGCAGTCGGCGGCCATTTCGGCGGCGCTGACCGAGACGATTGGGGCAGGAGAACGCGTGCCGTGGGGCCGCGCGACCCTCTTGCGTGCCTATATCACGCTCGCGAGCGCGACAGCCGCTGTGCGCGATCTGGAATCCGCCGCTCACCTGGATGGGGCCGACCTACAGCGACAGCCAGCGTTGGTGTGGGCTGCGCTCGCCGCCTCGCTCCAGGAAGCTCGCTCCGCCTATCTGCCACTGGACCCCTCACGCACCGCAGGCGAAAGTGTCCTCGATTGGCTCGATAACAATCCGCCGCCGGGTCCCACGGACTTCGCCTTGAGTGTCGCGCCCGATCTGTCGCTTCAGCGCATCGAGCGCGACATTCAGGCAGGGCTGCGTACAGGCATGCTGCGACGCAGTCTCGATGGCCTGACGCTCGGCTTCGCGCACACGCTCGCGCAGATCAGCGCAGCCGCCTGGTGGCTCGACATGCGTGATGACGGACTGGGGCGCCTGAACAGTCAACTATTGCGACCTCACTGGGCGGCTCCAGTTGTCCTCTGGGCCGGAGCGGCCGACGATCCGTACGACCTCGCGCAGCGCATCTTCCGCTTTGCCAACTCACCTGACAGTATCGCGCCGCGTGTAGGCATGGCCGACAGCCAGGATGTCTACCCGCAAACAATCGCGCTGGCGCTCGCGGCTGTCGTCGAAGGCGTCGCGCCGCAAATCGCGCATATGATCGCGCGACACGAAACCGAGACACCCGCATTCATGGTACGGCAGCAGGGCCTGCGCGACCTGCTCGACGCCGCCGTGGTCTATGGAGCCGATCCGCAGCGGCGCGCGCGACTTACTCGCGCCTTTGAGCGCGTACAGCAGGAGGCAGGGCGAGAGTTCATCAGCGCCGCCAGCTGGCTGGCCCGCGAGAGCGACGTTGATCGGCTGCTGCGCGCTCAGCTTGCCACCGCGCTTGGACTCAGCGCCACCGACGAGGCGCTCGAAGCGCTGATGTCGCTGCTTACCCAGTCTGACCCCACGATGCGCCAGGCCGTCGAGCAGGCGCTCGTCTATGCGGATGCCCGCGCCATTCCAGCGCTCCAGGAGGAGGTTCGCGGCGCCAATCCCCAGACACGCCGCCGCGCGGAGGAGGCGCTGCGCCTGTTGACCGGAGCCACGCCTGGCGCCGGTGAAGCCGCGAGCGGCGCCGCGCTCGTCAATCTCAGCAGTCCAGACGCGGCCCAGCGGCGTGTCGCCGTGACCACCCTCAGCGCAATCGGCGCGTCCGGCGCGCTCAATGAGCTTATCGCTCGCCTCGACGACGTGAATGGAGATGTGCGGCTCGCGGCGGCGAATGCGCTCGGCCAGCTCGGCGGCAAGCGCGCGCTGCTCGCCCTGCGCAAACACGCCTCCAGTGCGGATCCACATCTTCGACTTGCGATCGCGCAGGCGCTCGGCGCGGATCCTACACCTGCGTCGGCGCCCGCGCTCATCCGCCTGCTCAAAGACCGTGACGCCAGCGTTCGAGCCGCAGCCGCGACGGCCTTAGGCGCCCTCGCGGACAAGCGCGCCATCGGACCTCTGCGCGAGGCATCGGAGGATGTCGACCCCTGGGTGCGCCATGCCGCGCAGACTGCGGTAAAGCGCTATACACGCTCCTGAAACCATGCGCCGCCTCGAGCGGTCGCTACTGGAAACCAGGACGGCGTTGATGGCCGCTAGATATAGCGATCGCGATATGCCTCTGGCGTAGGGCCAACGCCACCTTCGAGGCAATCAATCCAGCCGTGGTTAGGGTCAATCGAGATGCCGCGCTGCTCACCTTGAGCCACAGTCAGATAGGGCAGCGCGTGGCCCTGCATCGGCTGGCGGTTCATCACCCGTGTCAGGTTCGCCTCGGCCTGCTCGCGCAGCGCGGTAAAGCCCGCATCGACCGACCGCAAATCCTCGGCCTCCTCCAGAGACGCCTGTAAATGCTCCATCCAGAGGGCCACGCGCAACTCCTCCGCGACACGCGGGTCGGCGAGGCTGATATTGATCTCGGCGTCAGCGCCGAAGCCGCGATTGTTCAGGTTCGCTGACCCGATGGTCAGCCAGTGGTCGTCTACGATACCAACCTTCGCGTGCACATAGACGGGCCGATAGAAGAGGCCATTGGGAGCCTCCGGGGTCAACGAATCAGCTCCAAGTGTGAGCATAAGCAGTCGCTCCGCCGCATCCGCAGTCGCTATTCGCTCGCGAAGTCGCTCGAAGCCCGCGTCAGTGAAGCGCCGTCCGCAATTAGGATGATCTGGCACGACGATCGCGACCGACACGCCTCGGTTGATCGCATCGCCAAGCGCGTCAATGAACGCCTCTAGCTCCTCGCTACGTCCACCCCACAGCAGGTTATCTATTCCGCGATAGACCTCAGGCCAGAGATACTGGCTCTCCAGATAGATAAACCGCTGTGCCGCTGAAACCGCCCGCATATACGCCTGTTCAATCGTTTTGATGCCCTCAGGCGCGAAGTCGTATGTGCCTTTCGGGATAGAGCGAATGAGTTGGGCCGAGGCGCCGCCCGCCACAGGCGTGGGTGGTTCCGCTGGAAGGTCCGCAGGCCAGGTCGGCCCATCGCGGTTCGCGGCGACTTCCATCCAGCGCTGCACGATGTTGCGCTGCACATCGGCCACCACTGGACCTTCAAGCCGCATGTGCGCATCGTGCCACGGGTGCATCGATGCGGTATGAGCGGACCCGCGATCAGGTGACTCGGCTGGATGATAGTGCGTATCCCACCGATCATAGTCGCCGTTCGCCTGTAGCGTCAGGTCAATGCCGCCGACGAACGCTACTCGGCCATCCACGACCGCGCACTTCTGATGCAGAGCTTCGGTGAGGTGTGTGATCTTGATTGCGCTGTTGTCGAGTAGACAATCCACACCGACCTCGGACAGCAGCTTCTGCTGTTCGGGAGGATTATTCGTCAGGTGCAAGCCGAGGTTGACCGACTCCCACAGCAACACGCCTACCTTAACGCCGCGCTGCACAGCAAAGCCAAGCACATCACGCACCTGCAAGCGGTTGGCGTTCCACAGTGCGATGGCCTCCTCTGAGAGCCCCTCTTTGCGCAACCCTTCGATCAACGCGCTCTGCTCGGCGCTGCCATCTTCACCGACGTGAGCGTCTTCGCCACGTACCATCAGCAGGTCGGCTCGGATGTCCCACGCGGCCAGGAGGATAGACGACTTTGCGCTCAAGAAGGCGCGGCACATCGCCAACATCGCGGCCCGCCCGTCAATCAGCGCATGCCCAACCACTCCCTGTCGTACCGGGAAATCCCCCTCGGTCCACCACGGATCCGCGACTGTTTCGACGCTCGCAGCCGTGGACGTTGGGTGCGTCATCACTGTCACTCCTCTCGTGCGTCGCTTTCTCGCCGCGCTGTCTGGCGCCAGCCTTCGCGCCGCTCATCCGCGTCATCTCACAGCGCCTGAGATTGCTCGCCTTCGCCATCAGACATCAGACGATCAAGATGACAGGTATCATTGGCGCGCACCAGCACGACATGCGTCGGCCGATAGTCGAACTCGAACAGGCACGTATTGCCCCGAGCGATCTGGCGTCTGCGCTCCATGCTGAGCCCAAGCGCGTTCAAGAATAGCGCGCTGATCACGCCACCGTGCGCCACCCAGAGCAGCGTACCTGAAGGATAGCGCGCCCGCCAGCGCATCAGAGCGCCCACGACGCGAGCGCTAAACTGCGCCCACGATTCGCCCTGTGGATATGCTGTTTCACCCAGCGGGTCCGTTTCGATGCGGTCGAGTAATTCGCCGTGCTCTCGCCTGACATCGCTCACGCTTCGTCCCTCCCACTCGCCAATTGAAATCTCGCGTAGCGCGGGATCGAGCGTAACCGGCAGACCGGCGCCCGATGCGATGCGTTCGGCCGTGTCGCGAGCGCGGCGCAGGTCGGAGGAGATAATCGCATCGAAGCGCTGTGAGGCGAGCCGCTGGGCGAGGACGTCGGCCTGCAATTCGCCCAGCGTGCTCAGCGGAGCATCAAACTGCCCCGTGAAGCGCGCGTCGAGATTATGCTGAGTGGCGCCATGCCGCGCTACTACCAGCCGCACGACGAAGCCTCCGGCCCGCTGGTCCGCTGGGAGGCATGTAAGACGCCCCTCACCGGCTGCTCCCCCTCTTTCGCTTGACTGGTGTTGGCGCCATGAGCCTGTGATAATCAGTGGCTTGTTCGAAAGCGTCGGCGATCCGCAACAGCATTGGCTCTCCGAGCGCGGGGCCAAGCAACTGCACGCCGACCGGCAATCCTTCGCTGAAACCCCCAGGCATCGAGAGTCCGCAGATACCAGCTAGGTTGGCCGGAATCGTGAACACGTCGTTCAGGTACATGGCATAGGGATCAGAGATTTTCTCGCCGATCTTGAACGCCACGCTGGGGCTGGTTGGCCCGATGATCGCATCGAAGCGATCAAACACGGCGTCGAAGTCGCGCTTGATGAGCGTGCGGACCTTCTCGGCCTTGAGGTAATAGGCGTCGTAGTAGCCCGACGAGAGCGCATACGCTCCCAGCATGATGCGGCGCTTGACCTCTGGCCCGAAGCCCTCCGCACGCGTCTCTGACATGTAGTCAATCAGGCTGCCCTCGACATGCTTGGAAGAGAACCCGTACTTCACGCCATCGTAGCGCGCCAGATTCGCGCTGCACTCCGCTGGCGCAATGATATAGTACGCCGCGACGCCATAGCGGGTATGCGGCAGCGAGCATTCTTCCACCACTGCGCCGAGCGACTTCAGCGTCTCGATCGCCTGCTCGACCACCGCACGCACGCCCGGCTCCGTCCCCTCGACGAAATACTCGCTGGGGACACCAATCCGCAAGCCCTTCACGTCGCCTGTCAGCGCCTCAGAGTAATTCGGGACGGGCGCGTTGATCGAGGTCGAGTCCAGTCGGTCGTAGCCCGCGATAGCCTGCATCATCAGCGCCATGTCGCGCGCGGAGCGGGTAAAGGGACCGATCTGGTCGAGCGACGAGGCGAACGCGATCAGGCCAAAGCGCGAGACGCGACCGTACGTCGGCTTGAGCGCGACGGTGTTGGTCAGTGCGCCAGGTTGCCGCACGGAGCCGCCAGTGTCAGAGCCGAGCGACGCCATCGCCTCCCCCGCGGCCACTGACGCAGCCGAACCGCCGCTGCTGCCTCCCGGCACGCGCTCCAGATCCCAGGGATTCCGCGTGGGGAAGAACGCTGAGTTCTCGGTCGAGGACCCCATCGCGAACTCATCCATGTTCGTCTTGCCGAGCATGATAGCGCGCGCGTCGTGCAAGCGATTCATGACCGTCGCATCGTAGATCGGCGTGTAGTGCTCGAGCATGCGCGATGAGCAGGTGGTCCGCACGCCTTTCGTGCTGATCACATCTTTGATTGCGATCGGAATGCCAGCGAGCGGGCCAAGCTCGGCGCCCTCACGCCGGAGCTGATCCACCTGCTCGGCCTCGCGCATCGCGTCCCGCTCAGTGACGGTAACGAACGCGCGCACACTGCCTTCTATCTGGTCGATGCGCTCGACATGCGCGCGGGTCAACTCGACCGCGCTGATTTCCCGTCGCCGCAACAGCTCAGACGCCTCGCTGATGGAAAGTTGCCAGAGTTCAGCCACTTGAACCTACTCCTCGCCGCGCACACAGACATCGACTGGCCTCCGCTCGCGCGCGACCAGATACCCCCCACAGGCGACCAGCGCGCCCCCGACCGGTCGCAGGAAGACCCACGCGCCGCTATTCTTCGTCAAGAACAGCGCGCACGCGAAAATAGCCATCTTCTCGCGCCGGAGCGTTCGCTAACAGCTGCTCGGGCGGGCATGACGGGCGCGATGCGTCCGGCGCCATCACATTGGTCATCGGCAGGATATTGGCGGAGGCGCTCACCTGACTCGTATCCGCCTCGCCAATCACATTGATGTGCTCCAGGATAGCTGACAACTGCTCACGAAGATGAGCGCGCTCGTCCTCGTTCAGCGCCAGACGCGCCAGACGCGCCACATGGTCTACCGTCTCCCGGTCAATGCTCATATCGCTCGTCTCTCACTTCCTGTCGTCAGCTATCGGATCGAGAAGCTGTTAAACTCCCCGGTAGGATCACTCCACTCGGCCCGCGCCTCATCGACGCGCGCTGCGGTCGGTCCCTGTCGCAGCTCACCAAGCAACTGCTCCAGCAAAGCGCGAGCGCCCTCCGCGACGACCTGCACCGAACCATCGGCAAGATTCTTCACGTAGCCCTGCATTCCCAGAGCGCTCGCTCGACGCCATGCGAAGAACCTGTAGCCAACGCCCTGCACTTCGCCGGTGACGCGCACAGTCAAGCGGCAGGATGAACCACGTTCCGTAGATGCCATTCGCCGCCTGTACCTCGCTGCTGTCAGCTATGCTAGCGCACGATTCCATCAGGCATGATAGCCCGCGCCGCACGCGCATCGCAAGGTCAGGTCAGGTGGCGCACCGAGCGTCAGGGCTGCTCCGGCGCCGGCTCCCCGAGCGCAAGCTGCTCTCGGAGCTGTCGATAGGTGTTCTCGACGAAGTCCGGCATCACCTTCACATCAGCCAACACCGGCATGAAGTTCGTATCGCCACCCCAGCGCGGAACGACGTGCATGTGCGCGTGATCAGTAATGCCAGCGCCCGCGACTAGTCCCTGATTGATGCCGATGTTGAAGCCCTGCGCCCCAAGCGCGGCCTGGCAAGCGCGCACACATACCTGCGCTACGGTCATCATCTCAGTCAACGTGTCGGCGTCGAGTTCCAGGATGGTCGGCTGATGCGCGTACGGCGCAATCATCAGATGCCCATTGTTATATGGAAATATGTTCATCAGTGCGTAGCAATGATCACCACGCAGCAGAACGAGATTGCTCTCGTCCGCTGATGACGCCGCTTTCTCGCAGAAGATGCAGCCCTTCGAGGCTGGCTCAGCGCCGATGTAGCTCATGCGCCAGGGCGCCCAGAGTTGTCGCATGGTCAGGTCATCCTCTCAGTCTGGAGGAGGTCAAAAGAGCTTGAGCTGAGGAAACATCAAGTAGCCAATGAGAAAGAACGCGACGAACAGCGCGATGCCGATCAGCGTCCATGCCCACGGCCGCATAACGCTCCCATCTCGCCTGTTGGCATAGTCCATTGCCCACGCCGGATTGGGATCCAGCGGCGCGTCCAGCGCGCCATCGCGCAGGGACCGCGCCCTCTTGCTCCTCAGCGCATTGAAGTTATCATTGTTGTCGGCGAGCGCCTGATACGCCGGGGGTCGATACCGGAGTGGCGACTGGTACCCCAGGTATGGCGCATCGTCGGCGGGGCGTGTCTGGCTGCGGTCCAACGCGATTGGGTCTGTCTCACCGAAGTAGGTTGACGCGCCCGCAAGCCGCTCATCAGGAAGCTCGACGAGGCGACGCAGCCCTGTCGCCATTCCCGCGGCGCCTGCGCTGCGCTCTTCACGAAAGGCGCGAATCGCGAGGGGCAGCGTATCACGCTGACGGGCCGCGCCACGCGTCAACACCCCGTCAATCTGCTCCAGCGCGAGCGCCAGCTCCTCCGCGGATGTGAGGGCGCGTTCATGGGCGACATCGAGTGTCCGGGTCACCACGTCGCGTATCTCGGGCGTCACATCCTCATGGAATATCCGCGTCTGGTCTTCGCCTACGGATTCCGTATGCGTGAGGAGAAACCACAGAGCAGCGGCGACAGACCACACATCACGCTGGCGCTCATCGTCGCGCAGAGCGGTCAGCACGCCAGCCGCAGACGCGCTCAGGCCTGAGCGCTCGACAGACGTCGCTGTCTCAGTGAAGTATTCCCAATCAGCAGGCAAGCGCACATTATTGATGTGCGCAGTCGCATTCCTGTCTATCAGGATGGCCGATGGAGTGAGATCACCGTGTGTAAGATCGTGCTGATGAGCGTAGGTGAGCGCCCGCGCCAGTTGGAGCGCCAGAGAGACAGCGCGTCGAGTGGGCGTACCCTCGACCAGATAGGCGCTCAGGGGCCGGCCATCTATGAACTCTTGCGCCTGATACAGCAAGCCATCTTGCTCGAAGACATCGTACGTCGCGAGAAACGCGGGATATGACAGAGCTGCCGTCGCGTTCAGCGCCTCTCGATACGCGCTTGCGCGCTCAAGCGGCGTCACTTTGATGGCGACTGGGCGCTGCAAGATGACGTCCGTCCCGTTGTACACGATGCTGAGCGCGCCATGCGCACGGATATCTCCAAGCTGATAGCGGTCAGCCAATGACTGACCGCGCAGGGCATCGAGGCGTTCATCGCTACCTGTCACAGGCCTTGCCACATCTCCCTTCGCATGGTAAAGCGGCTCGCCCTTCCATGCGCGCCTCCGCAAGGCGCATGTCTGTTCGCATCCGTCCGTCCCATTATGCCACGTATGCCGCTCGTACGACGCGCGCTCAACGATCGCCAACAGTGCGCCGCGCGACCACACGCCCCTACGACCAGATCGCGCCGAGCAACGCCGCATGCGGTTCGAGCGCACCCGCGACCACCGGCGGCGCCGGCATGACGCCGCTCAGCTGCGTAGAAATCCGTTCACGCAGCCAGACAAAGAGCACGTCATCCGCCAACGCAAGAGGGCCGCCAATCACAATCATCTGTGGATCGAGCGTCACGGTCAGATTTGCCAGAGCGCCCGCGAGCGCATCGAGCGCGACGTCGAGTAGCTCGCGCAATGGGCGCACGCCATCGCGCGCCAGCGTGACGAGTTGTGGGGCCGTCAGAGCCTCGGCGCGACGGCCTGTCAGGTGGTGGATCGCGGCGAGCGCGTCCTCGTCGTCCGCTGCCGCGCCGATGGCCAGACGAACGAGCGATTGCGCGGACACGATGGGGTCCAGATGACCACGCGCCCCGCATGCGCAGCGCGGTCCATCGAGTCCGGTCTGCCAATGGCCCAGCTTGCCCGCGTCATCATGGGCGCCTACGAGCGGTTCACCATCCACGACAAGCGCGCTCGTGACTGACCTGCCCAGATGGACATAGAGCAGTGGCGACTGGCCGATTCCCGCGCCTCGCGTCACTTCCGCTCGCGCCGCTGCATTCACGCCGGCGCCGAGGCGCACCGTTGAGCCAAGCCGATCTTCCAGACGCTCCGTGAAGGGAACATCGCGCCACTCGTCGCCAAAGCGCGGGTCGGTGATCTCGCCGCGCGTTGAAGCGACACTCCCCCACACCGCGACACCGAGCGTGGTCGTGGGCGTCGCTCCAACTTCGGCCATTAGCATGACGATGCGCTCGATGACCTCAATGGGCGCAGGGGGCTGATCGAAGCGAGCGCGGAGTATCCGCTCGATGCTCCGAGGCAGCGCGCCCGGCGTGGCGAGCGTGATTCGCGTTCCCAGGTCCGCAAGCTCGACGCCTACATGCCCAACGGCTGAGACGACGCTTTCTCCATGCCAGTCACTCATGGTCAGCCACCTCCAGCGCTCTGTCGCCGCGTCTCCACTCTGCCCAGCTTGCCCCATCACATGTTATCTCGCGCGGGTTTGACTGCGGACGACAGAACTCGCTACACTGCTCCCGTGCCCACTCACACCACCCAACAGAGTCACGCGAAATCGCACGGCCTCGCGATCTCGAAACCACTTCACGCCGACCAATTTAGCTCGACTCAGAAGGAGCGCCACTCCCATGACGATGCGACCCGACGCGCCTGACAAAGCCGAGGAGCCGCTAGCTGATGAGCTCGTCAGTCAGCTCCAGGCGAGCGGGATCAGCGCGTTTGATGAAGTAGCGCTTCGGCGAGAACTCGAGCGCCATGCCCCCAGTTACACGCTGGTGCGGTTGACGCCCGCCGCAGCCCGTAAGTGGAAGGCGCGCTACCGCATCATGCTCGCGTCGAGCTACCTCGACTGTCAGACCGTCCAGGAGGCGTATGCGCGGGCGCTCCTCGCGTTGATGCGCGCGAGCAAGCCGTTTGCGGACAGCGACGCTACGGATGCATGAGTGACTCATAATCGCGTTCTGCCTCCTGAGCCAGCCGTGCAATCGTTCCGGCTCCGACCGCACCCGTCTCGAGGATCACACCCGTAATGAGCGCTGAAGGAGTCACGTCGAAGTAGATGTTCCGCGCTGTGACACCCTCGACCATCTCAGGAAGGAGTTCGTCGGGCGGCATCTCCTCGATGACGAGCGGATACGAGTCTGGCGTGATCTTCAGACGCTCGGCCAGCGCATAGACAGGCGTGCCAAACGCGTGCGCGACTAGCGCGAGCGCGTGTGTGCCAACCTTATTGACCACGGAGCCGTCGCCGCGAACGCTGTCCGCTCCGACGATCACCAGCGCTGCTTCGCCCATAAACGTGGCGCACGCGCTATCCGCCGCCAGGGTAACGCGCGCGCCAGCGGCAGCTAACGCTCTGGCCAGCGCTACCCCTTCGCCGCCAGGTCGCGACTCGCTAACGATCACTCGCAATGGATCTTCCACAGATCGCTCGTGCGCGAGCCTCGTCAACGTCTGCTCCACCGTACCAGATCGGCTGAGCGTATAGACGACGCCCGTTACCTCTGCGCGCGCCCAGTGCACCATGCCGTCAATCGCCGCACCCCAGTGAGCCTCCAGTGCGAGCGCCTCAGCCCGCAGCGCCTTCAGCTGTGCCTCAGCATCTCCCTCCCCCGACGAAGCGACACCCCAGAGATGGGTGACGGTATTCGCGATCGCGGCCATACTTGGGCGAGCAAGCGCGAGCGCGCGCCCCAACACCTGCGCGCGTGCGAGCACGTCGCTAGAGCTACCCGCTTGAGATGCGACGTCAGCCATTGCCTGCGCCGCCTCGCGCGCGAGCGCGCTTGCCCCATGCTCCCGATCCAAGCGAATACGCTCGACCGCTTCCATCACATCTGCGGCGCCCCGGCCGCCTTGCGCCGCTCCACCGCCGCTCATGGCAGCGCCTCCTTACTCCGTCTCGGGAGGGTAGACATGCGCCAACGCTTCAGCGAGTCGCGGCACGGTCGCAAGGCTCCGCACAGCGTCAGGCGCCATCCAGGCGAACTTATTCGCCTCCCAGTCATGCCTGACGGCGTCGGGCCGTAGCGCCAGAAAGAGAAATGGATGGACCACCCAATCCTGCCCAATATCCGCGTCGTGGAAGGCTATCGGCTCGCCGGCTCGCAATAGCGCCACGCCGGAGCGATCCAGCCCCGTCTCTTCGCGTATCTCCTGATACGCCTGATCAATCGGCTCCATGTCCGGCTCGACATACCCGCTGATCGCCGCCCATGCTCCGCGATAGGTGCGTACGCGCTCGCTGCGGCGCGCCAGGAGCGTCTCATCATGTCCTCGATCCCGCCGCAGCAGAAAGCACGTCACCACATGCGTAGGCGCGTGCGCTGGCTCATCAGCCGCCGACTGCTGATTGGTCATCGTCACCCTCCAGTCGCCGCTCTACAGTCACCGTAGCGGTTCAACCCGCCGTCCCGCATGTCACATATCATACTGCGCGCTCACGAGGATGGCATCGCGTCTCACTCCAGCCCTTCCTGGATATCCAGGTCGCGCTGCTACTCGTGCTTCAATCGCTTCTAATCGCTCCCCATCAACTCCCCATCAACTCCCCATCGTTGGCCGTTCATCGTTCGTTTCAAGTTGTCGGCATTGTCACATGTTGTCTGTAGTTGTCGGCTATATGAAAGAGACGCTTAGCATAGCGGCGTACGTCGGGCAGATGTGGTTGCGATCGCTTGCTGGGAAGTGGCGCGCGATGTGCGTGGAATCTATCTCGTTCCTGCGTGGCAGCGCTCACTGCACGCTGGCTCTGCTTGTTTGCCCGAATATGCGCTAAAATACAGTGAAGTATGGCGTCGGCTGCCCAGTCCTCGCCACACTCGCCACAGTGATTGAGACTGGTACGTCAGGAGGAGGAAGGCCGCCTATGCTCGCAGGTTTTCTCTGGCCATTCGCGGTCGTCGTGGGTTGGGGGCTCGTCTTCGGCGTCGCGGTCTTCTTCTCGCGTCTTGGCATGCGCGAACGTGACGCTGAAACTCAGAAACAGATCGAGGAAGAGGCCAAAGCGGCGGCTGAGTCCGGGTGGACGCCGCTGCTGTCATAGAGCTCCGGCGGCTCGGCTGCCATGCCCGCCATGCCTGCCCAGATACAAATCGTCCGCCGTGGGCCGCTCTATTGCTCGGAGAGCGGCCCACGGCGGACGATTCCAAAATGGCGATGTAGACGATATATATGTAAAACGTGCGGCGCGCGCTACTGCGCTAGCGTCTGATCATGCCGCAGTGCAAGCGTCATGTTCAGGCAGCCATCCTCGTAATGCGACGTAAACGGATAGCCCGCGTGCACTAATACCCCCCGCATGCGGACGTTGGTGGCCATTGTCACGGCCATCATCGTCTCGAAGCCATGCGACCGCGCATAGTCCAGCAATTGAGCCAGTAGCTGCGTGCTGATGCCAAGTCCCTGCCACTGGTCTTCAACTACGAAGGCAAGCTCGCCCTCGGTAGCTGTCACGCGCTCGTACCGTACGACCGCGATGATGCGCTCGTCATCGCCAGCGCCTGTCGTGGCGACCAGCGCCATGCGATTGTCATAGTCCAGGTGCGTCAGGCGCCGAGCGTCGCGCTGGTAGAGCACTGGGGCCGCGCGAAAGTAGCGCATGACGATCGTATCCGGTGAAAGTCGTGCGTGGAATTGCTGGAGTCGATCCACGTCGTCCGGCTGGATGGCGCGGACATTCACCACAGCGCCATTGCGTAGCGTCGCGAGGTGGGCTAGTTTGGCCATGCCCGTGCGCCGATAGGCGCTCCAAGCAGTTATATCGTCAAGTTCGGTTGGCATTGGTAGTGTCACAGTTGTCGGACTCATAGCGGTCCGTTCCTTTCGAGGCATCGCGGCGAGCTACGAGGAAACCAGCGTCCTCGCATAGGGCGAACCAGTGCGCCCCACCTGTTAGTGTACATCATACACTTGCCGCCCGGCGACGTTCCCGGCTAACACTTCTGAGCGCTGTCTCGCCGGAGCCTATCATCACGCAGCGCTCCCATACACGATGGTAGGGCAAGACCATCACAGACACGTCTCAGTCGCAGCGGCGCGCATCACAATTGCGGCGCTGCCCCGAAACGAAGGTCTCGACAAAGCGGCGAGGTCGCGT
>DASQSS010000190.1:0-43718 GCA_035642255.1 Ktedonobacterales bacterium | reverse complement strand
GCGTCGTAGTTGGCTGAGTCGCGGGCCGTCGGGACCACCCGCAGCGAGAACGCGATGAGGACGACCACGAGGATGACTTGAGCGTAACGCCAGCGCACGCGCGCGACACACAGCCCCGCGAGCAAACAGTACGCAGGCGCGCAAATCGCGAAAAACGCATAGTTGAACAGATGCAGATTCAGGCCTGGCTGTGTAAGGAAGAAGGCGAGCAGGATCGGGAACGCCAGCCAGCATACCAGCGCCACCACCACGAGCGGCACGTCGGGCGCCGCGCTATCACGGCCCTTGCCACCCCTATGGCCATCGCTGAAGAGCGCTGGAGCGCGGCCGCCAAGGAGTGTCGTGAGCCTCGCGCTGGCGTCTGCCCATCTGCCCGTGAGCGGCGCGCGAGCGAGCGCGACAATCGACAGTTCGAGCAAGCCGATAGCGAGCAGGAGCGGCGCAAACGGCTCAACTCCGCCGCCCAGCGGGTTGAACAGCGCGGCGAAGTCGCTCAGCCGCGCGGGCGGAATCCAACCGGTTCCGCTGCCATGCAGCAGCGCGTCATAGAGCACAGGCGCGGCCAGCAAGAGCGCGCATGCGATACTGAGCGCCATCGCGTCGGCCGAGCGCCAGACGCGAGCGCGCCAACGAGGGCCGAGCGCCAGCAGGCAGACAACCGTCGCGAGCTGCGCGCCCACGATAACGAGGCTGAATACCTCCGCATAGAGTTGCAGCGTCACCAGCGCCGCGTACACAGCCCACCAGCGCCATCGCGACGCGCCATGCGCGAGCGCCGCTACAAGCGCGTACCAGGAGGCGCAGACAAACAGCAGCTGCAAGCCATATTGCCGCGCTTCGTTGCCCTGCACGAGGACGAGGAAGTTCATGAGGAACAGCAGCGCGCCCATGACGCCAGTGATGTCGCCCAGAAAGCGCCGTCCGAGCTGGTACACGATCACAGCGCTCAACGCGACACAGACGAGCGATGGCAGACGAACGGCGAACTCTGTCGGCGCGACGCCTCCCACGCTCAGCAGCCAGATCCAGCCGCGTAACGCCACGTAGTAGAAGCCCATGTGCGCTTCGATGCCCCAGAGGTAGCGCCAGAGTGTCGACCAGCGGAGTTGTGAGAGGCTCACCGCATAGGCTTCGTCCAGCCAGACACTATTTGCGAACGCCTGGTACGAGCCGACAGCCAGCGACAGGGCAAAGATAGCCAGCGAGATCACAGCATCGATGCGCGGAGGGGTAGGGAGATGATTGCCGCGCCGACCCCATGCCCGCTGCGATCGCTTCGTCCGCTGGTGAGTGGGGGCGGAATCGAGAACAGCCGTACCGCGTGTCGGTGTGGAACCATATGGCGTCTCGTAACGCGCTCGATAACGCTTCATCGTGGAGAGCCTATCCACCAGCAAGCCACCATCCCTCTGCTCCTCTCCCATCACCTGTGCAGCTGCTGACAGTATAGTAGCTCGACTGGAAAATGCAAACTGAGCGCGCGCTGGTCCGGTGGGCGTGTGAGCGAGCGCATGCGCCGTCCGCTCGCTCTGCGTCATAGCTCGTCATAGCTGCGCGGCGCGGCCTCTGGTCCGTGGACCCCACCTGCCGCGCCAGCCATCGCGGAAGCCCGCGCCCAGCGCGAGCAAGCGTGGCGCGACGTTCCGCTTGCGCCCGAGAAGTCCGCCCCCCACGACACGTAGCATGGTTCCACAGGTTCGCGCGATGTAAAACGGGATGAACAGCATCTGCGCGCGCAACGGGGCAAGCTTGCGCATCAACAGCATGTTGTTGCGTGTGTGATAGTAGTAGGCTGTCCAGCGGGGAGCGCGTTGATCGCCGCGCGTTGAGCCCGCGGTGCGATGCCACACCAACGCGCCGCGGACGACGAGGCAGGTGAATCCCGCGCGCCGCGCCCGTATGGCCCAGTCAACATCTTCGAAGTACAGAAAGTAGCGATCATCCATCAGACCTATGCGGTCGATCAGCGCCCGTGAGGCCAGCACAGCGCACCCTGACACGACGTCTACCTCGACACTCTCATGTCCTCCCGGCGGTACGCCCCAGGTACGCGCATAGCCGCGCAGCCAGTCGAATCCGGTGAGGGCATAACCCGGCGCGGTCTCGGACCCTGGATAGCGTAGCTCACACCCCAGCAGCCCCGCGTCTGGAAGGGCCAATTGGGCGGCAAGCAAACGCTCCAGCACATCCGGCGCGACACGCGTGTCGTTGTTGAGCAAGAAGACATACTCGGCGCCCGCCGCCAGGGCATGCGTGATGCCGCGGTTCATGCCTCCCGCGAAGCCGGCGTTGTCTTCCAGCGCGAGCACCTCGCATGGCGGAGACGCATGCGCGGCCGCCGCTGCCCTGAGGCGCGTAAGCGAATCGTCAGTGGATCCATTGTCGATCACCACGATGCGCGCGTTGGGATAGGTGAGGCGACGCACACTCTCCAGACATGCGAGCGTCTCCTGCCAACCATTCCAGTTGAGCACGAGCACAGAGATCGCCGGAAGATGGCTCATGGTCACGGCTGCGCTCCTGCCTTCGCCGGGGTGATCTCTCCGTCCCACACCTCACCAGCCGCGTCTCCCGCTGCGTCTGCCGAGGCGCCAAACGCTCGTTCCGCCAGCAGCTCGCGACCGTAGAGCGCCACACCAACCAGATACACGATGATGCCAGGGATGGCAAAAAACCACGCTGGGTCGAGCGCGACGCCAAGCGCGGACTGTGGTAGAGCCTGCGGCACGACATCCGGCAGGGCGCGCGGCACGAAGGCGAGAAACGCGCTTAGCGCTAACCCCAGCATCATCGTGATCTCCGGCGCGCGAACGATATTGGCTCCGCGTAAGACTCTGCCGGTGAGCCCAAAGAGCAGCAGACATTGGACCGCCTCGGACGCGATCATCGCAAGCGCCGCTCCCTGGCCTGTGAGGCTGGGAATCAATAGCGCATTGACCGCCAGATTGACCACCAGGCCGACTGCCGTGACCATCGTGAGCGCGGTTTGGCGCGGACTGGCCGCGAGCAGCGTGATGGGAGCGGCATTGACATAGCTCAGCAGGATTGCTCCGGCGAGGATTTGCAGCATCGGAACCGCGGCGCTGTAGGCTGCTCCGTAGAGGAGATCGACGAGCGGGGCAGCGCCGACGAAGAGCAGCGCTGACAGCGGCAACCCAACGACGAATGTTCCTCCGAGGAGACGCTGATATGCCCGGGCGGCCCGCGCGCGATTACTGACGAGGTAGGCCGAGATGACCGGGTATGCGGCGGAATTCGCCGCGCCCGGCAAGATCAGCGCGAGCTCCAGCACCTTGTACGCCGCCTGATAGACACCTGCCGCTTCGAATCCCGCGAGTGTCGTCAGCAGCAGGAGATCGGCGCGGAAGTAGACGATGCCCAGGAGCGCGCGCACGACAAAAGGTGTTGCGGCGCGCCCCATCGGAAGCATCACCGCGCGTGATACAGCCTTCTCGCCGGGCCAGATGATGCGGAACAGCAACGCGATCGCTACCACCAGTGGGAGTATCTGCGCAAGCGCGCTGGCGACGAGCACGCCGGGCAGACCCTGTCCCGCAGCGAGCAGCGCGAGGCCAATCCCTACGTTGCCCAGGCTGGCGATGACACTCAGCACAGCCGATGCGCCCATGCGCTGTTGCGCGTTGAAGACAGCGCTCGCGGTCTGCCAGATCGCGCGTGGCGCCAGCGACGCGCCCGCAAGAAACGCGAGCATGACGAAGTCTGGCGCATGACCGAGCACAGCGGCGAGCGCCCAGCCGAGGGCGGTCATCGCGCCGACGGAGAGAAGCCCCAGCCCGAGCGCGAGCACGAGGCCATTCACCACGCCTTCCGCGAGAGAGACGGTCCGGCTGGCGATGTCACGGGTGATGCTGCGCCCAAGCCCCTGCTCGATCACCGTCTGGAAGAACGCCAGCAACGCCCAGAGTGTCGCGAAGCGGCCAAAATCCAGCACGCCGAGCCGCTGCGCCAGAATCAGCACATAGACCGCGTTGGCCGCCTGAACAGGCGCCTGAGCGATCATCAGGTAGCTGCTATTCTTGACAACGCGGCGAGTCTGGGACATTCAGCGTACTCCACTGACGCCATGCGCGCATGGCTGCTGAGACACACCTATTATCGTGCGCTGGTCAAGGATTCGATCGCCAGGCGCGGGCGCTTGACCGCTCGTCCCCGTCGCCGCGACCGAGCCGCTCATTTGACGACGGCGCGCGCGCGGAGCGCCGACTGGTGGGTTGTCACGCGCTCACGCGGCCAGAGATAGCGCTTGCGGATGAACCGCGCCATGCTGCGGTAGTGGACCCATGTGCGCCACGTCAGCCAGCGATGATCGGTGACCGCCTGGTGGTGGTGAATCACCTGAGCCTGGGGAACATACATCACCTTCCACCCGCGCTGATGCATGCGATACGCCCAGTCAATATCCTCGACGTAGAGGTAATAGCCTTCGTCCATCATGCCGACATCGCGCAGCGCGTCTCGCTGGGTCATGAGGCAGGCGCCGAGCATCCAGTCCACCGCTTGCGGATGCGTGTGATCCACTTCCAGCATGAGGTGGCGCCGGTTCATGGTGGAGTCTTTGAGGTATCGCCGCAGAAACGTCCGGCGCGCGACGACGGAGCGCACTGTCGGGAAGCGCCGGCACGAGGGCTGGATGCTGCCGTCTGGGAAGCGGAGCTGCGCGCCGCAGAGGCCGACATCAGGATGCGCGCGCATGAAGTCTACCAGCGCCTCCAGCGCCCCAGGCAGCGCCTCCGTGTCGGGGTTGAGCAGCAAGATGAAGTCACCTTGCGCCAGCCGCACGCCCGTATTGGCGTTGGTAGCAAATCCGTGACGCTTGCGATTCACGGTCAGGCGCGCGGCGGGGAGGTGGCGCCCCACGAGATCGGCAGAGCCGTCTGTTGAGCAGTTGTCGATGACAAGGACTTCCATCCGCAGGGAGCGCATCGCGGGCGTCAGTGATTGGAGACAGGCAGGCAAGAATTCCGCATGATTGTGCGTGACGATGATGACAGAAAGATCCATACACACCTTCTTCAACCACCACATCATAACCGTCTGTGTCGTCTGGAGGCCGTCACGTCTCAACCAGCCACGCCTCAGCACGGAGCGCATTGCTGGCAGGCGCGGGTCAGGTTTCCGGGTCGCGCGTTCGCGGCAGGCTTCGCGCGGAGCTGGCGTGACCAGCGTGAACCACCTCCGCGCGCTCGGCCGCTCCGCGTGGCGGCTCGATCAGGCTCTCGTAGATATGTCGCGTCTGGGCGATGGTCTGCTCCAGACTGAACTGCGTGAGCGCCCGCATTCGCGCGGCCGCCCCCATAGCGCGCCGCCTGGCTGGATCACTCGCTAGCCTGAGCGCCGCCTCTGTGAGCGCGGTGGGCGAGCCAGGCTCGATGAGCGCTCCTGTCACGCCATCGTCTATGACTTCGCATGCCCCACCCAGCGCGGACGCGATGCATGGCAGCCCTGCCGTAGCCGCCTCCAGCAGTGTCAGGCCAAAGCCTTCCGGCTCATGCGTTGGCAGAGCGAACACGTCAATAGCCGCATAGAAGCGCGCCACGTCCCGCACGAAGCCAGCGAAGAGCACATCGTCCGCGAGGCCCAGGCTCAGGACGCGCGCTCGAAGTCGCTCCACATAGGCTTCGTATCCGGGGTACGGCTGCCCGGCGATGAGAACGACGACCCGACCGGCATACCGCGCTTTGATCTGGGCGGCCGCTTCAATCAGGACATCGGCTCCTTTGCGTGGGTTGAGATAACCCATAGACCCGATGACGAGCGCGTCATTGGGCAGGCGGAATGACTGACGGGCATGCTCGCGTCCAGCCGGATACATGACGCGGCTCAGATCGAGGCCGTCATAGATCACCTGGGCGCGCTGACGCAACGGAAACGCCGTGAACTGATCGGCCGCCGATTGCGAGACACAGATCACACGCTGTGACGCGCGCAGCATGAGCGGGCCATACCAGCGCCACAGTCGGGAGCTTGTCGCTGTAATCTCGCGCACATGCCAGATGTGTGGCCTGTGGATGAAGCGCGCCGCGATGGCGCCCGAGAGAATCACCGTGCTGTTGGTGTGGATGATGTCCGCGCGCATTGCGCGGGCAATTCGGGCGACCGCCCAAGCGGACGGGAGTAGTGTGGCGGCGAGCGTGGTCAACCCGCGTGGGCCAAGCAGTTCTTTGCGAGCCACTGTCAGGTTGGGCAGGATGTGGGTAGCAATGCCAAGCGTCCGTAGCTCGTCCTCCAGCGCGCCGTGGGCTGGCAGGATGACCTCGGCTGTCCAGTCCCGCGGCGCGCGTCGCGCCAGCAGGTTCAGCAGGCAGCGGCTAGCCCCGTACAGGTCCGCCGTCGGATTGAGGTAGAGGACTCGGGGCGCGTCGGCTGAGTCAGCCGCTCGCGGTGAGGGAGATGTCCAGATGCTCATGTCGCCTCCCTCGCGACCCGCTCGTACACCCGGATCGTCTCGGCTGCGGTCCGCTGCCATGTGAATGCGGCCGCGCGCTCCCGGCCCCGGCGCGTCATCTCGTCGCGCTGCGCGGGCGATGAGAGCGCCTGCCAGATGGCATCCGCCAGGGCTTCTTCGTCCAGCGGGTTTACCAGCAGCGCGGCGTCGCCTGTGACCTCTGGAATCGCGGCGACATCCGAGGCGACGACCGGGACTCCGCTCGCCATGGCCTCCAGCGGCGGCAGCCCGAAGGTCTCATAGAGCGAGGGATAGACGACCAGATCCGCCATGCGATAGAGCGCGGGCAGGTCATCCACCACAGGACCAGGCAGCAGAATGTCGTTCCCAGCGGGGTCGAGCTGCGACCGCGCCTCCAGAACCTCCCCATCCGCCCAGCCGCGGCTGCCCGCCAGCACGAGTTGATGTGGTATCGCGTGGCGGCGCTGGACCGCCTTGAAGGCGCGCATCAGGCGCACCAGGTTCTTGCGCGGCGAGAGGACGCCGACGTGCAAGAGGTAGGGGCGACGCAGCGCCAACCGCTGACGAACCTCGTCCAACTCCTGAGGAGTGATTGGCAGGAAGAAGCGCTCGTTGACGCCGAGAGGAATCACGTCAATCCGCTCAGGCGCCAGGCCAAGCGCATGTGTCATAGCGCGGCGGCTGAATTCGGACTGTGTGATGATGCCTTGTGCGCGCCTGATCGCGCGCAGCCGCACGGTTCGTGTGTACTGCACCATCCAGGGAGTGTAGAACTCGCGGTGATGCAGCACTGAGACATCATCGTGCACGGTGACGACGCGCGGGCATTGCGACACCAGCGGGATAGCGCCGCCAGTCAGGTGCAGCACATCCACGCGTCGCCGCCGGGCCTGCGCGGGAAGCGCCACCTGGCTCCACAAGAGGTCGCGGCGCAGTGTTCCCAGGCGCGAGCACACCGTCTTGCGCTCCGTCTGGGGCGTGCGAAAGGCGAATGTCTCGATGGTCAATTCGGGGTGGGCGGCGAGGCTGCTCATAAGCTGCCGCACGTAGGTGGCCGTCCCGCCGCGATCCACATACAAGGCCGAGGTTTCAAGTCCGATGCGCATGGGCATTCTCAGCGGGCGACGTGAGCAGGACAACATCCGTGAGGGCGGCGAGGACGCCCAGCTGAAACCAATAATAGGGAACGATCTCCGCCGAAGCGGAAAGGAAGCCGATGAAGACGGCCACTGTCGCCATCCCATACGCCAGAATCAACGTCCGGCGCTGACCCTGGGGCGCGAACCGATAGGCTCTCATCGCGCGCTCGATGAACAGCTTATAGAAGCCGATGGCCAGCAGCGCGCCAACCAGGCCGCGCTCGAAGAGCCACGCGGTGAAGATATTGCGCGGCGACGTGACCGCCGCCTTGCCGACGAACCCGTAGGCAGCCGCTCCCCATGTGCCAGGCCCATAGCCAACGACTGGCTTGAGCGCCCAGATCTGGAGAGCCAGCAGGAAGTCGCTGGTGCGCCAGTGGAGTGTGCCACCGTTCAGATTGGTGAAGGAGTTGAGCCGAACCATGATCACCTGTGTGATCGTTGGACTCAAGAGCGCGACAAGGCCAGCGGCGGCCGCCAGCGTGACGCAGGCTCCAGCCAGTACGGCCCCAACGCGGCGTAGGTCAAGATCAGGCGCCCGATAGAACCGGATGATGACAATGACGACGATGACCAGCGCGGCGGCCAACCATGATCCACGACTGAGGTTCACAGCCAGCAGCGCGAACTGAAGCGCCAGCGTCGCGCCCAATGCCACTCGCCACCGGCGGAACTCGGGCGAGAGCAGGAGGGTGAGCGCAAGCGCAATCTGTCCAGTCAGAAAGGTCCCGAAGGGATTCGGCTCGATGAAGGTGGAGTATGGCCGGAAGATCGCATAGACCTCGGGATGGAAGTAGGGGATGGGTAGCCCCACGTAGTAGCCAACGAACTGACCCAGACCGTACAGCGCTATCACGTTGCCCACGACCAGCACATAGAACACGGTCAGCCGCCGCGCCCGCGCCACGAAGCGATCAGACGTGCCGTCAGCGGCCTCCACCTTCGCCAGGACCTCACCCCAGGCGCGATGCGCGATCAGGCGGCTGACCACCGAAGCCAGCGCCCATTCCATTTCTATGCGGATGCGCGCGAGCCAGGGCGGCTCCTCACCCCAGGCGTCCAGCAGGATGGTCGCGCGGGTGGCGATGAAGAGCAGCGCCATCAGCAGCTCGAACACGATGATCTGCAGCGAGGTGAAGAGCGGAGCGCCAAAGTCGAACCCGAGACTCACCAGGCCGAAGAGCGTGTATGCGACCAGCACGCCCGACAATCGGTCCACGCGCATCCGGCGCCGAACCAGCAGCGCCACGACCAGCCCGAGCAGCATCGCTTCGTAGGGCTTGACGCGGAAGCCTCCGAGGCTGAGGTAGAGCGTCTCTTCCAGCGGCGCCGTCATGGCGAGCAGGAATAGCCCGGCGCTCGGATACATCACGATGACCCCGGCGATGAGCGCGCCACCGACCGCCGCCACCACCAGCGCGACCACCAGATGCAGCGGGTTGACTGGCATCGGCAGCGCTGGGAGCTTGGCGGCGGCAAGCCTCCAGACGAGCAGCGTAGTGGCGACAAAGACGACCACCAGCCACAGGATCAGCAGCGCGACCTCGCGTCCGCGCTGGCGGGCAGGCTTAGTGCCACGATGGGGCCTGGGTCGCGCGGGCGCTGTGGCCTTCGTGAACGATGGCTCCATGGGAAGAACCTTTCTGTTCAGCGCCACGCCATGTCGAGATGCAGATCGGTGGTCAATGGCCCCGTGGTGGTGTAACGAGCCTGGCCCGCGCTGAGAGTGAGCGGTGAGGTCGCCTGGGCGTCGGACGTGGACGCTGGCAGGTGGATCGTGATCGAGAAGGTGTAGAGAGAGCCAGCCTGCCGATCAACCACGAGATGATAGGCCTGCATATGGGTCGCTGGCGTCGTCCAGCGCAGGATCACTGTATGTGTGGTGAACGGCGCCATAGCGAACTTCCCACCGAACACCGTCGCGTTGGCTTGCGTGGAGGGCGCATCCACTCCACTCAGTCCGGATGAGCCGCCCAGCTTGCTACCCTGCGGAACATAGATCTGAACCTCATCGGCAAATGTGGGCGAGTCGCCAAACACTGAGCCTGCGGGACGGTACACATAGACCAGTCTGAGGGTGTGCTGCGCGCTGCCATCAGGACCAAGCGTAACCGTGTCAGACGCGGCTTGCGTCACGTAGAGGTTGGCTTTGTTCGCGCCGACGTTGTTATCCACCAGCGCCAGCGTATCATTCGACGGCGTGGCGCTCGGCAGCGTGTTGGCGAGCCGCAGATGGGTCAGCAGCGTCTCGGCGCTCTGATCGTTGAGGTAGAGCTGCACGTCTTTGCTCTGGAGGCTGGTCTGGACCATCTTCAGCAGCATGTTATATGCTCCCGCCGGGAGCGCACGCACGCGCGCGAACACCGTTTCGCCGAGGAGCGCCGTAAAGCGCTTGCGGGTCGAGGAGACGCCATCGCTCGATGGCACACCCTGCGCGTTTGTCTGGAACTGATAGTGATGGATCGTCTGGACCAGATTCTGGCTGGTGACGGTCCCTGGATAGCCAGGCACCGCTATCGGGCCGGTGAGCTGGAGCAGCTGCGAGATGAACGCCGGGTTAAAGGCGATGACCCCGTTAACCGACTGGCCACTTTCCTGGTGGTAGATGTTCTCCGCTAGCTGCGCATTCGCGGGAAAGTCGGGCGAGAGGTTACTGTCGCGCAAGCCCATGCTGCCCGCCAGTGGGAACCAGCGATAGGATGCGGGAAAGGCTCGGCTATGATGCGCCAGGTAGGGGCCATCGAGCAGGTACGTGTCTTTCACGCTCACTTTGGCCATGCGTCCACCCGTCACCGTGACTATGCCATAGTTGCCGATGAATCCGCCCCCGCCGCGCAGCTCCGTTTCGTCGAGGATCTCAACCAGAAAGCTGGCTGGGTGATCGGTTCCCAGCAAGGAGGGCGCGGCCGCCAGGAGCGCGCCCAGGCTATCTACAGAGGCGCTGAGCGTGGGCGCAAGCTGATCGTACTTGGCCAGTAGATGCGTAGCGGAAGCGCCGAGCGCCGCGCCCTGATCAGGGATTTGCTGGCGCAGCGCCCCCGCCTGAGCGACATCCGCCGCAAACGCCGTCATCGCCTGCCGCAGCGCTATCAGCTGCGCTGTCGTGAGGGGCGAGCTCGCTTGTGGGCTGACCTGGCTGGACGCTCCGCCCGTCTGGGGCGTCAGCGCCGCTTTGAGGCCCGCCAGCACCGGTATCGCCGCATCCAGCGCTTGCAGCCCGCCATCGCTCAGGACAACCGCCATGCCGAGCAATGCGCGCCCATCCTGGACTTTCAATCCGACCTTCGGGGTAATTTGCGCCGGTGCGAACCTATCAGCGTCGGCGCTCGCCCGATGGAACTCCTGCGCGGCGGCGGTGATTTCGTCGCGGGTCTGCATCAGCAGGGCATTGTTGAACGGATCCTTGGCGAGCTGCGCGCCAAGAGCCTCCGCACGTACGAGATGCGCCTGCGCCGCCGTGATCGAGACTTGCAGATCGCGGAACGTCAGCCCAGCGCCCACCGCTCCGGCCGCTACGCCAACGCTCAGCGCGATGAGCAGCGCCGCGATGACCCACGCCTGCCACGGACTGACCCTGCGCGTTTTGAGTGGGCGTGTGGCGGCTCCAGGTCGGGCCACCACCCAGGGCGTCGGGCGTGGTGTGGCGCTATTGTTGGACATCTCGACCTCCTCCGTCCCGCTCATGCCGCCCGCGTTTGTCCAAATGCGACTTTTTCATTCCGTGCGACACGTCTCCATGAGCCCGCATCAGCGCGCCTGCTACTATAACGCAAGTAGTTGGAGATTGGCGCCCTCGCCGCCAGAACTTCCTCTAGAACGCACGCTGACTATCATCCTAAAAGGCTCCGCGCCCGGTAATGATCGCGCCGACGGTCATCAGCAGAATGCGCAGATCTGTCAGCAGCGAGAAATTGCGCATGTAATAGATGTCGTCCTCCGTATGCTCGGACAACAGCCGTTCACCGCGCCCGTTGACCTGCCACCATCCAGTAAGGCCCTGCGGCACGAGCAGGCGACCATATTGCCAGGGATGGTACTGAGCGACAATGGAAGGCAGCTCCGGGCGTGGCCCAACCAGGGACATATCACCTTTGATGACATTGATGAGCTGCGGCAGCTCATCCAGGCTCATTCGGCGCAGCCAGCGACCGAAGGGGGTGATGCGCGGATCGCCTGGTCGCTTGTTCGCGCTGGCGCTGGCGAAAGTTGCAGGATCGTTCACGAACATCGTCCGGAACTTATAGATGGTAAAGAGGCGATGATACTGGCCGACCCGTGTTTGCTTGAAGATGGCGGGGCCAGGGGACGTCAATATGATACCCAGCGCGATGATCAGGAGCAATGGGCTCAACAGCGCGATCAACAGCGCCGCAGCAACGACATCGAACGCGCGCTTCGACGCCATTTGCCAGCGAGGCAGCGCCAGCAAGCTCAGACTCAGCACAGGAAAGCCGCTAAAGTCGCCCACAGACATGCGCGTCAACAGCTCGGCCGGGTCTGGGGCGACGTGCACCTGCGCGGGCAGGTGGTTGAGCATCGTAAATACGTGTTCAACGTCCGAGCAGTACCGCTCGTACCAGTCGCGGGTGATGACGACATCGTCAATGTCCAGCGAGTGGATGTAGGTGGCGATACGCTCGAGGCTGCTCTCATCCAGCGGACTCACTCGGGATGGCGCCTCGATATCCGCCTGACTCAGGGTGGCCATGCGCGGCGAGACCAGATATAAGCCCTGCCGCCGGTACTGCGCGACCATGCGCGCGGTGCTTTCCGCGACAGGGCCAGAGCCTACGACCAACACACGCCGATTCAGTGGTGGCAGGTAGGCGGCCATGACGAGGAAGATAACTCGCCCGACGCCTAACAGGGCCGCGCTATAGACTACGACGAGCAAGACAAAGACGCGCGGCATGGGGAGCCGCAGGAAGAAGATCAGCACGGCGAAGAACAACCCAGCCAGGCCAACGCTTTTCACAGCGCGTGCCACGCTGTAGATGCCATCGCGGTAGCGAAAGCGGTACAGGCCACGGGCCGCGAGTGTCGGGAAGGCGATCGCCAGCCAGAGTGGCAGGGCTGAGGCGAGTGAAGGTGTTGAGCGGGAGAACGGTATGCCGAACCACCCATGCCAGGTGCTCAAGGCGATGGCGGACCATTGCGCAAGACGCAGCGCGAGCACAAAGAGGAACAGGTCTGACAGGCCAAGCAACGCCACCATGACGCGGAGTTGACCGCGTCTGCGCGCGGCGAACGCCGAGGAGGCTTTGCGCGACTTGAACGCCGCGCTCAATACTTCCGCTGCGAGCGGCGCAGGGGGAGCGACAGGCAGCGGTGGTTCATTCGGCCGCCCTGTTCCTTGCGTGGCGCCCCGATGCACAGCAGACAAGGATATGCTCTCACTTCTAGGCGCCCGCTTCAGGTGTAGGCGTCCACGCCATACGCGAAGCCATGAGGTTGGGCTACCCAACGTTGTGCTCACTACCCCCAATACGGATACCAAGAGCGCCGCTAAACTTCTCCATCATACGTTCCATTGTCAATCACCCGGCGATACCGCGCGGCAGACGGGCGAAGCCGCAGGGCGACGCCTGCGCCCATCCATTAGCCCATCCATTAGCGTAGCCCATCCGCTGGTCGCGGACGTGTCTCCGGCGTCGCGCCTTGCGAGCTCAGCGCGCGAATCGTCGGCGCCACCGTGCGCCGCCAGTGGCGCGCATACGCGCGTGGAAGGTCGCGCAAGCGCTCGGCGTCATGCCCGTAGAGGGCGCTCAAAGTTGCGCGGCGCGGCGCCAGCACACCACGCAGAACGATGGCCTTCTCTTTGACGCTGTGCGCGGACGTGGCAGCCATCTGAATCCACTCCGCGCTCATGAGGTCCGTCTGAGCGGCTGCGCATGTCGCGCGCTCCGTTGGCGCGTCCGCTGCCTCATTCAGGCGCTCCAGAACCTCAACCGGCAGTGGGAGGCGCAGATACGCGTAGCCGTAGCCGAGCGCCGCAGCCACGGGAAGGGCTACACCGGCCGCGGCTGTCTCCCGCGCAAATACCTGCCAGTCCCAGTCGGGAGGAAGCGACACAACCAGCCGCGCAATGTCTACGAGCCAGATGAGCCGTTCGAGCCGATGCTCGACCGCGGCATGGATACACAGATACCAGAGCTCATCGCGCGCTTGCAGATAGCGGACCTGCTGCTCGAAAAGACTGATCCTCTGAGCGCGGGCCCATGCCACCGCGGCGGGCAGGGACGGACGATACGCGTGCCGCCCGAAAAGCTCCCAGTGTATCTCGATGGTCAGCGACCGTGGGCGCGCATAGACAACCACAGCGGAGGTCATCGAATAGAACCCGGATGGCGTCCCCATGCCGTCTGCCGCGCTGAATCCCAACCCTCGCAGCGTGGAAGCCGCCCGCGACACATCTTCCCTTCGTACCAGCAGATCCATATCGGTCATCGGCCGGAGCGCCAGGTTCTCGTAGTAGCGGTGCGCGAGCGCCAATCCTTTGAGGGGCATGACGGCGACGCCTGCCGCTCCCAGCGCGGCCACGACCTCGCGGAACACTGTTTGCATGCGCCGGTTATTGATGAGCGTCTGGAGATACTCATCCTTGAATGCGGCGACGATGGGCGCCGGGACCGTTGCGAGGAGGCCAGCGTTCGCCAGGCGCCAGAAGACCAGAGGCGCCATCCCGTGGACCTGCGCCAATGCAAGTAGCTGGCGCCAATCCGCTTCATTCAGACGATCCGGCAGGAACGATACACCGAGCGCCGCTTCGTCTAGCGGCGTGTGGTCCTCAGGGCTGCCAACGCTGCCAATGCTCCAGAGCGCCTGGAGTAGGCGCGGCAGATCGCGCGCTTCTGACGAGCGTGTGAGGCGCGCGATGGCCTGTAACGCCACAGTTGATGGCGAGGCAGTTTCGATCTGATCCATACTCGGCGTATCACAGTCGTATCACAGTTGTGGCGCACGAACGATGCAGCCGATCATGTCGCGCCGTAAACGTACCCGACGGGTGACGGCGATAACGCCAGACACCGACACGATTCCCATCAGCGCGACCGCTGCTCTTGATGTGTAACGGGTGATTGCCTGTGCTCCATACGAGCTACCCCTGATTCTCCTAGCCCATCCGGCGCCGGTCATATACGTATTCCTGCGTATATGACCGATCGATATGTCAGGAATTTTGGTGTTGATGCGTGGCGATTCAATATATCTCACTGTGAATTAAATGGCGCCAGGAATCCTGGATTTATGCACATCTGGCAGGTTCGTCACGCGCTATCTTCAAGCATTGGCCTGCACCCTGTCGCCCATAAGCCGCTCGGCTGCGACTGACAGCGCCCTGTCGGTACTCTTGACGCTCAGCCTGCCTGCTGATATATCTTCTCGTAGCGTCACACACGATGAGATGCTCTGTGGACGTGCCATTCGCAATCCAGAATAACAGAGATGGCAGACAACCGTTATATGGTTTAGTAGCGGTTTCATACGATGCCATTTCGAACGAGTGACATGATCGATTGCTGGGTGTCGGCATGAAACTCATTTGCTCGCACATCCCTGGCGCCGATGCCGCCCACTATCGTGTGGACGATCGCCTGCGGATGCGTTTGCCAGGGCTCTAGTATCGTCAACACATGGGGCAGAGTGGTTGATGGGGAGGATACGAGCGATACATACACGAGAGCATCTGGCGCAGAACAGCGCACTGCACCTGCTATGTGACAGGAAGTCACGGTGATGGCGACGCCAGGGGCGGATACCACGGTTGGCTTCATGGTTAGCCAACTATCACAGGGTTTCGTTTATAGCTCATCAGGGCATGACGCGAGAGTCAGTCGGCCCTGAAGATCCGGGGTTTGGAATCTCGAAGACGCCCAGAACATGCCTCTGTTCGGTGTAAGAGAACGGCGCAGCCGTTCGCCAACTGGGGGCGGGGGTCGCCTTCTGAGTAGGGGGAGTAGTAACAGTGGATCACGAGCACAATCTCGATCAATTCGAGCCATCTGACGATCAGCAAGGGCATGTGGAAGACACGAGTCGGCGTAACTTCCTCAAGGCTGCTGTGGTGGCGTCGGCTGCCGTCGCGGTCGCCGGAGGAGCCGCCGGATTCGCCATCGCCAGCGGTAAAGCGCCAACGCCATTCCTGAGCTTCGTGGGTTTCATCGCGAGCGGAAGCTGCATTCCGCTCAAGCAAGGCGCTAAGTTTAGCGGGAATAATCCAAACAACTTCCTGCAGGTGGACAATTCCTATCTCGATAGCTTCGGTACGAAGAGTTCCACGAAGGACTCGAACAATCACTATCCACTGACGTTCACACGCTGCGGCAATACGCACCAGATTCACTTCACGCTGACCGACAAGACCAACTCCAACTACGTCATCACGGGGACGCTTGTCGAGTCGATGGGCAATGGCAACAACTACTCGTATCAGAATGGGAGTAATGGGGACCTGTACCTCGCCTTCACCAACGTGTTGGGTGGAGGGCCAGATCCAAGCGCGAGCCTTGCCGATCAGTTCCCTGAGGGGAGCTGCTTGACACTCAGCTGCTCGTAAGCCAGGCGAGACACTCGTCGTGGGCGTTCTAAAGGCATGCGCAGCGTGCGCTAACCACGCCGTAGGAACCACGGCGAGTCGTCGCGCGATAGGGCTCGCGCATTGTCCATGTAGCGCTGATCGCGTATCCAGACGCGTGACCAGGTGATAGTATGATCTGGCTCGCACGTCAGCGCCACATGGACGCAAGACGCGGGCGCTAGTCGCGGCGAATAGCATACTGAGGATGCGTCACTATCATGTCAGCCTCATCACATCCGGTACGGCGGCCAGACGTCGAGACCTATGTGCTTCCAGATGGGACATCTCTGCTCTTTGATCCCGCCAGCGAGTCTGGGCTGCCCCTCGATACGCTCTCCTCATTGATCTGGGATTATTGCGATGGCGCGCTGAGCGACGATGACATCGCCCAGGAAATCGCCGCGCTTTTGCCGCAGATCACCGATGCGAGGGCGCATGCGCTGACGGTGATAGAAGGATTCAAGCAGTACGGGCTTCTGCTGCATTCGACGCGCACACTCAACGCCACATGACTCGCGCATGACCCGCGCATGACCCGCCGGTGTCGCCTTCCAGCGTCTCCTGCTCTGGTGAATGGGTGATCTCCATGACTGTTCAACGTCGTCAACATACGGCCTCGCCTGCGGGGCAGCGTGCGCGCTCCCAGAGCGCGTTGACCTTGCGCATCTGCGGCGAGTCACTCGCCGTAGCGGGTCTGCCTGGCGCGCTGCGGGAGCGTTTCAGCGCGCTGATGCGTCCTTTCGCGGACGACTTCGACCCCGTCACCGCCACCCACCACCTACAGGTGAGAAGCCAGGGCAGCGAGATGGCTATCGTGCGTGACGGTGAGGTCGCCGCCGCCTATGGGGACGCGCAACTGTTGCTGACCCAGCTCGAATGGCATACCGTCACGACGGCGCTGGAGGCGACCGAAGCCTACCTGCCCATCCATGGCGCGGTGTTGGCGCGCGATGGCGCCGCTGTGCTGCTGCTCGCGGAATCTGGCGGGGGAAAGACCACGCTGACCCTTGGCCTGATGCGCCGTGGCTGGCAGCCGCTGGCGGATGACATCGCGCTCATTGACACGCAGACACTCGCCATTCAGCCGTTCCCGCGTTGCTTTCATGTGGATGACACCACACGCGCGCTGGCCATGAATGAAGCCTTGGTCGAATGGCCCGGGTCGGTGCGCGGCTATGCCCGACCGCTGCACTGGGCTGAGAGCCAGCAGCCCGTGCGCACAATTCTGCTGGTGGAGCGCTGCCCAACCTGCCCCTCGCGTTTGCGTGGCGTGACCCTGGCGGAGGCGGCTGCGGCGATTGGCTCCAATGCCATCCGCGGTCGAGCGTCGCGATCGTTGCTGGCCCGCGCGGCGGTACAGCTAGCCACTGGAGCCAGCGGCGGCGGGCGTCTGAGCAATGGCTACCTGGATGACGCCCTGGACCTCATCGAGTCCGTCAGCGTGAAGTGATAGCTGACTTGCGGGCGACGGAAGCCGCGTGTGGACGGCGCCCAGAAGGCCGCCGCGAAACCTGTCTGCACGGGTTCAGCCTCACCGCATTCGTCATTGGCGACCTGGCCAACGCTAGCTGGGGCTCGTTCGTTGCCGCTCAGGGCTGGCGCAAACACTATACTCCCGCCTCGCCGTGGCAGACCGCCAGCGCGCGGCGCGCCAGCATGGGAATGCCCTCGCCAAGTGTGGCGAAGAAGGGGTCATCGGTCGTTCCGGAGAGGTGGCGCTTGTAGCTGCCCTCCAGTAGAATGGCGAGCTTCCAGATCGCCAGCGCGACGTAGAAGGCGACGTGATCCATCTGGCGGCCCGTGCGCGTGGCGTAGCGCTCCACGAGCTGTGCGCGGGTGGGGAAGCCCGGCTGTGCAGTGACGTTCCAGGCCGCGTCGCCCAGCGCGCCAAAGTCGGGGTCGCTCGGCTCGCGCCAGAACGAGAGCAGATAGCCGACATCCGCGAGCGGATCGCCCAGGGTGGCCATCTCCCAGTCGAGGATGGCGACGGCGTGCGCGGGCGGCTCGGGAGCGAACATCAGGTTGTCGAGGCGATAGTCGCCATGCACCACGGTCGCGGCGGGCGACTCAGGCAGATGCGTCTGGAGCCATGTCGTCACAGCGTCGAGGTCGGGCAGCGGACGGTTGCGCGAGGCGTCGAGCTGGCCAGTCCAGCGGCGCAGCTGGCGCTCCAGATAGCCCTGTGGCTTGCCCAGGTCCGCCAGCCCCACCGCTTGCCAGTCTACCGCGTGCAGGTCGGCCAGCTTGTCAATCACTTCGTAGCCGAGGCCCGCGCGCGCCGTGACATCCGCCTGGAACGCCGGGGGCAGCGTCGCGCGGATAACGATCCCCTGCACACGCTCCATCAGATAGAAGGGCGCGCCGATCACGGTGGAGTCGTCGCAGAGCAGGATGGGCCGGGGAATCGGGACGTTCGTGCGCTCCAGCCCGCGTAGCACGCGATACTCGCGCCCGACGTCATGCGCGGTGGGCAGCAGCGGGCCGCGTGGCGGACGACGCAGCGCCCACTGATCTCGTCCACGCGTGATGAAGAAGGTTTCATTGGAGTGGCCGCCCCGAATGCGCTCCACCTGGAGTGGTTCGGCGGCGTCTGGTCCGGGCAGCGTCTGCGCCAGATAGCGCCCCAGCGCCTCGGGGTCTACCAGCGGCGCCAATGTCGTCTCGGCGGGATGGGGTGGCTGCGCGCCTGGGGTGGACGAATCGCTCGGCTCATCACGCATACGATGCGCTCCTCTCACTGGGGCGAACGACACTGCGCCCAGTATACGCCGCATCCATGCCGAGCGCCGCACGCGCTACGGTTGACACAGGACGTATGCTGGTGTTTGCGGTGGCGCGTGGGATGCGCGGGCCTGTGGTGAGGTGTGGAGGCGCGGCGTGCTGGATATCGAGAGTCTGTCACCAGTTCCCTATCGTACCATCTATCTCGTGCGCCACGGGCAGTATGAGCCATCGATCACGTCGCCTGACTCCGGCGATGGCCCACTGACGCCGCTTGGCAGAGAGCAGGCGCATCGTGTCGGCCAACGGATGCAGGGTCTCGAGCTCGACATCATCCACCACAGCACGCTCATCCGTGCGACTGAGACTGCCGAGATCATCGCCACCTATTTCACAGGCGTCGAGCTGCGGGCGTCAGCGCTGCTCAAAGAGTGCCTGCCAAGTGTGCCTCCCTCGGCGCGCGCGTGGCTCGGCGATGGCGTTTCGGCGAGCACACTGCGGCGCGGTGACGCGCAGGCGCGACGGGTCTATCGTGAGTGGTTCCAGCCGCTTGCGCCAGGCGCAATTCAGGGCCGCAGAGAGCTTGTCGTCTCCAGTGGCAATCTCATCAGCTATCTCGTCTGCCGCATGATCGGCGCGCCGGGTACGCAATGGGTCCACGCGTCGATCCAGCATTGTGGCATCAGCGAGGCGCTGATCGGCGGTGGGCGCGGCCGGCTGCTACTGCGCCACAACGACACTGGGCACTTGCCCGCGCGCATGCAGACCATCTAAGCGCTGCTCGCCTGACCCTGCGCCTGGCCCTGCGCGTGGCTGCTCGCGGACGCTTCAGCGCGCGAGTGTGTAGGTCATCGGGCCAACGAGCGAGACCATGCCTTTCAGCTCCATCATCGCCAGCGCGCCAGAGACGCGGGCAACCGGCAGCTCCGACGCGCGGCAGAGATCGTCGATGTGTTGCGGATCACCCGCTGAGCGCAGGCAGGTGATGAGCGCCGCCTCCGTCTCATCCGCTGGTAGCAGCTCGCGCAGCTCGATCTGTTGGGGCGCCATGCTCAGGTTCAGCTCGGCCAGCGCGTCCTCCGCTGAGAGGATCAGCTTCGCGCCATCCTGAATCAGCCGGTTGGTTCCTGCGCTGGCGCGGCTGGTGACATTGCCCGGCACGGCGAAGATATCGCGTCCCTGTTCGGCGGCGAAGCGCGCGGTGATCAGCGCGCCGCTGGTTTCGGGCGCCTCCGTCACCAGCACCGCCAGCGATAGCCCGCTGATGATGCGGTTGCGCGCGGGGAAGTTGCCCGCCTCGGGCTGGGTTCCCGGAGGAAACTCCGTCACCACAGCGCCTTGCTCCACGATGCGCGCCGCCAGCCGTAGGTTCTCTGGCGGATAGACCAGATCGGGACCGCAGCCCTGCACGGCGATGGTACGGCCGCCTGCATCGAGCGCCGCCGTGTGGGCATGGGTGTCGACGCCGCGCGCCAGCCCGCTGACGATGGTGACGCGCTGGCCCGCGAGATCGGCGGAAAGCCGCTCGGTCATATGCCGTCCATACGCGCTGATCTTGCGCGTGCCGACAACGCCGATGGCCAGCTCATCGTCGGGCAGCAGACGCCCGCGCACGTAGATCACCGGTGGCGGCGCGGGAATCTCACGCAGCAGGCGCGGATATTCCGGGTCGATCACCCGTAGCGCGCCAACGCGCAACGTCAGGAGCCGCTCTAGCTCCGCGTCGGGATTGATCGCGCGCCGCTGTCGCTCGAAGGCGCTAGCGGTGCGCTCGTCCAGTCCGGCCTGCCGCCAGGCTGCGGGCGTCGCCTCCCATGCGGCGCGCACTGAGCCGAACGTGTCGAGCAGCAGTGTGAAGCGTGCTGGCCCAATCCCCTTGACGCGGTTGAGCGCCAGCCAGTAGCGCAGTTCGGGGTCGTCCATCGCGCCAATCGGCCGCATCGGCTCGGGGGCCAGCGCGGGCGACAGATAGGGCTGCGCTGGCGGAGCTGTCCAGTTCGGCTGCGGGTCGCTCAACGACATCTCGGCAGGAACCCCGTCAGTGGATATGTCAGTGGAAATGTCAGTGGAAATGTCAGTGGATTCCTCGCGTGGCTCATCGGGAAAGAGTGGCTCCGCGAATGGCCTCGCGCCATCGTTGGACGCGGATGCCCGCGCGCCGCGCCGTTTGGACGCCATCCACTACCGCCCGTTCTTCACGTACGTCGCCCAGGTACGGGACGACTGATAACACCATCCACTTGCGCTTGCCGCATGCTTCTCCAGTCGCAGGATACAACGCGAAAGCGGCAGGCGGCGTAACGGGTGTGGCGTAATGACATACACCATCTGGCGATAGCTGGCGAGGGGTGGAATCGCATCAGGCCGCGTCGGTGTGGGGTGTATCATAGCTCAGTTGGTGTTCACATCTTCTGGATAATGGCAGGCTCCCACGCGCCGGGAGCCGGGTGACTGGCGCCGCATGTGCGTTTACGGAGGTCGGGCCGAAGAGGCAGAGATCAATTGGTGGAAAGGATGCGGTAACCGTATGGCGCAGACTCAGGATGGTGTCACCTCAAAGGCCGCCTCAAACGAGATCGGGACGGCTAAGCGCGAGGCCAAGAAGGCGACGAGTTTCTGGGCGAAGATCAGTGAAGACTGGGCGCTCAACTTCTCAGGCATGCTGGCATATAACTACCTGACCGCGATCGCGCCCATTTTGCTGGCGGTGCTCGCGATCGCTGGTCTGATACTCGGCACGCTCTCACCAGCGACCTACAACACCTTCGTGCATCAGCTTTCGACCAACTTCCCCGCCGGCGCGGGAGGCTCGTTCGTCAATAACTCACTGGCGGCGCTACGCAAGGACGCTGGCGTGCTGCTCATCATCGCGATCGTCACAGCGATCTTCTCTGGCTCGCGGCTTTTCGTCGCGCTGGATAATGTCTTTGCTGTGATCTATCGTGTGGATGTGCGGCCATTCCTGAGGCAGAACATCATGGCTATCTTGATGATGCTGCTGTTCCTCGTGCTGGCGCCCCTCTCGTTCTTCGCTTCAAGCATTCCTGGAACAGTTTTGAGCTTCGTGCTGCCCTCTGGCATCCAGAGCAATGCGTTTGTGCTGACCGTCGAGGGGTTCATCGGTGGCGTCATTGTTGGATTCATCATGTTCGCGGCGATCTATTTCGTCGTCCCGAATCGCAGGGTGAGTTGGGCGACGACCTGGCCGGGCGCGTTGACCGTCGCCGTGCTGTTGAACCTGTTCGAGGTGCTGTTCCCGATCTATCAGCGCCTCTTCCTGAAGAATGCGGGGCTTGGCTCGGCCGCTGGCCTGGCTGTCGTCATTCTGATCTTCCTGTACTACGTGGGGGTTATCACGCTGCTGGGCGCTGAGATCAACGCCTGGGCGAGTGGACTGCGCCCGCTCGGCAAGACACTGCCGCAACTCTTCCGTGATGAGCGTCGCGAGGGTGTCGGCAACGCGCCAGGCGCGCCGACCACAGGCGTCAGCCGCACACCACCGCCGACACATGCTGGCGGCACAGACACTGGCTCAGGCCGCCCAGATGCCGGTCGCGCCGCGCCACGCCCGAGCGGCGCGCAACGTCCGGCGCACGCGCTGGTCGCCACGCCGCGCGATAGCGTGTCTGCCTCAGGCAAGGTGGGACGTATCGCGCGCCCCTTCGCCGCTGTGACGACTGTCGGCGCGATGCTCAGCGCGGGCGCAGCGCTGGCGCTGCGGCGCATGACGCGTCCCGCCCAGCCATCCATCTAGCGTCACGGACGTTCCTGAGAACATGTGCCGCCTCCTCCTACTGAGGGTTACGCCACTTTA
Organism: Ktedonobacterales bacterium; assembly: GCA_035642255.1. GTDB lineage: Bacteria > Chloroflexota > Ktedonobacteria > Ktedonobacterales > JADMIN01 > JAKAIY01. The sequence goes on along the minus strand of DASQSS010000190.1, from coordinate 21,039 downwards.
CGGGCATGCTACACTGCCCGATAGATGGCTCGGCCTGGTACGAGGAGGCGCGCAATGTCAGACACATCCCCCGATGATCTGGTGTACATCGCATATGCTCGCGCGGACATCGCCCGTGTCGAGCCTATCGTAGCCGCCCTGCGTGAGCACGGCTTCGCGGTCGTGTTCGCGACGGCCGCGCATGGCATCGGTAACGATGTGCATGAAAGCCAGCGGGCGCTACGGCTGGCAAGCGCACTCGTCGTCTTCATATCGGCGAGGTCCACGCGCTCAGCCTGGGTCGAAGCGGAGACGCGCGCGTATCAGTCGCTTCTCGCGCAGCGCCCGCGCCGTGCGCTCATCCCCATCCGCCTCGATGACACGCCATTGCCTGTGTCGCTGACCAGCTATACCTCCGTGAATGGCGTGGGGGCAGAGCCCGCCTTGATCGCCGACACGCTCGGCTACCTCCTTGCCCTCGCGCATATTCGGCGGATCGCCGCTCCCGCTGTGTCCGATGCGGAGGAGGCAGACGACGTCGCCGCAGCGCTTGACGCCTCATTTGGTCGCGCTGCCGATGGCCCCCAGGTCTTGCATGATGGTGTGGCTATCAACGTCGATTGGGACGCCGTGCGCAAGGGCATCTCCGACAGCGAGTTTCCAGATGACACCGCAGACGACGCGCAGGACGGCGCGCCGTTTGAGTCAGCTCCGCCCGCGCCGGCGCCCAAGCCCGAATGGGCGCCGCCGATCGCGCCTGCCGCCGCGCCACCTGCCGCGCCACCGCCGTTCGAGCCTGGATCGCCTCCGTATGCGCCTCCGCAGCCTGCCCCCACTTCAGGAGCGCTTGGCCCGTCGCCCACCTGGACACGCACGGCGACAGAGACCGCTGATGCGGTTGGTCTCGAGCAGGTGACGTTCACGGCGTATCATCCGCGCGAGACGCAGCCGCGGCAATGGCAGCCGATGGTCGTCTATCTCTCGCTCGATAGTCCTTCGGCGATGGCGCAGGTGGCGTCGTACGCGGCGGAGCGGCTGGCTGGCAAGCTCGATCAGTATCGCCCAGCGCGCGCCAGCAAAGCCGCCGGGCTGCGACGCGGCGCGGAATTGCGCATCATTCCCTCCGCGCCGGGTGTCCAGTTCAACCCGAGCTACCTTGATGTCACCTGGCAGGAAGATGTGCAGCAGCACGAGTTTCGCATGTGCGCTGTGAGCGCGCAGCCAGGGCAGGCGGTCAATGGCGTGGTGCAGTTCTATCAGGGGCTGGTGCTGCGCGCGGAGATTCCCATCTCGATCTTCGTCGGCCAAGCGGTGGCTCGCCTGGACTCGCCAGAGGCTTTCCAGCAGGCTATCGCTCGCGCGTACCGGCGCATTTTCGCCTCATACTCGCATCAGGATATGCCCGTAGTCGAGTCGTGCGAATCGGCGGCGCGCTCGATGGGCGACCAGTATCTGCGCGATGTGTCGCTGCTGCAGTCGGGCCAGCAGTGGGACCCACGGCTCATCCAGGCGATCAACGACGCCGACATCTTCCAGCTCTTCTGGTCGAAGCGCGCCGCGACATCACCGTTCGTCGAGCGTGAGTGGCGGCATGCGCTCATGCTGCTGCCCACGCGCCCCAACTTCATTCGGCCTGTCTACTGGAATCGCCAACTCTACCCTACACCGCCTGAGCTGACGAAGCTGCACTTCCAGCCGTTGAGCCTCTCGAGCCTGGGTTGGAGCCAGCTGCGCATGACCTGGTATGAGCTGCGCAACCGCTAGCCCGCGCTCGCGCCACGAGATTCCGCTCGGCTGATGTCGGGCCTGTTGTCGCTTGCTTTTGTGGCGTACAATAGCGGAGACGTGTCCGCTTGGCAGCTGTGATTGTCCATGTGCTCAAAGGATGACAGTGGACGCTCGCAGCGCCGGCCAAACACGAGGAAGCCATTTCGAAGGATGTTGTGCGCAGCATGCAGACGCGACCCGGGTGAGGGGCGCCTGGCGTCGGCGACTGCGAGGAAGGAGTGCGCTGTATCGTTCAGCGCGATGAGAACTCGATTGAGTACGAAGCTCTGTTGACCCAGAGCGGCAGCCTGGAACGGGTTCAGTCGATGCGTCGCCGTATCGAGCAGGTCGGCGGCGCGGTACGTATCGAGCCAGCGGGTGGAGCGATCCTCGTGACGCTTACCCTGCCTGCGCGATACACGCCAGCGCAGTTCTATCCCGGAATGCCATTTTTTCCAGTGTAGCGGGCGTGATGGCGAATGGCGTGCTCTGTCCCCTCCTCAGCCGTTTGGCTGCGCGAGGGGACATGCGCTATCCGGCGCGACTCAGCAGGGGCTAGAGCGAGCGATTGTCCGCTAGCGCCGCGGGAATCAGCGCCACAGAGTCGAGCTCGGGGCCATCCCAGACAGGACGATCTACTTCGCGCGCCTCATACGTGTCGTCATGTGGCGGGCGCACGCGAATGGCGCGTATGCCCGCCGCACGCGCGCCGATGACCTCTTCGGGGCGATCACCAACGTACAGGCAGTCGTCTGACGCGACGCCCAGTCGCTCGCAGGCGATCTGGTAGATGCGTGGATTGGGCTTGAGGTAGCCAACCGCGCAGGAGAAAACGGGCTCCTCGATGAGCGGCGCGAAGGGCAGCGTCTCCCAGAGGGCAGGAATCTCAGCGGAGCAATCGCTGATGAGGCCGAGGCGATGCCCCCGCTGTCGCAGCGTCGTCAGCGCCTCTAGCGCGCCAGGCAGCGGCGCTAGCCCCGCGCGCGTACACTCGACGCGAATGCGAATGGCTTCGTCAAGGCGATCAGGCGCCAGCGGCCAGCCGTAGCGCGCATAGATCCACGCGATATTCTCTTCGATGCTGGCGAACTGGCCGGAGCCGCGCGCGAGCCATGTTTCGTGAGTAAAGCTGCGCGTGAACGCCTCGGGGTCAGGCGTTCGCAAGGCCTGGGTCATGGCGACGAGGGCGCGCTCATGGGCAGAGTACGAGAAGCCATTCACCAGGGTGCCATACAGATCGAAGATGATGACGTCTGGGCGCATGAATCCTCCCGCGATGCTATCGCACGCCCATTGATTGTACCATCTCGCTGTGCGGATTCATCCGCTCCGCTCACTCCGCTCACTCCGTTGGCGCGGATCACTCCGTTGGCGCGGAAGCTCGGCGCGCGGCCAGGCGCCGCAGTAGCGCGACATAGGCGGCCAGCCCCAGCGCCAGCGTCGAGGGGAGATAGAGCAGTCCGAGCGGCCCGCCAGCGCCGATCGCGCAGACGGCGAAGACGAGGATGGTCGCGCCCCAGAGCGCCGCCAGACCGTTGCCGGCGATGAGTCGCGCACCGGGCGCAGGATGGGCGCGCGCATCTGTCACGGCTCCGGCGGCGGCCAGTAGTGTCAGCGCGAACAGACCGAGCAGCAGCGCCCAGACATCGCCTCCGGGATGAGACGCCAGCAGCGAGACCGCGCGTGTGGCTGAGGCTGGGCAGGCGCCTGTGGCTGAGTGAGCGACGGCGCAGACGGGGAAGAGCGGCGCGAGGAGCGCCATGGGCAGCGTGAACAGTCCAATGACGGCGGCGCCAACTCCAGCGCCAAGCTCTACCCGCCAGAGGGCGATGCGTCGTGGCATACGTCTCCTCTTCGACTACTCCCACCCATTGCGTCGCGAGCTGGCTGGCACGCGGTGACGCGCTCCGCTGCGCCTATGGGGAGCGCTCACGCCAGCCGCACGATCGCCGCGCTCGCGCCGATCTCTGCGGTCCCCACGCGAACCATTGCGCGAACCACTGCGCGAGGCGGCGCCACGACGCGCGCTATCCGGCTCATCGAAGCTGTTATACGACGCGAAGGGATCGTCATAGGCGCCTGGCCCAGGGCGATAGTTCAGCGTGCGCGAGGCGTCCCAGTGGCCTTCGTCGAGGCCATCGGGTTCGCCGTTCTTGCCCTTGCGCTTGCCCCCGAAGATCAGAGCGCGCAAGAACGGGCCGTAGCCGCCGCGCAGCAAGTTGGTGAGCGTCACGACGGCGATGAGCAGGCCAATGATGGTCGTGACGCAGGTGAGCGTGGTGGCGATGGTCGCGCCTGCCAATGCGGGCGCGGCGGGCGCGATGAGGCCTGATGTTCCTGCGCTGATTGTTGGCACGGCCACCGGAGTGGGAGAGCCAGATGGGATGACGCTGGCTGTCGCGTCGGCGGGCGCCATTGCGGACGCGGCGGCGATGGTCGCGGATCCGCTGACGAGCGCGCCAATGAGCGACGCGAACGCGATGAGTATGAGTAACAGAGCGGCGCTCCACATGGCAGCGGTCAGCCGAACGCTCCGCTTCATGCTTTCTCCGCTCCTCGCGCCGCCTGCGCCCCTGATGATGTGTACCGCGCAACGCCGTCAGTCTACAGACACGCTCCCCGGCCTGTCAACCGTGCGGGACCCTCCGGTCGAGCGCCGTGTCATAGCGGCAGCACGCGCGTGTTGGTGAGGTAGGGTGACGCGAAGTTGGTCATGTCGCCCGCCTGCGCTCCCGGTGTGAGGAAGAGCCGCGCCGAGAGTGGCTTGCGCAGCCGCCAGGCCAGCGCGCTCACATCCGCGAGCAGAGCCGCGACCGCTGGCAGCGGAGCGTCCCCAGGGAGCGGTGTCGTGTCGAGACCCGTGCCGCAGACAGCCGAATAGGACAGCAACGACGAGACAGTCAACATGCCCTCGGCGGCGCGCATGCCCAGCGTCTCATCCTCCAGCACAGGCAGCATCAGGCCGCAGTAGCCACAGGGTGGCGTCACATCCGCCAGATCGCTGGCCGCGCCCCGAATGGCCGCCGTCAGCGTCGCGGCCAGCGCCAGCGTGCCTGGCTCGCCAAAGAGGCCCAGTCCCGCCTGCTCCATCGCAGCCGCGATGCTCTCGTCGCCCATTGGCGCGGGGGAGAGGTCCACGCCGCCATACGTGAGGCTTGCCTCTTCCGCCAGCCCGCGCAGCAATGTCGCGACAGGTCGCGCCGCCCCAGCCAGCGCCTCGCGTACGGCTTGCTCGATCTGAGACAGCGTCGCCAGCCCATCGGCGCGCTCCTCGTCTTCGGGCTGGGTAGACGCGATCGCCTCGCCGACGACTCCGGCGCTCTGCAGCCCAAATGCGACGCTCCACTCTGGCCCGCGCGTGTAGGCCTGCGGGAAGAAGGGTCCACCCGGCTCACACATCGCCAGCAGCGCGAAGCGGAAGTTCGCGTCGCCCGCGCTCGCCTCCGCTAGCCCGCGCATCACCCGCGCGATGGCGAGCGCCGCAGGATAGCGAGGCGCATGCTCACCCCAGGCGATCTGCGCCGTGGCGTTGAGCGCGGGACGCGGCGCGAGCAACTCCACCAGCAGTGGCAGCCGATCGAGCGCGAAGGCTGGATCCCATGCGGGCGCGGGGCCGAGCGAGAGATACTCGATCTGCTCCATCTCGCAGCCGTTCTGCAGGTCGTCGGCATAGGCTATCAGCTCGTCGTCATTCCAACCAGTCAGGTCTTCGAGCAGCGGGCGCGTCGCGATGCGCGTCGTCTGGACGACATAGCCCTGCGCCTCGGCGCTGGCCTGCGCATGGCGCAGGAACGCCGCCGCGCGCGCCAACGCCGCGGAGTCCAGTGGATGCGCGTCGCCAATGAACACTGTGATCGCGCGAATGGTCGTCATGACCGCTATATCCCTTCTAGCCGTGTGCGCCGTAGGTCGCGGATTGCGCTAGTTGAGCTTAGCGCGCATCTCTTTGGTCGACTCGATGCGCCGTCGCAGCCGCGCATGCTCAGGCGCGTCGGGCGCGCGCTCCAGATAGGCGGTGATGTCGGCCGCGGCGAGGAGTGATTCACCCATCGCCAGCCGCAGCAGCCCACGGTCGCGCAGCTCCTGCGGCAGATCCGGGCGCAGGAGCACGAGCCGATCGATAACGTCGAGCGCGCTGGTGGTGTCGCCACGGTGCAGGTAGACCAGCTTCAGGTTGTAGAGCACACGTGTGAGGATCTGGCGTGTCGTGACGGGTCGCGACCAGGAGGGATCGAAACTGCGCGTCACCTGGGGCGAGAGCAGTCGCAGGATGAACTGGTGGCATGTCGGCTCGTCGAGCAGCTCGCCGCCATGGTAGACATCTACATAGAGGTCGCCGCCCTCATCCACAGAGAGGGGCCACTTGACCATGAAATGCGCAGGCAACCCCACGCCCTGCAACGGCGCGCCCAACCGGCGGGCGACCTCCAGATAGACGATGCTCAGCGCGATGGGCAGACCCTGGCGCCGTTCCAGCACGTCATCGAGATAGCTATTGCGGGGGTCAGCGTAGCTCTCTTCCGCCCCGTGGAAACGTTCGCGGCGCGCCAGTGTCTCGACCATCGTCTCCAGCACGCGCTGCGCAGTGGAGCGACGCAGCGCGCGGTCAGGGCGCAGGAGCCGCGCATTCGGGCCCAGCGCCGCCCAGACCTCCGCCGCGAGCGCATCCAGCTCACGAATGTATTTGGCATGGTTGAGCTGTGGATGCGCGACCTCCGCCACGAGCAGCGCGCCCTCATCGAGCCGAAGCGCGGCATCGGGACGCCGCGCAAATGCGGCGAAACGTAAAATGGGCGCGAAAGCCAGCTCCTGCACGCGCCTATCCTCCCAGCGACAATCCGCTCGCTCGTTCGGTATGTATCCTGAGGTGTCCCGCGACGCCCGCGCTACCGCCGTCATGCGTCTACGATCGTGACTCTCTCATAGTGTACCGCACGGCGCAGCATGTGTTCTGGCGCCGCACACGCGGTTGGGTTGATGCCGTGGAGACGTGGCTCTATTCATGTGCGTGATCTCGCCACTCGTAGTATGTTTGTAGTATGTTCGTAGTACGCCTGTATGACGCTTGCCAATCCTGCCGCGATGGTCCCACGTCTCCACGGAATGATGGCGTACTCGAAGCGCATGGGAAAGGCTGAGGAGAACATATGACAGCGAAGAGACAGGTCGATGACCGAACCTTTGGGAAGATACTGGCGTCGGAGTCAACGTCGGAGTCAACGTCGGAGTCAACGTCGGGTGGCGCCGGCGTGACGCGCGGGCTGATCGCTGTGGGCGCGGCGCTCGCTCCTGTCGCCGCTGGTATCGCCTATAGCCGACTCGCGGTGGATCACTCCGCGTCCTTGCCACCTGCCGTCGAAGCTGATCGCCGCACATTCCTGAGTCCGATGGCTGGAGAGATCAGCTACTATGTGGATGAGCAGGGCGATGGGCGCCCATTGCTGCTCGTCCACAGCGTCAACGCAGGCGCCTCAGCGTATGAGATGAGCCCCTTCTTCGATTACTACAGCAGACAGCGACCTGTCTATGCGCTCGATCTGCCCGGCTTCGGCTTCTCGGCGCGTGGTGATCGCATCTACTCCACTGATCTCTTCACGGTCGCGCTGGAGGATCTCCTGCATGAGATTGGCGCGGACAAACAAGGTGGCGCGGATGTCATCGCGCTCTCGCTGGGCTGCGAGTTCGCGGCGCGTGCTGCGATCAACCACCCAGAGTTGATCCATTCGCTCGTGTTCATCTCACCAACCGGTCTCTCCACAAGCGCGCCAGAGGATCGCGGGCGCCAACCGGGCATCAGCGGGAGGAGTCGCCGGCTGCGCGCGCTGTTCGCATTCCCACTCTGGAGCCAGGCGTTCTATGATGCGCTGGTGAGTCGCCCCAGCCTGCGCTACTTCCTGCAACGGAGCTTCGATGGTGAGGTTGACCCAGGCCTGCTCGAATACGCCTGGTCCACGACACACCAACCAGGCGCGCGTTTCGCGCCGCTCTACTTTATTAGTGGTCAGCTCTTCACGCCCAATGCCTCCGAGACGCTCTATGCGCGACTCACACAGCCGACGCTCGTCATCTACGACCGGGATGGCTTTGTCAACTTCGACGCGCTTCCCAGTCTGCTGGGAAGCCACGATAACTGGCAAGCGAAGCGTGTCGCGCCGACACGTGGGCTGCCACAGTTCGAGCGTCTTAGCGACACGACACGGACGTTGCAGACCTTCTGGAGCGGCGCGCCTGTCTTGCGCTCGTAGGCGCTTGCCAGACAACCGGGCCGCCACCTGCTCGTTCCCATTCCAGAAGCCTCCGCGCTGGGGTAGACTCAGGATGAGATGAGTTCAGGCGCCCGATCACGCTCTTGAACAGCGTGATCGGGTCTATCTCGTGCCGCGCTCGGGAGATTCACGTCTCCTCCCGCATCTATCGCCAACGCTGGCGAGGGAGGCTCCGATGCCCTGGACGGTGGGACTGGCGGTGCGCGTCCTCACCCACGAGCGCACGCACATGGGTCGGCGGCGCGTTGTCGAGGCGTTGGTCGAGCTAGCGCGGGAGCAGCGGCTGGCAGGCGTCACGGTCATGCGCGCGTTCACCGAGGCGTCCGGTTCGAGCGCGCAGGGCAGCGATGGCGCCCCGGTCATCGTTGAGATGGTAGACCGGATGGAGCGCATCGAGCCGGCGCTGCCACGGATCGCCTCGCTCGTCCCTCAGGGCGCGCTCAGTGTTACCGAGACGCGCATCTACCTTCCCGCGTCGCGTCTGCGCGCAAGCGACGCCCATGAGCGACCCGAGCAGACGCTGACGCCAGATATGCCTGCCGCCGATGCGCTGCATATGCTGCTGCGCCAGGGCGTGCGACTGATTCCCGTGCTCGACGCCGCGCGTAGGCCTGTGGGCGTCATCACCCTGAATCATGTGCTGCGCCAGATCGCGGGTGAGCTGTCCGCGCCGCCGCTCGATCTGAGCCAGCCTGAGCAACTGCGCGAGCGCCTGCTTGCCCAGCTTGCCGGGAAGCGCGCGCGCGATCTGGCGCGTTCTCCAGCGCTGAGCGTGAGCGACGACGCGCCACTTGATGCAGTCGCCCGCTATCTGACGGGCCACCACATCACGCGTGCGATCACTGTCGATGGACAGGGTCGCTGCACGGGAATCGTTAGCGAGCACGCGCTCGCGCGGCTGATGATGCGCCCTCTGCTGCTCGACGACACCAGCGCGCCGCCGCATCTTGCCGAGGCGCACGCCGAGGCGCGCGCGACACTGACGGCGAGCGTTGAGCCAATGGGCGGCGCCCGCCTGAGAGCGGGAACCCTCGCCGACCGCGCCGTTCCACGACTGCTGGAGGCGGCCTCCTGGGACGAGGTGACAGGCGCGATCGAGGTGTGCGGTGTGGCGCTTGTCGTGGATGCGCAGGGTCGACTGCGCGGCGTGATCGAGGAGGGTGTCCTCCTCGAACGCGCGACGGGCGCTCCGCGCGAGGGCGGCCTATCTTCACTGCGGCGGCTCCTCGCGCAGGCGACAGGCCAGCGCGAGGCCATGACGTCTGGCCAGACGCGCGATCTGCGCGCCGATGCGTTGCTCCAGCCCGCGCGACTCATCGAGGCGCCCGAGACGCCGCTCGCTCAGGCGCTGGCCCACATGGTCACGGCGGGCGGCGTCGACTATGCGGTCGTCACGGCGCCAGACGCTGCGCCCGTGGGAGTCCTCTGGCGGCAGGACGCGCTGCGGGCGCTGGTGGGCGGCTAGGGTCAGCATCAGGCCAGCATCAGGCCAGCATCGGCCAGCATCGGGTCGCGCTCACATGCCAGCGGGAGTGACCAGCGCCGAGCCCAGCAGGAGCACACGCCTGGCGGCGATGGTATTGCGCTCGCGGTCGCGCTTCCCCTTCACCCGGATCAGATCACCCTCTGTGATCTGTGGCATAGCGTCCTCCCAGGTCAGCGCTGCGCCATCTGGGCGCTCGATGCGCGAGGCGGATTGCAGCAGTACCGTCGAGACGCGCCCACTGCGCGCGCTGGCGGCAGTGAGCGTCGCCGGGCCAACCGCGATGACCTTCATCAGGCGACCATGCTCTTTTTTGGCTTTCGCCTGGCTGTCCGCGCCTTGCTTGTGGCGTCCGTTGCGCTGCCCGTTGTGATGATCATCGCTATGCGCCGCATCAGCGGTCTGCTCATGCATGGCGTAGATGCGGCGTGGTAGCGCGTCCACCTGCGGCGCGCTCTGGAACAGTTGATTGGCATACGTGCGCGGCAGCAGCACGGTGATGCCCTGCGCCACCAGTGTGAAGGCGTAGACGATGCCCTCCTTGGTCGGCTTCATCTTCTTCATCGAGACTGAACCACCATCGATTTCCAGCGGCATCGGCGCCGCTGTGCGTACGGTGATGCTGGAGGCCCGATAGTACTCGGCGCTTGCGGGGCTCGGGCGTTGATGTAGCAGCAACGACGCGAACTGGCGTCCGGCGCTCATCATATCGGTCGCCGTGATCAGACAGACATCGAGCTGGCCGTCGTCAATGAAGGCGTCTGGCGTCATGCGCGTGAACGAGCCGTAACGCCGTGTATTGCCGACGACGATCTGCGAGACACGGCCCTCCCACTTCACGTCGTTGAGGGTCACCTCCGCTGGAACCGCGCGGAACTTCGGCAGCGCCTGCACCGCCGCGAGGCCAATCGCGACTGGCCCAATCGCATTCTTCAGCGGCTTCGAGACGCGCGAGATGACCGCGCCATCGAGGCCGAGGCCAGCCATCAACATGAAATATTGTCCATGCCGTCCGTTGATCGTCACATGGCCAACGTCCACCCGACGGCGTTCCGCGCTGGCGAGCTGCAGGGCGGCGACTCGCAGCCGCGACGAGATTCCCACCTCATGCGCCCAGAGATTCGCTGTGCCGCCGGGCAGCGAGCCGACCGCGACATCGCTGCCCATCACGCCGTCGATGATCTCGCTGAGCGTGCCATCGCCCCCGCAATTCACCACGACATCATAGCCATTGCGCACTGCCTGGCGCGCCAGATCGGTCGCCTGGCCGCCATGCATCTTGTGCCGCACACTGACATCCCATCCGTGCGCCTGCAGCACTTCGAGCGGCTCTGAGAGATCAATGCCACCACGTCCAGAGCGCGGATTCGTGATGAGACATGCGCGTACTACTCGATTCACCATAGCTGGCTCTCTGCCCCTCCCCCAATGTACCCTTCCAGACCGATCAGGCAGTCGCCAGTCGGTTATGCTGGCTTGTCCGGCGCTCACGGATTCGTATCCAGGCCATGCCCAGGAGATGGAAAACCGTGACGCCTACCACCAGCATCAGCGCGCCGAGCAGATAGCTCGCCAGCACGTCAGACGGCCAGTGCTCGCCCTCCAGAAGACGCGAGGGGCCGATGAAGATGATGAAGTAGAGCGCCACGACCCGCACGAGCCACAGTAGCGGACGCCACGCCGGATGTCCGCGATAGGGCACGACGGTCAGATAGAACAGGAATCCCCAGAACGCGAGCACATGCGTGACATGGCCGCTGGGATAGCTGTAGAGACCCAGGTGCGCCACCGCGTGGATCTGGCCGCCAGCAGGACGTGGCCGCTTGACCAGGCCATTGAGTGTTACATTGACGAAGTCCGCGCCGAAGCCCGCAAAGGCGGCGGAGAGCGCGGCGCGAATCTGACGCGCAAGCGCCAGCAGCACGATAATGGCGATCGCGGTAATGCCCGCGGGCTTCGGCCAGTTCGCGTCACTGGCGAAGTTGATGAAGCGAGTGAGCGCCGGCTGATGGAGCTGCTGCACCCACTTCTCGACGCTAACATCGCCGGGGAATGGTCCCGCGTGGCGCGCGGCGAATGACATTAGCGCCAGCAGCGCCGCGCCGATCACCCACAGCACGATGACGGTAGCTGTGCGCCGTGCGTCCCATGGCCAGTGCGCGCTCGCCGCATAGGGGTCGCGCGTGGTCTGCGCTGACGACTGATGTGGCGCCCCATGCTCACCCGGCCCTGTGCCGCGGGTATGTTGGGTATCTTGGCGCGCATCACGCTCCTCGTCGTGATGGACCTCTCGCGATGGTGTAAACATTGCTCGCTCCCCTCGTTCTCACACCGCTATCAACACGGTGTCGGTGTCCTGCCCTGTCCAGGCGTCAGACCTCCATGCTCCCTGCGATGCGACCTCCCAATGATCAGCGCGGCGGCTCACTCGTAGCCTGCCAGGCTTTGCCGGTCTGGAAAACGCAAGGGACGTGCCATGTGCGCCACTGCCCATGGATTCCACATCGATCCACCTCGATCCACCTCGATCCGCCTCCATCCGTCTCCGTCCGCATCGAGAGGACCACTCTACGAGGCGCACTCCATATCCGCGAGTTCGTCGAGGGCAGGTCAGGATCGGCCAATTGCGGGGCGAGCATCTGTCTGGGTTGTCTGGGTGGCGCCATGTGTGCGTTTAGCTGGAATGTGCGTGCGACATGGTCGAGGATGCTGCTGTGAGGATGCGGGGGAGGATGCCGGAAAGTTGTCGGGGAGGTTGTCGGGAAGACACTCAACAGACGGCGCATGCGACGGACAGCCACATCTCATCTCATGTCATCACCCGCTCGGTCTATGCTCGACCTGCGCATATAGCGCGCATCGCGCATCATGCGGCAGATCCAGGCCTATAGAACTACGGACCCGAAGAACAAGAGGAGCTGTTTGTGCCGTCGGTTACTCGTGAAGAGAGGCGCGAGTGCATTCGCCGCATCATGCGCTCGCGCCTGGGCTACGACTCACTGCGCCCCGGCCAGGAAGCCGCGATTCAATCACTGCTGGAGGGACGTGATACGCTCGCCATCATGCCCACCGGCGCTGGCAAGTCCGCGATCTATCAGATGGTGGGAGTACAGCTTCCCGGCCCGGTCGCCGTGATTTCGCCGCTGATCGCGCTCCAGCGGGACCAGGTTGAGATGATCGAGGAGCACAGCCTTGGCGAGGCGGCCACCGTCAATTCTGACGAGGCTGCATCACGCCGCCAGGAAGCGCTCGACGAGGCGCGACAGCGGCAGGTCAAGTTTCTGTTCCTGGCGCCAGAGCAATTCGCGCATGACGACGTGCTCGACGACCTGCACGCCGCGGGCCTGTCGCTCCTCGTTGTGGATGAGGCGCACTGCATTAGCGAGTGGGGCCACGACTTTCGGCCCGCATATCTGCGGCTTGGCGGCGTCATCGAGGCGCTCGGCCATCCGCTGACGCTTGCCCTTACAGCGACGGCGACGGTGCCTGTGCGCGAGGAGATTGTCGAGCGACTGGGCATGCGTGAGCCGCGCGTTATCGTGCGCGGCTTTGACCGACCCAACATCTGGCTTGGCGTCGAGCGCTTTCACGAGGAACGCGCCAAGCTGCGCGCTCTGACCCAGCGCGTCAGTGAGGCGGAGAAGCCAGGCATCGTCTACGTCGCCACTCGCCGGCACGCGGAGGAGGTCGCGCAATCGCTACGTGACGCTGGCGTGAGCGCCGCGCACTACCACGCGGGCATGAAGGCCAGCGAGCGCAGCGAGGTCTACCAGCGCTTCATAGGCGATGCAGTGGATGTCGCGACGGATGCCGCAGAGACTCAGCCGCAGCTGGACGTGATCGTCGCTACGAGCGCCTTCGGCATGGGCATTGATAAGCCGAATGTGCGTTTTGTCTACCATTACGACATTACCGAATCGCTGGACGCCTACTATCAGGAGATCGGCCGCGCGGGCCGCGACGGCGAGCCAGCCGAGGCCATCCTCTTCTACCGTCCTGAGAATGTCGGCCTGCGCACGTTCTTCGCGAGCGGAGGGCAGGTGGACCTCGACGAGATCGAGATCGTCGCCGAGGCGGCGCGCGCGCATCACGCGCCCCTCAGTCCACGCGAATTGCAGAACGAGACCGGCCTCTCCCAGAGCAAGCTGACCACGGCGATTGGCCGCCTGGAAGAGGTCGGCGCGCTCTCGCTGCTGCCCAACGGCGAGGTCGAGCCGACTGAGCGTATCAGCCGCCGGCGCCTTCAGCGCACGGTCCGCGAAGCGGTGGCGGCGCAAGGCGCTTTCCACGAATTCCAGCGTTCGCGCATCGCCATGATGCAGGGCTACGCCGAGACGTCCGCCTGTCGTCGCGCCTATCTGCTCAATTACTTTGGCGAGGAGGTTGCGAGGCCATGTGAGACGTGCGACAACGACCTCGAAGCCCGCGAATCCTTCGACGACGGCGAGCGACAGCCTGAGGTGGAGGCCAGCGCGCCATTCCCGCTCAACAGCCGTGTCACGCATCAGCGCTGGGGTTCTGGCTCCGTCATCCGCTATGAGGGAGACAAGATCTACGTCCTCTTCGATGCCGTCGGCTACAAGACGCTCGCATTGGACCTGGTCACGCGAGAGGGGCTGCTGCGTCCGGACGAGTCGCGCGGCGCAACAAACGGACAGTCTACAGGGTTGGTGTAGGGCTTGCTGTGTTTGGGGCTGCTTTGTCGCGAGAGGCGCTCCGAGAGGCGCTCCGAGAGGCACGCTGGGTCACAGAACGACATGATGAGTGAGCGCGGGGAGCGAGCGCCTCACCGGGCGATACCCTGGCAAAATTGACCGTGGAGATATGTCATGCAGTCGCTTACTGAACAGCAACTCCTCTTTGCGCTGCTGGGCATCGCAGTCATCCTGCTTGTCGGGCGTAGCGTCGCGGAGCTGGCGCGGCGCATTGGCCAGCCAGAGGTGCTTGGGGAGCTGCTGGGGGGCGTATTGCTCGGCCCTTCCGTCTTTGGCGCGCTATTCCCAGGCGCCTACCGTGCGCTGTTCCTCGCGCCTGCCATCAGCGCTGGCCTTTCCCTCTTCTCGTGGGTTGGCGCGATCCTGCTGCTGATGGTGGCGGGCATCGAGGTTGATCTGAAGATTCTGCGCGACAACGCGCGGCCCAATACGCTGACCGCCATCTTCGCCATCGTGCCCTCGATCATCGCGGGAACGGTCTTTGCGATGACGCTGCTCGGCAGACCGCTGGCCAATGGTCTCTTTCTCGGCCTGACGCTCTCGGTCACGGGCGTCAGTGTCATCGCCAAGATCCTGATCGAGCGTGACGCGCTGCGCCGCACCTATGCGCAGGTCATCATCGCGGCGGGAGTGGCGAGTGAGGTTATCGTCTGGCTGCTCATCTCGGTCGTATCGAACCTGAGCCGCGGCACAGAGTTGCAGTCAGGCGCTCGCGCGCTGGTCTTCGCCGTCGCCTTCTTCGTGTTTATGATGACACTCGGTCGCCGCTTCACCAACTGGGCGATGCGCCGCACCGCCGACCTGACCTCCATCATGCGAGGTGAGGTGTCCGTGGCGCTTGTTCTGGCCTTCATCAGCGCCGCGATCACCCAGGCGCTCGGGCTGCATGCGCTGCTGGGCGCATTCGTCTTCGGGGTGCTCCTGGGCCAGGCTCCGCGCGCCAACGAACAGTTGAAAGAGCGGATTCAGACGCTGGTGGTTGGAGTATTCGCGCCAATCTTCTTTGTGCTGGCGGGCATGCGTGTTGACATCTTCAAGGTCGGCTCATTCGCCTCGATCGGGCTGATCGCGCTGCTCTTTGTCATCGCCACCAGCGTCAAGGTCATCTTCGGCGCGATCGGCGCCCGACTTGGTGGCATGCGTCCGCTGGAGTCGGCGCTGGTGGGGGTCGGCGTGGACCTGAGGGGCGGCACGGATGTCATCGTCGCGATTCTGGGGGCTGAGCTTGGCCTGTTGACCGTGCAGGTCTACACGCTGTATGCCTGCGTGGCGATTCTGACCGTGCTGGCCGCGCCGTTCGTGATCGACCTGCTCGAGCGCCGCACACCGCCCTCGCGAGAGGAACTGGCGCGACTCAACGACGAGGAGGCTCGACGTCGGGCGTACCTGTCGCATATGGAGCGTGTGCTCGCGCCGAATCTGCCGGAATTGCAGCCAGCGGCGATGGCGAGCCTGATCGAACAGATTGCCCGCGCCAAGAAGGCCGAAGGCGAGGTTTTCGATATCACACAGCTCGTCATGAAAGACGAAGCGGCGCAGCGGCCCGCTACTTCGACCCAGGTGTCGACCCAGGCGCCTGGCGCGCCTGCTGACGGCGCGACCAGCATCGCACGGCGCCGCGCGGACGCGACCCAGCAGGCGCATGAGCGACTGAGCGACGTGGCGGAAGACCGCGAAGTGGTGGAAGTGACCCGGCGCACAGTGGTGGCGTCAACCGCTGAGCAAGTCATGGATGCGGTGTTGGAGACCTCAGCGGATCATGATCTGGTGGCCATAGGCGCGCGTGCGCCGCGACCGGGCGGCGCATTTACCCTTGGCGCGCTGCAGGATCGCATCATCGATGAAGCGCGCGCGGACGTGTTGCTGCTGGCGCTGCCAGAGGGGCAGGAGACGTTTGTGGCCGATGATGTCAAGCGCATTCTGGTAGTGGTCAATGGCTTTGAGTTTTCGCTGGCGGCGGCGGATGTCGTCGCCTATCTGGCCAAGGCGACGGGCGCGGAGCTGACGCTCTTCGCACACGAACGCTCACGGCTCGACTCGCTCTTCTGGCGTGAAGGTGGCCATCGCGAGCAGCTGCGGGTCGGCTATCAGCGTCTGCGCGAGCTGAGCTTTCGGCTGGGACGGCTAAATGTGCCGCTGCGTCAGCGAGTGACGCTGGGGAATGACCCGGGGAAGGCGATTGTGCACGAGCTGAAGCGCGGCCGCTACGATCTGGTGGCGCTCGGCGCGATCGACCGCAGCGTAGACCACCGGCTCGATCTCGGCGCACCCGTCGAGGTCACGCTGGCGCAGGGCCGCACACCCACCCTGGTGCTGGTGACGCACGAGTGAGCCGCCAGAGTGAGCCGCCAGAGTGAGTCGCCAGAGTGAGCCGCCGGGGTGAGTCGCCGGGGTGAGTCGCCCAGGCGCGCTGGTAGAGTGTCTGACTCTGGGGTGACAGCCGCGCCTGCTGGTCGCTAAAGGCGATTGAGCGTGGCCCGGCCTGACGCGACGGCGTCATCGCGGCGAATGGTGAGGCGGCGTAGCGGTAGCGTATTGTGGTATAATGGGTGAGCCATGGTATATGGCGCTTTCCCTGGGGATGTCGGGTTTCGACAGATTGGGGAAGGGAACGTTTGCAGGTCGAGGCGCCAGACGCAATCCTCGTTAATCACTGGCAAAAACAATAGCTGCCAATAATCGGCCAGCTCTCGCTCTCGCGGCCTAAAAACCGCTGAAGCGCATCCGTCTGACCTCAGCCTGATGGGTCAGGGTGCGGGTGTCACAAAGTCAGGCTGGGTAACGCCGACTACTCGCTGAGCGTTACTAAGAGCTAGCGGGCAGGCGGATGAGAACCCTGTCGGCGGGGGTCACGTCCGTGTAATCAAACCACCGACTATACCTGTAGCATATCGTTTCAGTCACCTGTTTGGACGGGGAGTTCGACTCTCCCCCATCTCCACCTCGCGGGCTCAGGACGCTCAAATCCTGAGCCCGCTTTATTTTGCCCTTTATTTTGCCCTCGTGGCCACACTATGGCCAACCACGGAAGGGCTTACGGTGATCTGGCGGACGTCGGAGAACCCACGGGTACGAGAAAGGGCTGGAGCCCCTTGCGGAACTCCGGCCCTGAACAATCGCCTCGTTCGAGCGCCTCGGACGAGGCGGGGTCAATAGTGTTACGGGGTAAGCTTGCTGATACGGGTAGACCAGTTGCCCAGCGCGGTCCGCACGCCAACTCCACCAGGCGAGCCAGCGCATGTCCCGAGCAGATTGTCGCCGGAGCCACCCGCGAAGTATGGACCGCCCCAGGTGGTGTAGTCGCAGGCGTTGGCGATGTACTCGCTGGCGATCCAGATCGAGGAGCCATCTACCGCGGCCGCGCTGTAATCACCCCAGCGGGTGCGCGGCGGATTGCCAACCTGCGCCTTGTAGCTCGTAAATCCGTCGTCGGCTGCGGCTCCCGTACCGCCGGGCACAATGTTCCAGGAGGTCACACCCGCCACTGCGTCGATTGCCGCGTAGGCCGAGCTTGGGTAGAGGGAATCGCCAGTGGCGGTGAAGGCCATGACGCCACGACCACTCGTGGTGACACCAATCGCCGGGTACGTGAAGTCATAACCGGCGGCGCCCAGGTAGCCTTGTTTGACCAGCTTGCCTGCGTTCGGATTGACGATATACCAGGCAATGCCAGCCCGCTGCGTGCCGCCGTTCGGGTTGAGCGCTGTATCGAGCGCTCCCCACAGGTTGCCGTTCGCGTACATCACCTGCTGCATGCGGGTATCGTTCGCATCAGGCCGCGAGACGACTTCGTTGTGCGCGGGTTCGGCGCCGAACAGGAGCCGCCAGCAACCGGTTTGCCCGTTGAACAACTGTGTCGTGGTGTTATTGATGCAATAGCCTTGCGGCACGGCAGTTCCAGGCGCGGCGCCTGATCCGGGCTGTTTCTGCTTCGGTGGGATCGCATACTGATTCACGCCCAGCACCGTGTTGGTCAGGCTGATCGAAGGTGAGCTAGTGTTCAGTGACGCGGTATTCGTCAGAGACCACACGATTAGCTGAGACGACGTGTAGTTACCGCCAAAGCCAGCCACCGGATGCGTCGCCTCATCGGCGGCGTTCGAGCTCATGAAGAACTCGGTGCCACGATTGTCGGCATCGAACTGCGTCCCGGGCGACTGCGCGGGCCAAACGGTGAAGCCAGGCTGCGTCGCGCCTGCGTCGCTGGGCGCATTCACCGCACCGAACGTGTCGATGTGAACCATCGTCACGTGAGCGGCTCCCGCGGCAAGTTGCGCCTTGGAGAAGGCATAGATTTGCGCGCCGTCGAAGCCATTGCCATTCCACGGGTAGGCGTTGGTCGTGATATAGAAGCCGTTCGCGTCGGCGCCGATGTGCGGGTAGTCACCCAGACATGGGCAGGCGTTGCTTGAGTCGGGGTTTGTGCCATCGTTGGTAACATCCACCCGATAGATTGTCCATGCGCCTGTCGGGTTCGAGGTCTGGCTGACGGCGACATCGAGATGGTTCACCAGCGTGTATGCGCCGTTCGGATGCGTTTCGAGTGTCAGTACGACGAGGTAGAAGCGTTGCGTCGCCGCATCATACAGGCAACTGGGGTCAGTGACGAATTGCGCGCGAACGCCTGTCGACCGGTTGATCGCGGGGGCGTAGCCGAAGAACGAGTTGAGGTCAATCGCGTGATTCACATTCCGCGGATAGCCGCTGACGATATTAGTAGAGGTGTTGTCGGGAAGTACTGACTGCCCTGAGCTGTTGAAGACATTGAAGACGTCGTTCACGGCTTCGACCACGTAGCCGCTGCCCACGCAGAGCCCCTGATCGGGCGGCTCGACCGTAAACTGATTCCCACCACGCGCATAGCGCTGCTGGTACAGGTTCAAGCCCTCGAATCCGGTATTGAACTGCGGGTTTGACTTGGCTTTCTGGCCGCTGTTTACAGAGACGCCATTGCCGACGCCACCCGACTTGCTGATGTCGACAATCGTTCCTGGATATGGCCCAGGCCCGGTCGCCGCATCAAGCTGTCCAGGGAACTCCGCCTGGGTGACATCACCGCTGCCAGACGGCACAAAGGCGCCGGACTGTGGTGAAGCTACGCCAGCGGAAGGGATATTTCTCGTGACGCCGGAGGCGGGGCTGGCCGCGAGCGCGGTTCCAGCAGGGAGCGCGGCAACGGCCGCGACTACCATGGAGAGGACTGCGAGGCAGCTCATGGCGAGCCGCAGCGTTTTGTTGGGGAATGGCATGGGCATGTGCACCTCATCTGTGTGGAGAAAGCGATCCGAAACGCTCCGGATCACAACTGTGGCCATGGAGTTCGGCCTTGAGATGGGCATCACAAGAGATCATGTGGAATCGTGTGGATGTGCCTGTCCGCTCACCCCTGCAAGAGACGAGGGATGGGGTCGCGTTGACGACACCTGCGCCACTCCTCGTCGAGGACGCCGTTCCTCCTTCTTTGTCACGTCTTCATGTCTCGATGAGCGACGAAACAACCATGCTGGGAACTGGAAACGATTGAGCACTATAAAAAGTCACAACGCCAGGACCCAGACGTGATCAGGGTGCCGCCAGCGCGCGTCGTATGCGCTGCTCGTCGGCGAATCGTACATCGATCACGCGACGTCGCCCTCGACCATAGATATGACAACCGCGCTGCCATATCGCGCTGCCATATCGCGCTGAACTGTTGTGGACAGCGCGACTGCGTCGAGAGAAGGAAGAGAAGGAAATGTGGGCTTGGCGTGTGTCAGCCGACCTCAGGCGCCAGTCTGATACGTGGCTGAAAGAAACCGAGCGACTGCGAAGGATCGGAATAACGGCATGCCCACTGTGCGTGGAAATGGATGGATATGGATGGATTGGGATGGATATGGGCAGTTACAGACGGCGCAGAAATGGCGGGCGTGTGGCCACGGCGAAGCGCTGTTTGGTCCACATGTAGCCCATGATGAGAGGGACGAGGCACAGCGCGCCGATCAGGTAGCCTCCGACGACATCGGTGACCCAATGCTCGCCCAGGTACACACGCGAAAGCCCGATGAGCGCAATCGGGATCGCCAGTATGACAATCGCGGTTGTGCGGGGCCAGGATGGCCGAAAATTGGTGGCGACCACAAAGATCAAGAAGCCGTAGAAGACGGTGTAGTGAAGGGTGTGTCCACTCGGAAAGCTCCCGTCGCTCAGAGGCTGCATGACATGAACGAGACTCGGCAGCGGGCGGTGGCGCCCGACGAGTATTTTGAGCAGCCCGCTCAGCGCGTCGGCCAGGAGGGAGACGATCATGAAGAGCGCTTCGAGCCGCAACCGGATCACCCAGAGCATGATGACGGCCACCACCAGGAGGATGGCCGACTGAACCGGATAGCCAATCGCGGAAATGAAGGTCATGGTACCCGCGAGGAGTGGGTTGGTCGTCTCCTGAAGCTCGCGCGTAAAAGGGAGATCGCCCGGCAACACGCTGAAGGTGTGCGCGGCAAGAGTCAAGACCGCAACGACGATGAGCACGACGAGGTAGCCCGCCAGCAAGAATCGCCCGCGCCGCAGCGCATGCTGCCGTGGCTCGCGTTCCTGCGCGACGCGCTCGACCAGATTCGCGTCCTGCGCGTCTGGCGAATCCTGTGAATCTGGCGAGTTCTGTGCGCCGCGAGTCGTCGCCTGGCCAGTGTTGAGCCTCGGAGCCGCATTGGGAGCGTTATCCGGCGTATCGGGCGCTTCCGGGGTGTCCGGGGCGCCGTGGCGCGTGCCGTGCGTGCCCTGCGTGCCGTGCGTCGTCTGTGCCATTCCTCAGAGCTGCCTTTCATGGGCCATCATGCCACCACATCAC
>DASQSS010000189.1:0-4484 GCA_035642255.1 Ktedonobacterales bacterium | reverse complement strand
CGCCACCAAGATCACGCCCGCCGAACGCCAGGGTCTGCCCCGCCTGATTACGAATTGGGAAGACCAGGCGATTGCGGAAGTAGTCATAGAGTCCGGCGCCCTGGCGCTGCTCGCGCTCGCGTGAAAAGCCGTTCTCGATCAATTCTTTGGATGTGTAGCCCTGACTGAGCAGGTACTTTGAGAGCAGGTCGCCATCTGGCGCGTAACCCAGCCGCCATGTCGCGATGGATTCGTTGCTGACTCCGCGCGAGTCGAGGTACGTGCGGCAGTACTGCGCGGTGGGCGATTGCAGGAGCTGCGCATGAAACCAGATCGCCGCCGCTTCGTTGAGGGCGCGCAGCCGTTTGCGCGCCGACCCCTCGGCTGCTTCGGCGTGGCTGGCCTCGTCACTGTGGCTGCGGTCGAGCGTGACTCCGGCTTTCTCGGCCAGCAGCGCGAGCGCATCGATAAAGTCGAGGCCTTGCGTCTTTTCGACGAAGGTGATGAGATCGCCATGCTCGTTGCAGCCGAAACAGCGCCAGTGCCCGTCAGGGTAGACATAGAACGATGGCGTGCGCTCGCCGTGGAACGGGCACAGCCCACGCCACGCCTTGCCCGACTTCTTCAGTGGGACGACGGCGCCGATCTCCTCGACGATGTCGAGCTTCTGTTTGATGCGCTCGATAGCGCTGGTCGCCTCTGCCGCCATAGTGTGGCTCGTTCAACTCCCCGCGACAGCGCCGCTGACCTGCTGGCGAGCGGCGCCAGACGCCAGGCGACCGAAGTAGTGACGTGGACGTGAAGTAGATCTGACTGATCACATCAAGCCACAGGGCGCTGGATACGCGCAAGACAGCGGCGTAATCAGCGGCGTAATCAGCGCCTCACTCCGCGCTCGACTATAATCCGCTATGATCCGCGGCTTGCGCGTGAGCCGATGCGGCGCACAATGCCCGCGGTGAGCGCGATGGCGCTCAACCCCATCGCGAGACCGGCGCCCATCCAGATCGCGCGCTCGGTCCAGGCGAGCGGCTGAGCGCCCGCGCGGCGTGCGGCGAGGCCCCGCATGCTCGTGACGATGCGCCCGCGCGGTGTAACGATGGCGCCCGTGGCGCCTGCGACGCCAGCCGCACGCTGCGTCCACGCCAGCTCGTCTTCGGTTTCCGCATAGATCTCGTCGGCCAGGTGCGCGCAGGTGGCTCGCGCGATAAATGTGGCTGATTGCGAGGGTGTGTCACCGACTTCGGGCAGTTCCGCTCCGTTGACGGTGAAGCGGTAGGCGACGACGGTGTGGCTGTCCTGCTCGACGAGATCGAGTGAGCCTGTTCCGACGATCGGGCCTGAAGGTCCGTGGCCGCGGATGTCCAGGGTCACGTAGGCCGGGCGGCGCGCCGCCTTCATGCGCAGGGTGATCGTGTAGGGCTGGCGCTGCGACCCCAGGCGCAGGCGGGTCTCGTAGGTTGTCGCTTCATCCGTGTCGGCGGGGCCGAATTGAATGAAGCGCTCGCAACCCGGAATGGCGCGAGCCAATGCGTCGGGATTCGTGAGCGTGGCAAAGACGCGCCCGATCGCGCCCGGAAATGTGTATGTGCCTTCGACGCGCATACGATGCTCCTGAATAGTGCGTAATGGATGGTTGTACAATAAGATGGTCGCCCGCTTAGCGCGTCATCGTTGGCGAGCAGCTGTGCGCGAGGTGACAGTCGCGCCGTCGTCGTGGCCAGCGCACACGCAAGTATAGCGCACCCGCTCGCCGGACGCTATAGCATATGGCTGATGGCGATTCGCGCACAGTCAAAACCCTCGTCGCGACTGGACGATTGAATCCACGCCCCACGGTAGCTGACGTCACCGGCTGGCCGCTCGCGTGTTGAGCATCGCATGATACCGTTGGCATCTCCACTCGCACCCGGGATGTCACGTTACGCAGCGAACGCCATCCCCCAAAGGTCACAGGTGGAGTAGAAATGCTGCCCAATTTGGAGGGTAGGCATGATGTTTTCAACCCTGCGGCGTTGTATAACATCAGGACGGATTCGCCGTCCGCTGGGTAATGAGGAGCGCGATAATGTCGCGTGCGCCACGCGTTTGCGTCGGGAGGGACATATGCGAGAGCTTGTGAGGCGGAGTGATCGTGGTCAAGGACTTGTGGAGTATGCGCTGATTATCGCGCTTGTAGCGGTGGTCGTTATCGCGGCGCTCGTGCTGCTTGGGCCGGCTATTTCCAGCATCTTCCTTCAGATCAATAGCGCGCTCTAACGCCATGATCGTTATCTAAAGCGACATCAGCGTCAGTCACCCACTTCGGTGACGCGCTCATGGGCACATGGAAGCGCCAGAGGAATGACTCTCTGGCGCTTCTGTTTGTCCTGACGCTCTGTGCGCGATTAGCGTCCTGTCGTGAGTCGTCTGTTCAGAATCACGGCGGAGCTAATCAGCACGATGACGTTGACGATACCCAGGCATAGAAAGCCTATACCCAGTGTGACTACCCCGATGATGGACCCGACGACATCCCAGATGATGCCGCCGATGAGCAAGAATAGCCCTGTCGAAGTGAAGCCGCTCATTAGCCAGCCGATGCCAAAGAGGCCGAACAGGCCAGCGATCACTTCGACCACCACGGGCAGCGTCGAGGCGGGACGTGGAGCCGCCAATGGCGCTACCGCAGCGTACCCTGGCGTTTGCGCAGGCTGAGCGGCAGGCGCGTACGTCGGCGCTCCAGATGGCGGGGCGACGGGAGCCGTCGGCGCACCCTGCGCTACGGCGGCCGCCTTCTCAGGGGTCTCAATGCTCACTTCTTCAGCGGCGGCGGCTGACTGTGACGCCGACTCTGGCTTAGGCTCTGACACGGCGGGAATTTCGGGGGGCTGTGGCTCAGCGGCGCCCGGAGTATAGATCGGTGGCGATGCGACCGCCTCCGGCATTGGAATGGACGTCGGCGCGGGCGCCGGTTCTGTCACAGGCGTGGGCAGTGGATCAACGATGCCCGGCGTCGGCATTGGCTCGGGAGCGGGCGCAGGCACAGACTCAGGCGCCGGAGTCGGTATTGGCTCAGGCGTGGGTTCCGGTGTGGGTTCCGGCGTGGGATGTGGCGCTGGCTCAGGGGCGGGCGTTGGTTCGATCTCAGGCGAAGGCGCAGTTCCTGGCTCCGGCGTCACTGGCTGTGGCGTCGGCGTGGGCTCGATACCTGGCTCGGGCGCTGGCTCGGGTACGGGCGTTGGATCAATTTCAGGCGCGGGCGTTGGTTCGATCGTTGGCTCAGGCGCGGGCGTCGGCTGGATGCCCGGCTCAGGCGCTGGCGATGGCACTGTCGCCTCAGGCGTCTGATCGAAGGCATACGCCGCGCCCGCGATGCCCGCGATGCCCGCGACTCCAGCGACCTCCGCTGCCGTTGCGGGAACCTCAGCGTCACTCGAAGGCGCTTCCCCTGTCACTGCATTGGCCTCTGCATTGGCCTCTGCCGGTGGCGCGACGGCAGGCGCCTCAACGGACGTAGTCTCATCAGAAGGCTCATCAGAAGGCTCATATGTGGCTGGCGCTGAGCTTGACTCGGTCTCGGTCGGCGCCGTTTCAGCGGGCCCCACGTCGGACACAGACGGCGCCTTAGCGAATTGATCAGCGGCAGGCTCGGCGGCAGGCTCGTCGTAAGAGGCTTCGGCCACAGGCGCTTCGGTGGCGACTGGCTGGGCTGTGGGGGCCTCGGACATGAATGCGGCGGGCGCGGACTCGCTCGACGCGGATGTCTCTACCGCAGGCGATTCTACCTCAGACGCCAGCAGTGGAGGCGTCTCAACTGTAGGCGCTTCCGGCGCGGGCGTTTCCGTTGCGATGGATTCTGCGCTCGTCATTTCGGGAACGGCTGCGTCATCGAATGCGAACGCTTCAGGCGCTTCAACTGAACCTTGCTCAGCCGCTGGCGCCAGCTCGCCCGGCGCGAAGGCGGCCGTCGACTCGGGCGAGGCGGAATATGCGCTGGCGCCGAAGGTCGTGTCCGCCGCTGGCTCGGATGGCGGCTCAAAGGCGGCAGGCGCGTCGGAAGCAGGTTCGTCATACGCGGCTGGCGTGCCGCTGGCGTCCTCCTGCGCGGGCGTCACGTCGGCGCCAGACGTGTCGTCTGCGGAAGGTGTTTCAACAGATTCAGTAGCGTCAGTGGTGGCTGACTCGGCTGGTGTAGATGTATCAGCGGCAGTGTCACCCGCGTAGTATGGGAATGCCGCGGTGGCGCCTGTTGGCTCCGGCGTCTCGGCCACAGGCGTAGTGGACGCGTACGTGTCAGGGGCGTAGCTCGACGCCTGATAGGTTGGCGTCAGATCGCTGACCATTGGCGCTTCGGCTTCAGGCGCTACCGGCGTTACTTGCGCTTCGGCTTCGGCTGGCGCTTCGTCCATGCCCGGGCGCAGGTCGGGCTCCGATGTGGCCCCGGCTGGCGCGGCATCGGTGGTTGGGGTGGTGGAGGCGAACGAAGGGGCTGGCGGGGTGAAGGCGCCCGTGGGGAACGGCTC
>DASQSS010000188.1:0-11697 GCA_035642255.1 Ktedonobacterales bacterium | reverse complement strand
TGATCTGGTGGTGTCGGAAGTTGACCTCGACGAAGGGGACGGCATCTCGCTTTGCGTTGACATCCGGCGCCAACCGCAGACAGAGAGTCTTCCGCTTATGCTCCTGTCCGGGCGCTCATCCGTGCAGGATCGCGTCGCGGGCTACAGCGCGGGCGCCGACGATTACGTCGTCAAGCCGTTCGACTCCCGCCTCCTGCACGCGCGTCTGCGCTTGCTCGCACGCATCAAAGGTCTGCAGAGCAAGGGCGCATAGCCCAGCGAAGGCTGGTTCACCCGCCATCCAACGAACAACAGCCCCTCGCCGCATATCGTGGCTAGGGGCTGTACTCGCATTGAGCGAATTCCTCGCTAGAACTGCTGCTCCTGCTGCTCTGGCGGCGTACGTCGACGGCCGCCGCGCTGCCGATGCAATTCAGCCACGCGAAGCCGCCCCACCGCGCGGTCAAGCTCGGCGATCGCGGCGGCCTCGGCCCCCTGATCGCCACGGCTCTGCTCGACTCGCACTTGCGCGCGATGCCGCGCATCCTCCGCCGCCGCCTCGTCAATGTTCTCCGCGCGCTCGGCATCGTCTGCGAGGACCGTCACGACGTTGTTGTTGACTTCCAGAAAGCCGCCCGCGACAAAGACGCCGACCTCTTCGCCGTGCTCGCGAATGCGCAGCTCCCCAAGATCGAGTGTCGTCAGCAGCGGCGCGTGGCGGGGAAGGATCGTCATGCGTCCTTCGCTGCCTGGCGCATTGACCGCGTCGGCCTCACCCTCGAAAACGCTGCGCTGCGACGTGATAATCATCACATGCAACATAGGTCGCTGAGCCATGCTCAGTCTCCCCTCCCAACTCGCTCACAGAGCGCCTGCGGCATGCCACAGACGCCCTGAAGGTGTTTTTGCTGATGGTCGTCGGCGCAACCCTTTTAGCGATTGCTCTCCGCCGCCTCTTTCTCGGCGCGCTCCACCACGTCCTCGATCGGACCAGCCATGTAGAACAACACCTCGGAGATGTTGTCGTGCTTGCCCTCGAGGATCTCCTTGAACCCGCGCACAGTATCCGCCAGCGACACCGTGCGGCCAGGGCGACCGGTGAACGCCTCGCCGACGTTGAATGGCTGCGAGAAGAACTGCTCGATCTTGCGGGCGCGTGTCACGGTCAGCTTGTCGTCGTCGCTCAGCTCGTCCACACCAAGGATGGCGATGATGTCCTGCAGCTCCTTGTAGCGCTGCAGCACGCGCTTCACCTCTTGGGCGACATCGTAGTGCTCCTGACCCACGACGTTCGGGTCGAGGATGCGGCTGGTCGAGCCTAGCGGGTCCACCGCTGGGAACAGGCCGCGCGAGGCCAGCGCTCGCTCCAGCACGATCGTCGAGTCGAGGTGCGCGAAGGTCGCCGCCGGAGCTGGGTCGGTGTAGTCGTCGGCAGGCACGTACACGGCCTGCATCGACGTGACCGAGCCGTCTTTCGTCGACGTGATGCGCTCCTGCAGCTGGCCCATCTCCTCGGCGAGGTTTGGCTGATAGCCTACCGCCGACGGCATGCGGCCCAGCAGCGCCGACACCTCCGCGCCAGCCTGCGTGAAGCGGAAGATGTTGTCGATGAAGAGCAGCACGTCACGGTGCTCCTGGTCACGGAAATACTCTGCGATGGTGAGGCCGGTCAGCGCCACGCGCAGACGCGAGCCAGGCGGCTCATTCATCTGGCCGAAGACCATCGCTAGCTTGTCGAGCACGCCAGCGGAGGTCATCTCCTCCAGCAGGTCGTTGCCCTCGCGGGTGCGCTCACCTACTCCGGCGAACACCGACAGGCCGCCGCCTGAGCTACCTTCGCCAGAGCCGGACATCGAGGTTTTGGCGATGTTGTTGATCAGCTCCTGAATGATGACGGTCTTGCCTGTGCCAGCGCCGCCAAAGGTGCCGATCTTACCGCCGCGCATGAAGGGGGCGATCAGATCGATGACCTTGATGCCCGTTTGAAGCACTTCCGTCGACGTCGCCTGATCTTCGATGCCAGGAGCCGGACGGTGAATTGGCCAGCGCGGCGCATTCGCCGGAGCGGGCTTGTTGTCGACGGGCTGCCCAAGCACGTTGAAGATGCGCCCCAGTGTCTCCGGGCCAACCGGCACTGTAATTGGGCCGCCCGTATCGAACGCCTCCTGGCCGCGCATCATGCCGTCTGTCGGCCCCATGCCGACGCATCGGACGATATTGTTGCCAAGCAGCTGCTCGACTTCAAGCGTCAGCGTGATGGGCTTGTCTTGCCCAGTGATCTGGGTCTCGATCGCGTTATAGATCGCGGGCAACTTGTCGGCTGGGAACTCGATGTCAACGACGTTTCCCAGCACCTGCCGCACGATACCCTTGGTCCGTGTCGTCGTGGCGCTAGCCATTGCTCACTCCTGCCTCTACTGCAGCGCGTTTGCGCCAGAGACAACTTCGAGAATCTGCGTTGTGATGGCCGACTGGCGCACCTTGTTGTAGGTGAGTGTCAGGTCGTCCAACAGGTCGTTGGCGCTGTCTGTCGCATTCTTCATCGCCAACATCTGCGCTGAGTAGAAGCTCGCGATCGTCTCAAGCAGCGGCTGATAGATCTGCGTCTCCACGTAGCGCGGCAGCAGCTCCGCAAAGATCTGCTGCGCATCCGGCTCAAAGATATATTGCGGCGCCGCGCCCGCGGTCTCCTCCGCTTCCGGCGGCTCCACGGGTAGCAGCTGAGTCACCGTCGGTGTTTGCGCCACCATCGAGACGAACCGGGGATACACCAGCAAAGCTCGATCGATCTCACCGTTGATGTACGCGTCTGTCACTGTTCGCGCAATCGCACGCACATCGTGCGGCTTAGGCTGATCCCCTAGCGTCGTGAATTCCGCGAGCAGATTCTGTCGCGAGCGCGTCAGAAAGTCACGCCCTTTGCGACCCACCGCTACAAACGTGATGGGCAGGCTTGGGTTGTTGTACTCGCGTCGCAACTCTTGCGCAAGCTGCGCGGCGCGCCGGTTCAAATTGCTATTAAGCGCACCCGCCAGGCCACGATCAGGCGTTACCAGCACGATGGCGACCCGCTTGACGTCATGCTTCCGCATGAGCGGCAGATCGTTCAGGTCATCCGCCTGCGACGCCACCCGAGAGAGCAGCTTCGAGAGCTGCTCAGCATAGGGGCGCGAAGCGGTCACCCGCTCCTGCGCCCGCCGCATTTTGCTGCTCGCTACAAGCTGCACAGCGCGCGTAATCTGCGCGACGTTTCGCACGGAGCGAATACGTCGCCGGATTTCCTGTGTGGACGGCATGTTCTTCTCCTGCGACTGGCCGTGGAGTGGAAGCGCGCTAGATCACGCGCCAAGCGGCGTCGAACGCGTCTGCGACACTCTACCTCACAGCCAGATCCGCGCGCTAGCGAGGCGCCGTCTGCTTGTATGCCTTGGTAGCGGCATCAATCTGGTCAAAGATTTCTTGCGGCAGCTTCTTCTTGTTCGCTACCGTCGTCTCGACAATGGTATTGAGCAGTTCCGGATAGTTAGCGTCCATGAAGAGGTGGAACTGCTTCTCCCACTCTTCGACCTTCTCTACCGGCACATCATCGAGCTGCCCTGTGCTGGCGGCGTAAATGATCATGATCTGATGCGCGACCGGCATCGGCTCGTATTGCTTCTGCTTCATGATCTCTTGCTGCCGGCGACCACGCTCGATCTTGCGCTTGGTCGCCGCATCGAGGTCAGAGCCGAACTGTGCGAATGCCGCCAGGTCACGGAACTGGGCCAGATCGAGCTTCAGCGTGCCAGCCACCTGCTTCATGCCCTGGGTCTGCGCCGCACCACCAACCCGACTCACCGAGATACCGACGTTCAGCGCGGGACGAATACCAGCGTTGAAGAGGTCTGTCTCCAGGAAGATCTGGCCATCAGTGATCGAGATGACGTTCGTTGGGATGTAGGCCGACACGTCGTTGGCCTTCGTCTCGATGATCGGCAGCGCCGTGAGCGAACCACCACCATAGTCTTTGTTCATGCGGGCAGCGCGCTCCAGCAGCCGGCTGTGCAGGTAGAACACGTCACCGGGGTAGGCCTCGCGACCCGGAGGGCGGCGAATGATCAGCGACATGTTGCGATAGGCGTCCGCGTGCTTGGAGAGGTCGTCGTAGATGACCAGGGCGTCACGCCCGCTCTCCATGATCTCCTCGCCCATGGCGCAGCCAGCATACGGCGCGAGATACTTCAGCGGCGCGGGATCTTCAGCGCCCGCGTGCACGATGATCGTATGCTCCAGAGCGCCATGCTGTCGCAGCGTCTCGCGGATGCGAGCTAGCTGGAAGTTCTTCTGGCCAATTGACACGTAGATGCAGGTAAGGTTCTTGCCCTTCTGGTTGATGATCGTGTCAATCGCCACAGCCGTCTTGCCGGTCTGGCGGTCACCGATGATCAACTCGCGCTGTCCACGGCCAATCGGAATCAGCGCGTCAATCGCCTTCAGACCGGTCTGTACCGGGGTATCCACCGGGTGGCGAGTAATGACGCCTGACGCCACGCGCTCCACCGGGCGGAATTTGGTCGAGTTGATCGGTCCACCATCGTCGAGCGGCGCGCCCAGCGCGTTCACGACACGCCCTATCAGCGCATCGCCCACGGGCACCTGGATGATGCGGCCCGTCGTCCGCACCTCGTCGTCCTCGTGGATCAGGGTGAAGTCACCCAGAATCGGCACAGAGACCGAGTCCTCTTCGAGGTTGAAGGCCAGGCCCATCAGGCCTGTGCGAGGGAACTCAACCAGCTCCAGGTAACGCACACCTGACAGACCATAGACGCGCGCGATGCCATCGGCGACCTCGATCACCGTGCCCACGCTGACCATCGAGGCTTCAGTGGACTTGCCGTCGAAACTCTGTATGCGATCGCGTATGACGCGAGTAATTTCGTCCGCGATAGCCATGTTACTCTCCTACTGTCTGTCAGTCTTTTGTGTGATTGCGCTACCGCCAGAACTTACGTCTAAGCGTCGCTAGCGCCGTCGCCCTTTGCCACGCTTGCCGTTGGCTCCGCTGTCGTGACTTCTGCGACCAGGCTGTGTCGCCGCGCCCACACGCGAGGTGATTCGGGCGGATGGCTCCTGCTGAGACGCAAACGCCAGCGATCCAGATGGACCGCCTCCGCCGTTGGACTCCCCGCCAGAGCTACCAGGATTCGCACCGTCCGGCGTCGGGGCGCTACCCGGCAATGGCCGTGCGACGCCGCCACCCCCGGGAAGATCGAGCAACGGCTTCAGATCGTCGAAGCCAGTGAGCGGGTCACCCATGTCGCCGCCCTGCGCGATCTGGCGCCGCAACAGTTCCAGACGCCGCCGCACACTACCATCTATCAGCGTATCACCAACTCGGGCGATGACACCACCAAGCAACGAGTTGTCCACTCGCTCCTGCAACAGGATGTGCTTGCCCGTGATGTCTTCGAGCTGGCGCGTAATCGAGGCGCGCGAAGCGTCGTCCAATGGCAGCGCGGACGTGACCTGGGCCACGGCTTGTCCACGATAGTCGTTGTAGAGAATCTCGAACTGGTCGCGAATGCGTCCCGCAAGCGAGACGAGCCCCCGCTCAACGAGCGTGAGCGCTAGCCCCATTGCCTCCGGACGAATCTTGTCGCCCAGCAGGTCACGAACAATCGCCTCTTTGCGATCGAAGCGAATGTTCGGCTCGCCGAGAATGAAGATGAGCTGGCGGTTTGTGAAGTATTCAGCGATCAGCCGCACATCCGTGAGCCAGGCGTCGACCATATTGTCCTGGACGCCTATCTCAAAAACCGCCTCCGCATAGCGACGCGCGACTGGACCAGTTAACACAGGCTGTCCCTTGACTGCGACACAAACTCGTCCACCAGGCGGCGGTTTGTCGCGCTATCGAGCGACTGACCGATCACGCGCTCAGCCGCCGCAATTGACAGATCGGCAACATGCGCGCGTAGCTCGGCCTTAGCCTGCGAGATTTGCTGCTCGATACGCTTCGCCGCTTGCTGCTCGATCTCGCGACCGCGCTGCTGCGCCTGTTGCTCGATGTCAGCCTTGAGCCGTTCCGCCGCCTGCGTCGCGGAGGCGATCACCTTCTGCGACTCCAGGCGAGCGTCATTCATCAATGCCTCGACACGCTTTTCAGCATCTTTCAATGCCTGACTGGCGCGCTCAGCGTTCTCGATGCCCTCGCGAATTCGCGCCTGTCGCTGATCCAGCGTCTTGGTGAGCACTGGAAAGGCGAAACGCTGCAACACCAGCAACAGAATCACGAACGCGACAAGCTGGGCAATCAGGGAGCCAAGGTTAATGCCCAATGCGCCCATGTATGCTCCTCCTCTCTAATCGTACTCACAGACCGAGGTTCAAATGGGCGCACGGCTTGTGCCACGCGCCCACCCACAACCACCAGCTAGTGCGCGACGAAGAGGATGATCAGCGACACGACGAGCGCGTAGATCGAGATGGCCTCTGCGAACACGATCGCAAGAATCATGTTCGTGCGGATCAGGTTGGCTGCATCAGGGTTGCGTCCCATCGCGCCGAGCGCCGGGCCCGCCAGCAGACCAATACCAATGCCAGGGCCAATGGCGCCGATGCCTATAGCAAGAGCGGCCGCTAGATCGTAGTAGGTATTCGGCACAATTCGCCTCCTCAAACAGGCAGGTTGGAGCCGGCCAAGAGACCGGCAGTCGTTGATCTCGCCAGCGACCAGCGCTGACGGCGCGACAGTACGAGTCGTCGCGCATCGAAAAGATGTGACGATGTCTGGCGCGTCATCGCAGGCGTCTGGCCTGCCCGCGCGCCAAGGGAACAGCTAGTGTCCGCTAGGAGCGACCGGCGTGCGCGTCTGGCGCGCCTCGCCGCCTAGGCCATGCTCGACTCGCTCGCGGCTGGCGTGCGACGTCTCGGCGAGGTGCTCTTCCTCTGGCTCTTCATGACCATGCGCGGTCGTGCCGAGCGTGAAGTAGAGAAGCGCCAGGAAGGCAAACACATAGGCCTGGATGAAGCCCACGAACGCTTCAAGGAAGTAGAACGGGATTGCGCCGATGCCGACCGAGATGAACGACATCACCAGCAGCAGGACGTCGCCAGCGAAGATGTTGCCGAAAAGTCGGAAGCTGAGCGACAGCACGCGGAGCAGTTCGAGGAAGAACTCCAGAATCCCCACGACCAGGCCAATCGGACCTTCTTTGAGGGTGAGGTAGCGACCTACCTGCAAGCGCCAGCCCAGTATCTTGAAGCCGTAGAATTGCGTCAGCACGATCGTCAAGATCGAGAGCCCGACGGTCAGATTGAGGTCGGTCGAGGGTGGCCGTAGCAAGGGTGTGAAGCAGGACGAATACTGGCCCGTCAGGAAGATACCCTGCTGAGCGACATTCGCGCAGCCCGGATTCTCAGTGCTTTTGAGCCCAATCGTCTCAACGAACGGGATGATCTCCCACCAGTTGGCGAACAAGATCAGCAGGAACAACGTCGCCACCCAGGGGAAGAAGCGGCGCCCGTTCTCTTTGCCTGCGACCTCTTCACACAGGTTCAACAGCTGTTCGAAAACCCACTCGACGAAGTTCTGGAACCATCCCGGCACAATCTTCGGACGACGGGCGGCGATCAGGAAGAGTATCGCGACCAGGATCGCGCTCACGATGGTCAGAATGAAGGTGTTCGTGAGGAAGACAGGGGCTCCAGGGTACAGCGGGTCGGGGGCAATCTTAATATTTGGCAGCTTCCAGAGCACGGAGGCTCTCCCTTCGTCCTCTGCTGCGCTCAGCCCCGGCCTCTACCGTGCTGCGCTCACTCCATGGAGGAGATCAGACGATATACCATATAGATACCAGCGGCCAGGCCAAGCAGCAGCCCGATAAGTGTCGCTACAGGTGAGGTGTGCAGTTTGCTGTCGATGAAGAGGCCCGCAGCGATCCCCAGGAGCGCGCCCACACTGATGTTGAGACCTACCTGGCCGATCAGCGCGAATGCTGTCCAGTCACTCTGTCGAGAGCGTCGTCGCTTGTCGTTCTTCATTAGTTTGCGCCTCACCACGCATACCGGAAGGAGTATAACATAGGCGCTGGTGTGAAGGCAATGAGATAGCTAGTCGGATTTATCGCAACCCAAAGGAATTGTTATACTGCGACATCCGCTGGACTGCCACCGCATTGCTTTCCGGCCTTCCCACACTCCTGAGCCAGAGTATCATACCAGATAGTCGGCGAAGAGTGAAGCCTTGAGCGCGCTCGATGCGATGGCTCCCAGGGGACAGGCGCCAACGTCTCGTATCGCGGCTTGTATCGCGGCTAGTGTCGCGGCCGACGAGCCGTCGCTGTGCGCGGCGATTCGAATGTTACAGCGACGCGGTATTCCTCGCCAATGCGATCCCAGAACAGCGCGGCGCAGGTCGCCTCGCGCGGTGTGTGCGCGGCCTCGCGCGAGATCATCTCCAGCGCGTCACGCAGCGCCGCACGCCAGAGTGAGAGCGAGTGCCGCACGCCGTCGCGCCGTGCGCCCTCTACCAGCCCCTGCGCGCGCGCATCTACCAACGCGCACGGGAATTGGAACGACGCCGTAATGACGTCGAAGCGGGTCGGCTCGAACCGTTCCGCAGGAGCGGGCGTGAGACGGACGGGCTCGGGCGACCACCACCACGCGCGCTCTTCGCTGTCGTTGATCGCAGAGCCGACAATCGTGTCCATCCCGCCGAAATCTCTATTATCTAGCGCCACCTGCTATCTCCTCATCTGAGCCGTCGCATGTCAGGTGCGAAGGTACTGAGCGGTTAAGCAACTCCGGCGCCAGCTTCGCGTCATCTCGAATCTCAATCGCATCTCACATAGGGGAGCGCGTGAGGCGACATCACTCAATCACTAAATCGTCGAGTGGCCCTCCGTGGCGAGCGCCTCCAGCTCGCGCCACGAACGCAGCCAGGCAAGTGCGCAGCGACCCGCTAGCTCGGCTGCGCTCGCTCCTCCCGGCACGTCGTCTGGTGTCACGACGAGGCAACACGCGGCTTTCGCCATCGTCACATGAGGCGCCGCCTCACCGGGCCGCACGATCAGGGCCTTGACTAGCTCGCTCAGGTCTGGCTCATGTCCGACAAAGAGCGGGCCATCCACGTCAGGTCGCAAGGACAGCGCGTGATCGAATTGCGGGAGACTGAAGCCTGGCGTCAGGTCGTCGGCGCTCTCGACAGGCAGGCCCGTGATTCTGCCGACGATCACGGCAGTCTCATATGCGCGCGCATACGGGCTTGAGATGATCGCGCCAATGCCCGGCCGCAGTGTCGCCAGGCCCGCAGCCGCCGCCTCAGCTTGCTTGCGCCCCTTGTCTGACAGAGGCCGGGCCGCTTCCTCGCCGCCCCAATCTGACCGCGCAAACGCATGGGCATGGCGCATGAAATACAGTCGCATCATCAACCTTGCTCTTCCTCGTCGCCGGCCTGCTCAAGCGAGGCGGCGGACAGTCCACGCAGCGTGACCTCGTCGCCTCGCCGCGCGCCCAGCGCAACCGCCGCCGAGCCATCACGTAGGACAATAGCGAGCGCGCCGGAGCTATCCTGCAGAAAGAACGGCTCGGCCTGTGGCCCTCCCGAGAAATGGCTCGCGCGAGCGGTCACCACATGCCGTGCCAGCGAGACATATGCCAATGGTTCACGCAGCGCCACCCGCGCCAGCGCTGGTCCAATGGAGGTAATCAGGTTGCCATAGTGATCAATGTGCGCCACTCGCCCAGTGACGACATCGCCATGTCGCCTGGCCCGAAGCTCGATTGGTAGGCGCGTGAGCGTCGCGGAATCCACAGGTGAGCCAAGCGCGGTCAGTGGCGCGCCCGCGGCGAGATGCGCCGCGCACGGCGCAAAGATGTCTCGTCCGTGAAACGTCGCACTGGGCGCGGGCAGGTGATACGTTGGGTCGTCAAGCAGGACACAGCGAGGCGGCGCCTTGTCGTCGACTTTCGCGAGTGGATACGTGAACAGTCCGTTGTCAGGACCAACGAAGATGCGCCCATGCGCCTCGAGCGCTATCGCGCGCCGCGCGCTGCCCACCCCCGGATCGATCACGCAGAGCAATACACTGCGTTCCGGAAACGAGCGCCACGCCGTTCCCAGTATCCACGCGCCTCCCTCGATGTCTTGCGGCGCGACATCGTGCGAGAGGTCCACGAGGCGCGCTTCGGGCGCGATGCCGAGTATGACCGCCTTCATCACGCCGACATAGCCATCACTCATCCCGAAGTCAGTAAGCAGCCCCAGCAGTCGCGCTCCTGTCGTCATATGCGCTCCCTATCCGTTTCGTTCGCGCTTTGACTCTCTTCCATCTCGCAGGGTCGCTACGAGATGAGACGGCAGTCAAAGCGCACAACTCCGGCATTGCGATCCGTGACGACGCGATAGGCTTCCAGATGCACAATATCGCCGACCTGATGTGGGATGTCTTCGACGCCAACGATGCGCGTCTCGGCGTGGCGTTCGGGATCGTCGAGCCGCGCGACAAGGCATCGCACATACGGCTGTTCGCGCCCTTCAAACGACGCATGCAAGCCCGTCTCTTTGGTCAGGATGGTCCCGTCAATCTTGATGTCCATCGCGAGTCCTCCGCTACCACTACCGCTGACACCTCACCGCTGGTCGCCCCTTCGACAGGCGCCTGGACGATGATGTTCCGCATTGTCTCACTCGCTGCCCTCTGAGGGCTATACTAGACGAAGAACGAAGACGCCGGGTTCCGTTCAGCACGATGGAGACACCATGACAACGTCGAAGGAACACGAGGCGAGCACAGCCGCGCAGCCGTTGCGCGGCAAAGTCGCTCTGGTTACAGGCGCGAGCCGGGGCATCGGCAAGGCAACCGCCAGGGCATTCGCTCAGGCGGGAGCCGCTGTCGCTCTGGCCGCCCGCGACGCCGCCGCGCTCGCCGCGAATGTCGCCGGCATCCAGGCGGACGGCGGCGCGGCGCTTGCCTGCCCGTGCGATGTCGCGGATGAAGCGAGCGTGCGGGCCGTGTTCGCGCGGGTCGCTGAGACCTTTGGCCCCGTAGACATCCTTGTGAACTCCGCTGGAGCCGTCGCTCAGGCGCGCTTCGCGGAAATGGAGACGGCGACATGGGATCATGTGCTGGCGGTCAACCTGCGCGGTGTCTTCCTTTGCTGCCGTGAAGCGTTCCGTCAGATGATCCCACATGGCGGCGGCGTCATAATCAATCTCTCGTCACTCTCTGGCATACCGGATGTCGAGAAGTTTCCGGGGCTGAGCGCGTACAACGTCTCTAAGTACGGTGTCTCCGGGTTGAGCGAGATCCTCGCCGTGGAAGGCCGCCCTTATCACATTCGAGTCGTCGCCGTCAGTCCAGGCGCGGTTGATACCGAGATGCTACGGGCCGCTGCGCCGCACCTGACACCCGACATGACCCCCGAGGAGCTTGCGCGCATCCTGTTATTCATCGCGGGACCCGACGCCCGCCCTCTCTCTGGAACTAACCTGCATATCTATTCAAATGGCTGAAATTGGCTGAAATCGCCACAGGCTCGAACCGCACGAGATTGTAGTCAAAAAATGGCGCATGTGTCATGCGAAGGGGACGCGATCTTGAATCCAATCGTGAATCCACCAGAGTTCATTGCGACGACCGATCAGCGAGTGACGCGCGCTGTCGTCTCACGGCGCGCGTTCGTGCGCGGGGCCACCCGTGTGGGAGGCGCGCTCGCGGCCAGTGGGCCTATCGCGAG
>DASQSS010000187.1:0-8497 GCA_035642255.1 Ktedonobacterales bacterium | reverse complement strand
GAAGCGCTACCGAGGCGAATATGCCCTGATGGCGCCGCTGCTGTTGCGATTAGGCGCGCGTTACAGCAGGCCGTGCTGGGTCGCCAGGGCCACCGCCTGTGCGCGAGTCCCGACGCCGAGCGTGTCGAACGCTGCGGCGAGGTGGTAGCGCACAGTGCTGGCCGAGAGGGAGAGTCGCCGACCGATTGCCTTGTCCGAGAGCCCTTGCGCCACCAGCCACAACACCTGGCGCTGCCGCTCGCTCAGTGGGCCGCGCAGCCCTTGGGCGGCTTCCACTAATGGCTCGGCAGTGTTACCCGTCGAGGACAGTGACAGGGGGAGCCCATCCAGCAGGGCGAGGGCCAGTACGGCGATCGCGCGGAACGGGAGCGATCGCCCAGCACGATACGCCGCCTCCAGGCCCGCGCGGCGCACCTGCTCCCGCAGCTCGCCCATGCTCACCCGCAGCACCGTCTGCATCAGCGTCATGCCAGTGGACTGATTGAGCGCGTCTATCGCCCCGAGCAGCCGAGCCCGCTCGGCGAGATCGGCGAGATCGGCGAGATCGGCGAGATCGGCGGAGGGCATTCCAGCGCCCCGGTTGCCCGGGAGCGAGAGCGCCATCTGCGCGCCGAAACTGAGCAGCCGGCGGTTCCCGGAGCGCACGCCCATCTCCAGCGCAGCGCGCACGCTCGAGGCGGCGTGCGCAAGCTCGCCCCGCCGCCACGCGAACCAGCCGAGATTGAGCCGGAGGTTCACCGCGAATAGCCCATCCCCCGCCGCCTCGAAGCATGCCAATGCCTCCGCGTAAGCGGCCTCGGCCTGCCCGTCGTCTCCGCAAGCAAGGGCCGCCGCTCCCAAGAACAGCAGCATCATCGCCACCGCATGCGGATCGCCCAGGTCGCGCCCGCGGCGCAGCCCCTCCCGCAGCAGCGGGATGCCGGTCGCGGCATCCCCGGCGTAAACCGCGCAGAGGCCGCAGTAGGCGAACGCCTGCGCCACCTCCGCCCGGTCCTGGCAGCGCTGCGCCAGCGTCAGCGCCTCGTCCAACAGGGTGGCGGCCCGGTTGACCGCGCCCCGGTAGGCGAGCATCGTCCCGGCGCTGCGGAGGGCGCGGGCCCGCAGCGCCGGGTCCGCGTCGGGCGTGCGGACTAGCGCCTCGTCAAGCCAGCGCGCGCCCTCCTCGATGTAGCCCCGCGTCCACCAGAACCAGGACAACGCGCCTGCTAGCCGCAGCCCAGCGGCTTGCTCCGAGTGGCCTTCCTCTCTCCCGGCATCCAGCAGCCAGCGGAGGGCCGCGCGCAGATTGTTGTGCTCGCGCTCCAGGTGAAAATACCAGGGGAGCTGATCTTGCGCACGCAGATGGGGATCGGCCCGTTCGGCCAGCGTCAGGAAGTAGCGCGCGTGCGCCCGGCGCGCCGCCGGCAGCATGCCCAGCCGGTCGAGTTGCTCCCAGGCATACTCGCGCACTGTCTCCAACATGCCGAAGCTCGGCTCGGCGTCTTCCGCGTCCTCCGGCGGGCCATCCATGCCGGCGGTCGTGCGCTGACCGTCGAATCCGTCGCGCTCGTCGCGCTCGTCGCGACCATGAGGCGGAGCCACGAGCACCAAGCTCTTCTCGGCCAGCGACGCCAGCCCCTCCAGAGCGCGCCCCTCGTCCGGTGCGCCGACCTCACCCGCCCCAGCAGTCGCGTCGCCGCTCGTGGCGGCCAGCACCGCAGCGACCGCAGGCGGCGACACGTGGCCGACGAAGACGCCCAGGCAGCGGAACAGCCGCCGCTCTGGCTCGCCGAGGAAGTCGTAGCTCCAGCCGACCGCGGCCTCTAGGCTGCGCTGGCGTTCCGGCAGGTCGGCGGCATCCCAGTGTAGGAGCCGCAGCCGGTCGCCCAGTCGGCGCGCGAGCACCGGCAGCGGGAGCGCGTCGAGGCGGGCTGCGGCCAGTTCGAGGGCCAATGGCAACCCATCTAGCTCGGCCGCCAGGCGGGCGACGAGCGGGGCGTTAGCGTCGTTCAGGTCGAAGTCGGCGCATCGGGCGCGGGCACGCTCGACGAACAGCGCGACCGCTGGGATCTGTCCCAGCGCGTCGAGCGGGGGCAGCGGCGCGGCCACGTCTGGCGCCGGCAGCGGTGGCACGCGCAGCGTCCACTCCCAACGCAACCGCAGCGGCACACGGCTGGTCACCAGTAGCGTCAGGCCGGGGCAGCGCGCTAGCAGCTCGGCCAGAGCGCCAGCGGCAGGCAGCACCTGCTCGAAGTTATCCAGCAGCAGCAGGTGGGAGCGCTCGCGCAGGTACTCGCCCAGGCGCGCTTCAAGAGGGCTGTCGCCGTCGGACACGCCCATAGCCCGCGCCACCGTCTCCAGCACCAGCGCCGGATCGCGGATTGGCGTGAGGTCAACCTGTACGACCCCATCCCGATAGTAGGGCGCAACCAGTGCGGTGGCGGCGAGCGCCAGGCGCGTCTTGCCCACGCCCGCTGGCCCGGTCAGTGTCAATAGCCGCGCCGACCCGGCCTCACCGTCGCCGGCGCCCGTTAGCCGCCGGCGTATCGTCTCCAGCTCGTCGTCGCGCCCGATGAGCGCGTTGGGCTGCGAGCGCACGGACGCGAGCACAGGCGGGACGTCGTCGCGCGCCGCGGCCAGAAACGCAGCGCGCTCTGCGCCGGAGAGCGACAGCGCCTCGACCAGCAGATGGAGGGAGTCGGGGCGGGGGAAGCGCCTCTTGCCACGTTCCAACGAGCGGATCGTGTCGGGGCTGAGCTGCGCGCGGAGGGCGAGTTGCTCCTGTGTCAGCAGGGCCGCCGTCCGGTGGCGGCGGAGCAAGACACCGAAGGTGGTCGGCGGACGGTGCGCCATCCCCTGCCTCCCGCGTGTCGATGTCCGAATGCCAGCGCTTGGTGGGCGACACACTTGATCGTATGGCCGAGCGTGGGGCACGCGGCGATGCACGCATCGGCATGATAGCACGCGGTACGCCCTCCGCGATCCTCTCCGGGTCGACGATCCTGTGCATTCGGACAGACCAACGTCCCTGCGATGTCCCGCCGCTGTCCCTGTCCGGCGGGGAGGGATGGGGGCACACTGAAAAGGCAGTGGATGCCCGCGCACGGCGCAGATGGGCCGGACGCCGCACGGCATACAGTCAGAGAAGAAAGAGAGCAGCAAATGACGACGCTCACGGACCACGAGCAGCAAGAGATCGAACGCGCCGTCGCTTCTGGGCGGCAGCCAGTGGTGTTCGTCCACGGCCTCTGGCTCCTCAGCAGCAGTTGGGATGCCTGGCGTCAGTTGTTCGAGCAGAACGGCTATGCCACCCTCGCGCCCAGCTGGCCCGACGACCCCGACACCGTCGAGGAGGCCAAGCAGGACCCGGAGGTCTTCGCCCACAAGCGCATCAAACAGGTTACCGACCACTATGTGGAGGCCATCGGCCAACTCACGACGAAGCCCGCTGTCGTCGGTCATTCCTTCGGCGGCCTCATCGCCCAGCGCATCGCAGGCGAGGGCGCGGCGGCGGTAACCGTCGCCATCTCGCCTGCGGCCTTCCGCGGCGTGTTGCCCCTGCCGCTCTCGGCGCTGAAGTCGGCCTCGCCGGTGCTCGCTAATCCGTTCAACGTCGGTCGGGCCGTGCCGCTCACCTACGAGCAGTTCCGCTACGCCTTCACAAACGCAGTGGACGAAGACGAGGCCCGCCGCCTCTACGACACATATGCGGTCCCCGCCCCTGGCGCGCCGCTCTTCCAGGCCGCCGCCGCCAACCTGAACCCTTGGACCGAGGACAAGGTAGACACCGGGAATCCCGATCGAGGTCCGCTGCTGCTGCTTTCCGGCGAGATGGACCATACCGTGCCTCCGGCCGTCGTCTCGGCCGCCTACGACCGCCAGCGCAAGAACTCCGGCGTCACCGAATACCGGGAGCTGCCTGGACGCGGACACTCGCTGACATTTGACGCCGGCTGGCGCGAGGTGGCTGACATCGCGCTCGCCTTCATCGCGCGGCGCTTTGGTGAGGGCGGCCGCGCGATGGCGCCCCATCGCGCGGGCGAGGCCCAGTAGCGCGGCATCCGCGTGGGTGACTGGAGGCAACCGGCAGTTGCCTCCGCGGATACCGCTACTTGAAAGGATCGGCATGTCAAGCGAGGAGAACGCGGAGATCACGCGCCGCTGGTACACGGAGGGTGGACCGGACACTTTGACATAGCCGAAGAGATCTTCGCCCTGGACTTGGCCGTCAACGGGCAGGTCGTCGGCCCGGCTGTCCGCGGCGCAACTGCGCCAATCGGCTCATCGGGTTCACTGATGTGCAGGCGATCGTCGAAGAGCAGGTGGTCACCGGCGATAGGGTGGTGACCCGTGCGCTCTGGTGCGGGACGCATACTAGCCCGTACAGCGGGGTGGCGCCGACCGGCAAGCGCGTAGAGGTGCGCGACATCTCCATCTGGCGCTTCGTTGACGGCGGGTCGGCGGAGAACTGGACGGTCCTTGATCAGTTCACCTTGCTCCAACAGATCGGCGTCATCCACAGGACGATCGGCGACTTCGAGGTTCCGGCTCCGCCGTCGGGCGTCGCACAGGAGGAGTAGAACGATGGATCTGCATCTCGCGGGGAAGGCCGCGGTCGTCACGGGGGCCAGCAAGGGCATCGGCCTCGCGGTGGCGCGGGCGCTTGCCGAGGAGGGCGTGCGCGTCGTCGCCGCGGCGCGCGAACGCGGCGACGACCTCACGCAGCTTGCCGAGCGCTACGCCACGCGCTTTGTTGCGGTGGACTTGGGCACGCCCGATGGCCCGTCGCGCCTTATCGAGGAGGCGGTCGCGACGCTCGGCGGAGTGGACATCCTCGTCAACAACGTCGGCGCGGCGCGACCGCGCACCGGCGGCTTCCTCTCAGTTACCGACGACGACTGGATGGGAGCGCTGACCCTCAACTTCCTCGTCGCCGTCCGCACGACCCGCGCGGCGCTGCCGCACCTGCTCGACCGCGGGGCAGGCACAATCGTCACGATCTGCTCGGTCAACGCCTTCCTCCCTGACCCGACGGTGATTGACTACTGCGCCGCAAAGGCCGCGCTGGCGAACTTCTGCAAGGCGCTCTCCAAGGAGGTTGGCCCGCGCGGCATCCGCATCAACACCGTCAGCCCCGGTCCCGTTGCCACGGCGCTCTGGCTCGGCCAGGACGGCGTCGCACAGACGCTCGCCCGCGCAAGCGGCGGCGACGCAGACGCCATCGCCAGGCAGGCCGCATCGGGGATGGTGACCGGCCGCTTCACACGCCCAGAGGAGGTGGCGGACCTGGTCCTCTTCCTGGCAAGCGATCGCGCTGGCAACGTCACGGGGGCCGATTTCGTGGTTGACGGTGGCCTCGTCACCACGCTGTAATGACGCTCAACCAACGCGCGCCGTAGATGACGGCCCAGAGCGCCACAACCTATGAAGACCTATGAAAGGAGCGCGACAACGGCTATGAAAGCGATCCGTCTCCACGGGCGCGGCGGCCCCGAACATCTGGTGTACGAAGAGGCTCCGCAGCCGCAGCCGGGGCCGGGCGAGGTGCGGGTGCGCGTCGCCGCGACGGCGATCATCGCCACCGAGTTGACGTGGGATTTGACCTATCAGACGCCGACCGGGGAGCCGCGCCCGTTCCCTATCCCCGGCCATGACCTCTCCGGCGTGGTGGTTGAGGTAGGCCGCGGCGTCGGTGATTTCGCCGTGGGCGACGCCGTCTACGGACTGCTGGCCTTCGGGCGCGACGGGGCCGAGGCCGAGTATGCGATCGCCCTCCCCGCCGAACTGGCCCCCAGGCCGCGCACGCTCGACGATGTGCAGGCGGCGACGGTCCCC
Organism: Ktedonobacterales bacterium; assembly: GCA_035642255.1. Lineage (GTDB taxonomy): Bacteria > Chloroflexota > Ktedonobacteria > Ktedonobacterales > JADMIN01 > JAKAIY01. The sequence continues at coordinate 2,683 of DASQSS010000187.1, read as the reverse complement.
CTTGCGGCGCTCACTGCGTGGCAGGCGCTGTTCACCCATGCCGATCTGGCGAAAGGGCAGACGGTGCTGATCCATGGCGCGGCGGGAGGCGTGGGCAGCTACGCGGTCCAGTTCGCCCGCTGGGCCGGGGCGCGGGTACTAGCCACGGCCTCTGCCCGCCATGCCGACTTCCTGCGCGACCTCGGCGCTGACGAGACAATAGACTACGCCACGACGCGCTTCGAGGACGCCATCCACGACGCGGACGTGGTCTTCGATACAATCGGCGGCGAGACGCTGGAGCGTTCCTGGCGTATCGTCAGGCCGGGCGGGGTACTAGTCTCGGTCGTCAGCCCGCCCCCGGTGAACCAAGAGATGCGACACGACGTGCGCTTCATCTGGTTCGTCGTCGAGCCCAACCGCGAGCATCTGAGCCAGATTGGCTCCCTGCTCGACGCCGGGCAGGTGAACCCGATCGTAGCCCAGGTCTTCCCTCTCGCCCAGGCGCGCCACGCCTTCGAGGAGGGCCTGACAGGGCACGCACGCGGCAAGATCGTCCTGCGCGTGCCGGACTGATGCCGACCTCACGTCAGGAGTTGTTGGCAGGTGTGTCGCGCAGTCGATGCGCACCTGACCCGTCGCGGAGGCGCCCAGGCCGGAGGAGAGCGACAAGGCGCGGGACGCGCCATGCGTGTTGACAGCCCGGCAGCTGCATCCCACTATCGCTTCGCGTGGGCCGCTCGACATGGCGCTACACGCGCTCCCCTCAACCCACCTCCACGCGTGGCCGATACTGCAGCGCCTCAGCGATGTGCGGCGCGGCGATCTGCTCCGCCTCGGCCAGATCGGCAATCGTGCGGGCGAGCTTGAGGACGCGGTGAAAGGCGCGAGCCGAGAGCTGCAGCCGCTGGGCGGCGGCGCGCAAGAGCGGCTGGGCGCTCGGCTCGACCTCGCAGTAGCGACGCACCTCAGCCGGCCCCATCTCGGCGTTGACCCGCACCCGCTCGTGGCCCGCGAAGCGTCGCGTCTGCCGCTCACGCGCCGCCAGCACCCGTCTGCGCACCTGCGCTGAGGTCTCCGCCTCGCCCTTGCCGGTCAGCTTCTCGTACTCCACCCGTGGCGCTTCGACGTGGATGTCGATGCGGTCGAGCAGCGGACCGCTGATGCGCTTCTGGTAGCGGGCGATGACGCTGGGCGCGCAGGTACACGCCCGCGTCGGGTCGCCGTGGTAGCCGCAGGGGCATGGATTCATAGCGCCGATCAATATGAAGTTGGCGGGGTATGTCACGGCGCCCTGCGCGCGTGAGATGGTGACGACATGGTCCTCCAGCGGCTGGCGCAGCACTTCCAGCGTCGTCTGGCCAAACTCAGGTAGCTCGTCGAGGAAGAGCACGCCGCGATGCGCCAGGCTGATCTCGCCGGGTCGTGGAAAGCGGCCGCCGCCAACCAGGCCCGCATGACTGGTGGTGTGGTGTGGCGCGCGAAATGGTCGCTGCCGCACAAGCGGACGGTCCGAGGCGAGCATGCCACTGACGCTGAAGATCTTCGTCACCTCCAGCGCCTCATCGGATGACAGCGAGGGCAAGATCGAGGGGATCGTGCGCGCCAGCAGCGTCTTGCCGGAGCCCGGCGGCCCAGACATCAGCATATTGTGGGCCCCGCTGGCCGCCACCTCCAGCGCGCGCTTCAGATGCTCCTGCCCGCGTACATCGCTCAGGTCATAGGGGTAGGGTGTATCATCCTCAGCCGCAAGGGTGGACATGTCAGGCACGTAGGGAGCGATGCGCTCGTCACCGCGCAAGTGGCTCGCAAGCTGCTCCAGCGTATGCACGGGGTAGATCGTCACACCGTCCACCAGCGCAGCCTCCGCCGCATCGGCGGCTGGCGCGAAGACCGCCTCGACGCCGCGCTCGCGCGCCAGCGCCACCATAGGCAGGATGCCATGGGTATGCCGCAGACCACCATCCAGGCTCAGTTCGCCCAGAAACAGCGCGTCTTCGACCTCAGCCACAGGTCCAGTCGCACTGAACGGCGCGATCTGCTCGGTCGCCAGCAGAATGCCCACCGCGATGGGCAGATCGTACGCTGGACCAGCTTTGCGCAGATCAGCAGGAGCCAGATTCACGACAACACGCTTGAGTGGGAAGATCGCCCCGCTGTTCTTGATCGCGGCGCGCACGCGCTCCTTCGCTTCATTCACTGCCGTATCGGGCAGGCCAACCAGCGCGAAGGTAGGCAGTCCGTGCGCGATATCTACCTCGACCTCGACGATCGCGCCCTCCAGCCCCACCACCGCGCAGCTACGCACCTTCGCCAGCATGGAGCAGCCTCCCCTCGTCGCCCACGCGCTTGTCGCTCACGCGCTTGTCGCTCACACCTCACACGACACAACGCATTCATTATCGGCGATCAGGCGGCGTTGTCAACTGACGCCTGGCGATCGGCGCCACTGACATCGCCAAAGCTCGGCGCGGGCTCGTAAGGCATGGCGTCAGGGGGAACGGAGCCAGGCAACGACTCGGGTCCAGCAACCGCCAAACACCAGACAATGGCCGGGGCAGTACTCTGCATCCACCACCTGACATAGTCGTATGTATGCGTTCGCATGCGGAGGAACAGCCGAGGAAGCTGCAAAGAATCTTCTCTGATCTGGCGCATCGAGAGGGCGCATGGACAGAGAAGCGGTACAGGGTGGCCCCACTGG
>DASQSS010000186.1:0-14049 GCA_035642255.1 Ktedonobacterales bacterium | reverse complement strand
CTCCAGGCGCCCGTCTTCCTCAACGGCTCGGCGCGTGGTAGCCTGCCGCCCGACCATCCGCTGTTCTGTTCGCTCGCGCGCCGCACGGCGCTGACACAGGCCGACGTCATCTTGCTGGCGGGGGCAAAGCTCGACTTCCGCCTGGGCTACGGGCAGCCGCCGCTGATTCCCGCCGCCGCCAGACTCATCTGGCTCGACACGCTGCCCGAGGACATCGGCGCGAATCGTGGCGCGGATGTCGGCCTGCCGGGGCATGTCGGCCTGAATCTCGCCGCCATCGAGCAGGCGCTTGGTGTGGTCGCCAGCCACGATGACTGGCTCAAGCAGGTGCGCGTCGCCGAGGACCGCGCTCGCGAGAAGGAGTCGGCGCTGATGCGCTCCGATGCGCAGCCGATTCATCCACTGCGGTTGTGCGCCGATCTCCGCGACGCGCTCGACCACGACGCCTGGGTCATCGGGGATGGCGGCGATATCGTCAGCTACGGCGCGCGAGTCATCAACCCGTGGCTGCCGGGGCATTGGCTCGACGCTGGGCCGATGGGGACGCTAGGCGCTGGCACAGGCTTCGCCATTGCCGCCAAACTGGCTCATCCGGACAAGCAGGTGGCGATCCTCTTTGGCGACGGCGCATTCGGCCTCAATGGCATGGAGTTCGAGACAATGGCGCGTCACAATCTGCCGATCGTTGCGGTCATCGGCAACGATGGACAGTGGGCGCAGATCAAGCATCCCCAGAAGGCGATGCTTGGCCACGCCACCGCCGCCGACCTGCGCCCTGGCGTGCGGTACGATCTGATGGCGCAGGCCTTTGGATGCCACGGCGAGCTGGTCGAGCGGCCCGAGGACATCCGCCCGGCCATCGAGCGCGCCTTCGCCTCCGGGAAGCCCGCTGTGGTCAACGTGCTGACCGATCCTACGGTCGTCTACGCCCGCTCGACGCAGGCGGCGGTGTAGGCTGCGGCTCGTGCGCCAACGAGTGAGCCAGGCGCGGCCTCACGCATCCTGCGCGCCAATGGCGCTCAGCCACGCCCGTGCGATCAGCGCGTGGCCTGCTGGCGTTGGGTGGACGCCATCCTCGGCCCAGAAGGTGGCCTCACGCCGCGCAGCCGCCTGGGCGAAGAGGCCATCGAGCGGGACGAGCAGTGCGCCAAATGCGCGGGCGAGGCGTCGCACGGCCTGGATCTTTGGGTCGAGGTCGGCGCGCCAGGCCTCGCGCGCTGGCGAGATGGGCAGCGAGAACGGCTCCATCAAGATGAGGCGTGTCGCGGGCAACGCATCGCGTGCGCGTGTGAGCAGCTCTCGGTAGTCGCGCTCGAAGACCTCCACTGGCGTCGGGTCGCCTGCGTCGAACGCCCGCCACGTCTCGTTGATGCCGACGAGAATGCTGAGCACATCGGGACGTAGCGCCAGGCAGTCATCGTCCCAGCGGGCCAGCAGGTCAACGACACGATCGCCGCCTATCCCGCGATTGAGGAAGCGTACACCGCGTTCGGGGTAGCGCGCTCCGAACCAGCCTGCCGTCATCAGCGCATAGCCGCGACCGAGATCATCCAGATAGAAGCGCGCACGATCTGCGTCGGTGATGCTGTCTCCTTGAAACAAAACAGTTTCACCCTCGGCGATGCGCAGCATAGCGCTCCCTCCTGGTCATTCATATGTTATTCGGGCCGCGTCTCGGCGGCGAACGCGCGGGCGAGAATCGCTTCGACGACATCGCTCTTGGCGTCGGCGTAGTTCTGCGTATACTTCCACTCGCGGCGCGCCAGGTCACGCTTCGTGCGCTCGTACAGCGTTCGGTCGGCTGGGTTGGCGCGCAGCCAGTCGCGCATCAGCAGCATGCGGCGAATCTCGACGCAGCCCGGATTGAAGATGTGCAGGTTGACCGCGGGCGTCAACCCCCTGAGCATACGATGCTCATGCCAGTCAGGCTCGCGAATGCGTAACTCATAGCCCTGCGCCTCCAGCGCGGGGACATACGCCGCCTCGTCCGTGGTATCCGCGACGACGAGCAGAATGTCGAGCAGCGGCTTTGCGGCCAGCCCCGGCACGGAGGTCGAGCCGACGTGCTCCAGCAGCAGGATGCGCTCGCCCAGCGCCGCGTGAATCTTGCTCGCCTCGTCCGCGTATGACTGTCGCCATGCCGGGTCATAGTCGGCGAGAAAGATCGTGCCGTTCAGCGGCTGCGGAGGCGCGAGATGCGCGGCGAGGAACTGCTCCTCTGCGGTCGGCGTGGTTGGCGGGGTTGGTGTCGTGTGCACGTACGCCGTCTCAGCCGACGCATGCGACGACTGAGACGATTGGTGTGATTGGTGTGATTGGTGTGATTGGCGTGATTGGCGTGATTGGATGGGTTGATCTGACATGGGGTTCCGCAGCTCCGTGATCTCCGCTCTCATTTGACGTTAGCGCGCGGACTCCAGCCTGTGTATAAGCCTGTGGATGAGCCTACGGATAGGCCTGGCCACGCGGGCGGATGATCAGCTCACCGACAGTCGCATTCTCTGGCTGTTCACAGGCGAAGATGACCGCGCGCGCGACATCGGGTGGATAGAGCGGCGTAGCGCCCTTGAGCATGTTCGCCACGATGTCGGGTGTATATTCCGCGACCTCCTGGAACTCCGAGATGACGACGCCCGGTTCGATCGCAGTCACAGCCACACCCTGCGGTCCCACTTCCATGCGCAGCGCGTCGGTGATGGCGCTGGCCGCCGCTTTCGACCCGCAGTACGCGCCGCCGCCCGGAGTGGTCACGACGCCCGCGATAGAGGACATCACGACGATGTGGCCGCGCTTGCGCTCCAGCATCGGCTTGACACCATGCTTGAGGGTCAGCAGCAGGCCATACACGTTCGTGTCGATCATCGCCTTCCAGCGCGCGGGGTCGCCGTCCACTGTGGGCTTGCGATAGCCGAAGCCCGCGTTCGCGATGAGGATGTCGAGCTGGCCCCAGCGCTCGGTGGTCTTGCGCACGGCATCCTCGACCTGCGATTCCTCGCGCACGTCACAGGCGACAGTCAGCGTCTCGCCGGGCGCCTGACCCTCGCTTGCGCCCTGGCTCGCGAGCTGTGCGATGCGCTCGGCCAGCGCCTGCAAGCGGTCTACGCGTCGCGCAGCCAAGGTGACCCGCACGCCGCGTAGCGCCAGCGCCTCGGCGATCGCCTCGCCAATGCCAGAGCTGGCGCCTGTGACCAGCGCCACCTTCCCACGAAGGTCTTCTGTCTCGCTCATGCGTCACTCCTTATTCATGGATGACCTGATGACTGGCCGCCTGTTCGCCCGACCACTCGCCGCGCTGTCCCGTCGCGCTGGCGGTGGAATGGCGACGTTTCCGACTATACCACCTATACCACGCGCGCGCCGCCGATCGCCTGCTCAGCGCATGTCGCCTCACGTGAGGAATGGCGCGGGCGGGCCAGGCAATTTTGCGTAGGGGGCTTGCGTGAATAGAATATTTGTTCTACAATGCGAAGCACAGGCGAACGGCGCACCCTCTCCCGGCGACAGACGGATGGGGAACCGGCTGGCGTACGGAGCCGTTCGCAGCGATCATGGCGCCATGCGCAACCTCGCGCATGGTTCGGCGCGGTTGCCCTCCTTCCGCGTCGGCCGGAGTTGCCGTGTCCTCTCGCGACACTCCGGCGTACGCGCTCATGGCGCGGTTATGTCCCTCGATAGGTTTCAGGCGTCTCTCCCCTCACATTCCCCTCTTCCCTATCACCTCAACCATCCGCGCGGCTTGTGATACAACATGCGGAGTGTGTGTCACGACTGGTGGCTGAGCGGAGCCACGAAAGGCGATCACCCCGATATGCGCCGGAATATCCCGCTCGAAAGCGTGTCGCCAGACCTGCGGGTCATGTTGCGCGGCGCCGACTGGCAGCGTGTCACTATCGGCGAATCTGGCGCGGAGGTCTATCGCATCGTGGCGCCGGGACAGCCGCTCCGCTATCTGAAGTCGGCGAGTGGGCCGCGTGTGGTGGAGCTGCGCGCTGAGCGCGAGCGGCTGAGCTGGCTAGCTTCGCGGCTGCCCGTCCCCGCGATTCATGGCTGGGCCGACCAGACGGGCGAAGGCGAGCAGAGGCGGGCCTGGCTGCTGCTCTCCGAGGCGCCCGGGCGCATGGCCTGCGATGCCGCTTTCGCGCACGATCCGCGGAGCATCGTGCGCGCGCTGGCGGATGGACTGCGGCGCATGCACAGCTTGCCACTGCATGGCTGCCCGTTCGACGCGCGGCTCGATGCGCGGCTGGCGCAGGCTGAGTGGATGATTCAAAACGGCCTGACGGACGAGGCAGCGTTACATGAGCGGCACGGATTCAGCGCGACGCATCTGCTGGACAGACTCGTCGCGACGCGCCCATCTGAGCCGGACAGTGATCTCGTATTCACGCACGGCGACTACTGCCTGCCCAATGTCCTGCTCGATCCTGCGCCCATAGAAGTCAGCGGCTATCTCGATCTGGGACGCTCTGGTATCGCCGACCGCTATCAGGACCTCGCCATTGGCGCGCGCAGCGTCCGCTACAATCTTGGCGCTGAGTGGGGGCCGCGCTTCCTCGACGCCTATGATGTGAGCGCGCTCGATGCGGAGCGGCTTATGTGGTACGAGACGCTCGACGAGCTCTTTTGAGCGGTGGGCGCCTCAACCATTGCTACGTCTGGCTGTCTTGCTGGCGTCCGATCGTGCTAGACGAGGACGGAAACGCGCTCCATGCCAGGTCTGGCGCCTGCATGTTGATCTGCCCGATGCGTCCATCGGTGAACTGCACGAACATTGCTCCACTCATCGTCGCGCGATCACCTGGCAGTCCCGAGGCGGACCAACTCTTCTGGTAGCGCAGCGCCAGGCCACGATCATGGGGGTAGATCAGGTAATCGTCGAAGCGCATAGCTGGCTCACTCCGCAAAATACTCCGGATGAACCTACTGCATTCGATCCGGCCCGCCAGTGGCTCCGCAGGCTCGCCGAGCGGATTGTCAGGCGCATTGATGCGGAGATCGTCAACGCAGACAGCCAAACACGCCTCGACGTCACCCGCGTTAATCGCATCGCAGAACTGCCGGAGCGCTTCCGCATGGCGCCGCTGGTCAGGGGTCAACCGCATTTCGACATGCGCTGAGACCGTCGCCAGCAGGTCGGTCAGATCGAATGGCTTGGCGATGAGTTCCACCAGTCCGGCACGCTTTACCTCCGCTGCTGAGATATTCCAGCCAGTCAGCGCGGCGACAGGTGTCGGGCGCGCATGCGTGCTTATGGTCAACGCCGAGCGCAGTGGGGTGACGCTCGAATGCGAGAGTAGATCGGTGAGGATGAGGTGATACAGCTTGGTGTCGATCAGGGACAGCGCTTCATCCATGGTCGCGCCGACATCTACCTCGTAGCCTTCCTCGATCAGGAAGTCCTGCAGGAAGACACGCAGGTCGTTGTCGTCATCGACGACGAGCAGACGAGTGGGCGAGAGCGGGCGGTCATTCATGTGCATCACTCTCCCATCCCTGTGCATAGGACGACTGGACGTTGGGGGCCGCGCAGTCGCTCCGTATCGCTTCACGAGACGCCCGTAGATGCCTACTTAGTGTACGTGGATGCGTTAAGGATTGCAACTCTTGTGTGCAAACTCGACTATAGTCGCTGGCATTTGTGATGAGGTTGGGATAGTGAGCGATTGGCTGCTCGCGCCACCGCGTCGTACCGTGTCTATAACGTGTCGATAGGGAGCTTGGGAGATGGCCAGGGAGCCCTGGAGCGGCCCACGCGCTGGTTCGCGTGATACACTTTTCAGGGCCTGGTTTCAGGGCTGGCCGGAGGCGGCTCCGGCGCCGAAAGGAGCGACGCCGCTCCTGACAGGAGGCAATGACGATGAGCGATCAGGACGCCCAGGCGGCGGATGTCCGTATCGAACATGATTCACTTGGCGATAAAGCGGTTCCGGCGAGCGCGCTCTGGGGCGTGCAGACGCAGCGCGCGGTCGAGAATTACCCCATCAGCGGGCTGCACGCGCACCCAGCGATGATCCGCGCGACAGTGCTGGTCAAGAAGGCGGCCGCGCTCACCAATCGCGACACCGGGCGGCTGGAGCCGCGCATCGCCGACGCCATCGCGGCAGCGGCGGATGAGATACTGGCCGGCAAGTGGCACGACCAGTTCGTGGTGGATGTCTACCAGGCGGGCGCTGGCACCTCGCACAACATGAACGCCAACGAGACGCTGGCCAACCGCGCCATCGAGCTGCTGGGTGGGAAGCGCGGCGATTACAAGCTGGTCCATCCCAATGACCATGTGAATATGGCGCAGTCCACCAACGACACCTTCCCCACCTCGATGCGCGTGGCGACGGTTCTGATGATCAACGAGACGTTGCCAGAGCTGGAGCGCCTGGCCGCCGCGTTCGAGGCGAAGGGGCGCGAATTCGACCACATCGTCAAGTCTGGACGCACGCACCTGCAAGACGCCACACCGATTCGCCTCGGGCAGGAGTTCGCCGCGTATGGGCTGACGCTGCGCCGCGACGCTGATCGTTTGCGCCACACCCTCGATACGCTCTATGAGCTGAATGTCGGTGGCACCGCTGTCGGCACGGGCCTCAACGCGGAGCCGGCCTATATCTCTGGCATGGTGAGCAAGCTGAGCGAGCTTACCGGGCAGCCGTTCCGCCAGGCTGAGTCACTGACGCAGATCGCGCCAAGCATGGCGTCATTTGTCGAGGTGTCGGGCGCGCTGCGGGTGCTGGCGACCGACCTGACGAAGATCGCCAATGACCTGCGGCTGCTCGCCTCGGGTCCGGCGACGGGCTTCTACGAGATCGTGCTGCCAGCCGTGCAGCCGGGGTCCTCGATCATGCCAGGCAAAGTCAACCCCTCGATGGCCGAGATGCTCAACATGATCTGCTTCCAGGTACTGGGCAACGACACCTGTGTGACCTTCGCGGCGCAGGCCGGACAACTGGAGCTCAACGTGATGATGCCCGTCATCATCCAGAACGTGCTTCAGTCGTTTACCATTCTCAAGAATGGCATGGCGACCTTCACCGACCGCTGCGTGACGGGCATCGTCGCGAATGAGCAGCGCGCCGAAGAGTACGCCTTCAAGAGCGCCAGCCTCGTCACGGCGCTGGCCCCCTACATCGGCTATGAAGCCTCCGCCGCCATCGCTAAAGAGCAGATTCGCACTGGCCGCGACATTCGCGACATTGTGCGCGAGAAGAACCTGCTGCCCGAGGCTGATCTGGCGATCATCCTGGAGCCGAAGGCGATGACGGAGCCTGGCATTGCGGGCCAGGGCCGCACGCAAACCCCCATTCTCGGCCACACCAGCGCTGGCGGCTGAACGAGCGGAGCCGCTGACGCTCACCCTATCCCCTGTGCGGGCCGGCGGCTTCCCTGACCTCCAGCCTTGACTGCCAGGCGACAGGCGGCGCGGAAACCATCTTCCGCGCCACCTGGACGCTCAATGCATGTGTGACTATGCTGCCCCAAAGGACAGTTCCGCTCGCGGGCCTCGTGGCATAGACTCCAAAGCGTCGAGGCGCGATCATCATCACACTCGCGACGGAGTTGCGACAATGATCGCGCGGCTCTGGAGTGAAAGGCTACCGCGATGAGCGACTCCATGTATCTGTGCGTGACCTGCGGCTCACAATATCCGGTCGAGGATGCGCCACCAGCCCACTGCGCTATCTGTGAGGATGAGCGGCAGTACGTGAATCGCCAGGGGCAGCAGTGGACGACGCTGGCGCAGCTTCATGGCGTGCATACAAACGCGCTGACCGACCTCATCCCTGGCGTGACGAGCATCGCCACGACGCCTAAGGTTGGCATTGGCCAGCGCGCATATGTGTTGCGAACACCGCACGGGAACGTGCTGTGGGACTGTCTGGCCTATCTGGATGACGCGACAGTCGCCGCCATCGAGCGGCTTGGCGGCCTGGCTGCCATCGCCATCTCACATCCCCACTTCTACACGACGATGGTGGACTGGAGCCATGCCTTTGGCGGCGTTCCCATCTACATTCACGCCGACAATCGTTCCTGGGTGACACGCCCTGATCCCGTGATCGCGTATTTCGAAGGTGAGAGCGTCGAGCCGCTGCCAGGGCTGCGCGTCCTGCGGCTGGGCGGCCACTTCCCGGGCAGCGCGGTCCTGCATTGGCCGGGCGCGGCGGATGGCGCTGGCGCGCTCTTTACGGGCGATACGATCAAAGTTGTCGCCGACTCGCGCTGGGTGACGTTCATGTACAGCTATCCTAATGACATCCCGCTGGGTCCGCGGGCGATTCGCCACATCGTCGATGGCATCGAGCCGCTGACCTTCGCGCGCCTCTACGATGGCTGGGATGAGGTACATGGCGACGCGCACGCCGCCGTCCTGAACTCCGCCGGACGCTACCTCACGCATATCGCCGACGAGTAAGGGCGCGCCCGGCGTGTGACGCTCAGGCGTGTGACGCTCAGGCGTGGTTTGCGTCGTCGCCGCGCCGCTGTCCATAGCGGCGTAGCAGTGTCCCGCGCGACATCCAGACTTCAGTGGGATAGGCGCCGTATGTTGTGCCGCGCTGCAATCGGCTCAGACCGTCAGGGTTGTAGATCGCCAGCAGCCCGTCCATGAAGAAGCGGTCGAGTCGCGCCTTGAGCGTGATGGGCCGCTCGCGGACGGTGAATCCCAGGCGAGGCGCCGCCCGACCGATCAGCGTTACACCCATTACCGCCACTGAGCGCTCCGCTGGGCCTGGCTCGCCTGCCCAGGCCGCCAGGGCGCCCATATCCTCCGCGATGATGCGGGTGAGATGGAATGCGCCAGCCGTGCGGGCGGCTTCGCTCAGCCGCCGGTTCTCGAAGTGAAGCTCGGTGATCCATGCGCCGCGTGTGATGCGGGTTCCATCAGGCAGGGTCATGGGCTGGCCGTGGTACCGTCCGAAATGGACACGTAGGACTCCATGCGGCGCGTGCGGAATCGTAGATGTTGGCAGGAACAGGCCATAGATGCGTTCCCAGATCGGCCAGAAGCGCAGGAAGCCGCGCGCGTTTCCGCCGCGTGAGCCAGCCGCTAGCCGCCAGCCCGCGCCGGGACGCCGTTGGCGCGGGGCCGAAGTCTGCGAGGCTATCTGGTCGCCACGAATGAAGGAGACGAAGACAGCGCCCAGTGCCAGACAGAGCGCCGCCAGCGCGAAGATCGCCTGATAGCCGAGCGCCGTCTGGTGATACATCATGTCTACCAGCGCGATGACCGCGCCGCCCAGCGCGGGCGCGAGAATGGCGGGGAGCGTCGAAGCGGCGCTCCAGATGCCAAGGTCTTTGCCCGCGTTGGCCTGAACAGGCAGCGCATCCACTGCCAGCGCCCAATCCACGCTGGTGTAGGCGCCGTAGCCCAACCCGAAGACCATGCCGAGCGGCCAGAGCGGGATGCGTCCAGGCGCGACGACGAAAGCGAGCGCGGGTAGCGCCATCAGCGCGGTTGAGACGCCGACCAGCAGCGCGCGATTCATGCGATCGGAGAGCATGCCGAGCGTCAGCGCGCTCAGGATGGCCCCCACCAGCGCCAGCCCTGCCACCACCGCTGTGGCGCTGGCGAAGTTGGTGACATGCGCGACATTGGCGAAGTAATACTCGATGAACGTGAGGAACAGCGTCAGCCCGAGCATGACGAACGCTCGTGTGAGAAAGACCCAGGTGAAGTTGTGGCTCTTCCACGGCTCCAGCCAGAGCGTGCGGAGCGACTGCAGACCGCGCTCCAACCTGTTCACACCTCGTGGCGCTGGGCGTAGGCGCGCGACCTCGGCGGCGCTGAAGGGCGTTTCGCGTGTCCACACCACGGTGATAACGGCTGACACGACCATTACAAGCGCCGTCGCGGAGTAGAAGATGGCTGAGCCATTCTGAATGGTCGCCCGCCCGCTCGCGGTCGCGGCGCTGTTGAGGGTGACATTCGCCAGGAGCGCTCCAGCCAGGGCCAGGCTGCCTACGTTGCCAAGGATCGTCATCAGTCCGAGATAGCCCGAAGCCGCGCCACGCTGACTCTCCGGCGTGAGGTCGGGCAACAACCCCTCATAGGCCCCGACGGTGATATTGAAGCCAAGCTGCAGAATGAGGAAGGCGCCAGTCAGCATATTCAGGTCACTTGCGCGGGCCAGCGCCCAGGCGCTCGCCACTGAGATCGCCACACCAGCCAGGATGTAGGGGCGACGCCGGCCATAGCGCAGAGTCGTGCGGTCGGAGAGCGCGCCCACCAGCGGCGGGACGACGAGTGCGACAACTGCGCCCAACGCTGAGATCCAGCCGAGATATTCGGCCTGCTGCGCGTCGCCAACCGCGCCAGGCGCGACGAACAGCAGTATCTGAATGGGCAGCACGATGGGCAGTAGCGCCGCTGAGATGGCGTTGACGCCCAGCCAGAGCGCGCTCAGCGACAACTGGCGTCTGAGGGTCAGCGGAGGGCGCTCCGGCGCTGGCGACGCAGCGCTCTCCTGATCGAGGGCGTTGAGGGATCCGGACGAATCGAAAGTGCCCATAGGCCTCATATCCCTCCGCTCGATGAAGCCCCTTGCGCCACCAAGCATGCGGATGCGTCCTGGAGGCCACCGGCTGATCGCTGATGCGTGTACCCTCGCACACGCTGCAGCGCGGGCGCCAGAGAGAGCAGCGCGCCAGCCAATCGCCGTCTACCCATAAGCCGCCGCGCCGTTCCATTCTGAACCGGAACGAAAGCGCTGATCCGTTGTCACAGTCAGAGAGGCTTGCGCGTGTCAGCAGTACGGGCGTTCGTTCGCCTGGTTGCGTGTGTGTGAGCGGAAGGAGCGCGACGTTGCGTATGAAGGCCGACGGTGTAGTGATCCCGAGCGGCGAGTGGTGGGGAGATAGCGACTGGGCGCGGCATCTCAGCATGGCGCTGGGAGTATGGTTTCTCCTGAGACGAGGGGAGCCAGCCGGGAACGCTGGCTATCGTTCCGCTGTCGCCAGCCGCAATCACCGAGGCGCTGGCGACGATCTATCCTCATCGGAGACAGGCGGGCGCGTCACGGAGGATGGCTCCAGCTCAGCGGGTGTGCCGCTGGGGAGCGCCGCATTCGACGAGTTCTACGTGCGTCATGAGCAGCCGCTCTATGGCTACCTGCGCCGCTTGCTGCCCACCCATGAGATCGCTATCGAGATTGCGCAGGAGGCATTCTTTCGCGCCTGGCGACACTTTGATTCCCTGCAAGCCTACGACCGACCCGAAGCGTGGCTTTACCGCGTCGCGACGAATCTTGCCATCAGCCACCTGCGACGTAAGTCGCCGCTCAGCTTCTCGGCGCTGCTCGCCCGCGTGCGCCCCGATGATGTTGCGGTGGATGGGCTGGGAGGCGCTGACCTGATCCCCTCGCCGCTCGACATCGAGGGGCAGACCGCCGAGCGCGATGCGATCGACCGAGCCTTGCGCGCCCTGCCAGAGCGCCCGCGCGCCGCTCTACTGCTGGCCGCTATCCAGGGCTTCAACTCTGACGAAATCGCCGACGCGCTCGGTGTCACCCCGAACAACGCTCGCCAGATCCTCAGCCGTGCGCGCGAGCGCTTCCGCCGGTTCTATGAGCAGGGGCGCCACGCGTAGCCCTGAGATATCGCTCCCCGTGAACATCCGTCAGAGCCTGCCAGCGCGCTCGTGAGCGCGAGATAGAGGAGTGAGACCGTGCCAAGGAGTCATCCAGTCGATACCGCCCATGTCGTCCCGCTGTTGGAGTCCTATCATGCGGGCGCGCTCGCGCCTGAGGAGACGGCGGAGGTCAACAGCCATCTGAGCGCGTGCGCCCTGTGCCGCAGCGCCTCTGAAGAGATCGCGCTCTACCGGATTATCCGCGCGGCGCCCGCTCCGCGTGTGGGTCCAGAACTGCGGCAACGGCTCAACGCGCGCATCGCGGCGGCCAGCCATGCGGGCGACCCTGGGCAGGTCGCTCGCGGAGCCCTCCGCGATGCGCGGCGCTCTGAGGCGCTGCGGCTGGATTATCCGCACCGCGCGCATGCGCGAGGCGGTTGGCTCAGCGGAGCAGTCGCGGTCCTCGTCGTCGCCCTGCTGGCCAGCGTCTTGTGGGCGCTGCCGCGCGTGCAGCAACGTGGTAATGGCATCGGCCAGCATGTCGGAGCAGCCTCTACGACCACCGCAACCGTATCGCCTGTTCACGATAGCGCCTGTCCGGCCAGCGCCACGTCCGTGAAGCTTCCCGCCAACGCCTTGATCAGCGATATGGCGCTGACGTCGCCAACGAGCGGCTGGGCGGTTGGTAGCATCATGAATGACAGGGGCGTAGCCTCACAGGGGCTGATCATGCGCTTCAATCAATGTCGCTGGGCGCCGATCTCGCTCGATCTGTCGGGCATCGACCTAGGCGCGATCTCGATGGATTCCGCAACCGATGGCTGGGCGATTGGCGCACATACCGACCGCAACTCGCCTGTACTCCTCCACTATAGTGACGGAATCTGGAAGCAAGCGCCGCTGCCCAGCGACCCGCTCATCGCACAGAGCTCTTTCGAGACGCTGCGGATGCGCGCCCCTGGTGACGGTTGGATCAGCGCCTTCACCCCCAAAACTCCCCAGGGTCAGATGAGCCCTATGTTGCTGCTACATCTTTCTGGTGGATCGTGGGTGACGGTAAGCTGCCCGCTAGCCTTTATCTATGACATAGCGCCGGTGGGGCCGAAGGATCTCTGGGTCACGGGGCAAACCGCCGATGCTACAGGCGGTGATCAACCCGGTGACTATCGGTTCGCTCACTTTCACAATGGTCAGTGGAGTGTCATGAATCAACCCACCGGGGCCGAGTTGTCCATTTTACATGCCGTTTCGTCTACAGACATCTGGGCCAGCGGGTATCTTCCGCCGGCTAAAAGTACATCGGTTGCGCACTATGATGGAGCGAATTGGCGCCTGGCGCCGCAGGCTATCCCGCCTGGCGCGGCGGTGGTAGATACCTTCGCACTTGGCGATGGAGAGGGCTGGGCCGTGAGTCAAGGCGCGCTGGCGACGCCTCGAACGGGACCAGCCGAAACGGTCATCGTAAGCGTCTGGCGCGAGATGGGCGGCCAATGGCAGGCGTTGTCCTGGCCGTACAAGGACCTCGACGGGGTGCGAGTATGGGCGCCCGTCTCTGACCACGAATTCTGGGTGATTGGCTCATACATGGTCACATTCAGCGTCCCAAACGGCGCGGATGGAAGTTCTGGCGGCGGCTATAACCAGAGCGTTCTCCTCCACTACGCTGATGGCGCCTGGACCCGCTACCCATAGATCTCTACATCGCCAGATACTCCTCGGCTGTGCGGCGGATCAGGCGCCCGTCGCACAGCTCCAGGGTCTCGCCACCGAAGCGGCGGATGAAGTAGCGGTCGTGCGAGACGGCGATGACGGGGCCGGGGAACTCGGTCACCGCCGCCTCGAACGTGTCGAGGATGTCGAGGCTGACGTAGTTGGTCGGCTCATCGAGCGCGAGCACGGTGGGCCGCTCCGCCAGCAGCCGCGCGATCTCCAGTTTGCGCCGCTGACCAGGGCTGAGCGCGCCGACAGGCTTCTCGGCGTCGTCGAGCTGGAACAGTCCATAGCCGATCAGTCCGGCGATGAAGCCGCTGTCTGGCCCTTCGAAGCCCTCACGATACGCCTCCAGCACGGTGCGTGTGGGATCGAGCGTGGTCGGCTCCTGCGCGAGATAGCCGATGCGCGCGCTGGACGCTATACGGACGGCGCAACTATCCGGCGGGAGCAGACCGAGCAGCAGCCGCAGGAGGGTTGTCTTGCCCGCGCCGTTTGGTCCCACCAGTGTGATGCGTGTCTCGGGCGTCACGATCAGGTCGAGATCGCGAATGAGGTCGCGCCCGCCCAGTCGCTTCGAGACGCCCTCCGCGCGGATGATCAGCTCCGTGCGAATCTCCTCTGAGCGGAAGCGCTGGTGAAATCGCAGCAGCTTCGGCGGCTTGGCGATGGGGTTCTCCTCGATGCGACGCAGGCGCTCCTCAGCGTTGCGAATGCTGCGCGAAGCTCCACGCTGAACGGCGGCGCCGTGCGCGTCATAGGCCATCTTGCCGCAAGAT
>DASQSS010000185.1:0-3156 GCA_035642255.1 Ktedonobacterales bacterium | reverse complement strand
AGCGCGGTGCAGTCGCGCCTTGACGAGAGCGGATGTCAGCCCGAGCATCTCTGCGATCTCTTCGTAGGAGAGATCATACCAGTAGCGAAGGACAAGCACGGTGCGATACTTGGGCGGAAGTACGCTCAGCACCTTTTGCATCTCATCGGACGCTTCGACCTGGAGCGCCGCCTGCTCTGGGCCAGCCCCCAGGTCCGCAATCCATTCGAGGAATGGGGCGTTGTCCAGCGGCAACGCGAGGAATCGGCGACGGCGTAGCTGATCAATCGAGAGGTGTGATGCGATAGACAGCAGCCACGTGCTGAATCGCCGACCTTCCTGATAGGTGCGGAGCTGTGTGTATGCGCGCACAAAGGTTTCCTGCGCCACGTCTTCGGCCTCGGTTGGGTTCCCGAGCATGCGATACGCGACGTTAAAAACCGGGTCCTTGTATTTTTCCACTATCGAGGCGAAGGCCTCCTGGTCGCCTGCGAGCACGCGGCGCACCAGAGCGGTGTCTTCGGTCAGATCAGCGTTTTGTATGGCGCTAGCGCCTTCCCGACTCCGTGACACGGAGCGGCCGAGAATTTTTCCAGCGTCCAGTGCGACCCCATTGTGGCCCACCCGGCGCCTCCTTTGTATCTGTAGCGTCAGCGGCGACAGCCCCAGATGGGGCGCCACTGGCGACGACGAGCGCGCTTACGACCTGGTGATGGCGCGCTCATCATTTCAGTTACGTGTACGCGCCGCTGTTGGCCGGGGTTGCACTGGTTTCGGTCGCTCTCAGGACAGTCTCAGCTTCGACCGATAGCGCCCCCGCGCCATCGCGTCGCTCACGTTGAAGCATAGCACTCGTGGCGCCGCCGCGTCAGTGTCAGCCGTCACACTTTCGCTGCGTACTCGCTTGCGAGAGCCAGTCGTGGAAGCTACTCGCTACATCCTTGCGCGTGCTTGCGCATCCTTACGCGCTCCGGTCGCAGGGGCTGCACGCTGGTTGGCGCCCGCCCCTGCGTCGTGTTACGCTGTGCCGTGCGCGTGGGCGTCATCAGCGCCGAGCGCGGATACGATCTGTCACATCGAGGAGGATGCGTGCATGAGCGATGACGCGACCCCGCGCGACCCGCGCGAGCCAGCCGACCAGACTCCGGCGCAGGAGCATGCGCAGGACGAGAAGCGTCGCTGGCGTGAGACGACCTATCGCCGCGCCGTCGAGCGCGCGGGCGAGCGTCAGCCCAGCTTCACCACGAGCTCCGAGATCGAGACACAGCCGCTCTACACCGACGCCGACCTCGCGGGCTGGCGCCCCGACGAAGCGCTGGGTTTCCCCGGCGAGTATCCCTACACCCGTGGCGCCCAGCCGACGATGTATCGCGGTCGGCTCTGGACGATGCGTCAATACGCGGGCTACTCCACTGCCGAGGAGTCGAATCGCCGCTATCGCTACCTGCTGAGGCAGGGCGGATCGGGCCTCTCCGTCGCCTTCGATCTGCCGACCCAGATGGGCTACGACGCCGATCATCTGCTGGCGGAAGGCGAGGTCGGTAAGGTTGGCGTCTCGATCTCCAGCCTCGAAGATATGCGCGTCCTCTTCGACGGCATCCCGTTGGAGCGCATCACCACCTCGATGACCATCAACGCTACCGCCTCGATCTTGCTGGCACTCTACATCGCTGTGGCGCGCGAACAGGGCGTCGACGTGCGCAAGCTCTCAGGCACGGTGCAGAACGACATCCTCAAAGAATATATCGCTCGGGGCACCTACATTTATCCGCCTAAGCCCTCGATGCGGATCATCACCGACCTCTTCCGCTACTGCGCCGAGGAGGTTCCGCGATGGAATACGATCAGCATCAGTGGCTATCACATCCGCGAGGCAGGCGCCACCGCCGCACAGGAGATTGGCTTCACGCTGGCCAACGGCATCGCCTATGTGCAAGCTGCCATCGACGCGGGCCTCGACGTGGATGGCTTCGCCGGACAACTCTCCTTCTTCTTCAACTCACACAACCTCTTCTTCGAGGAGGTCGCCAAGTTCCGCGCCGCGCGGCGCATGTGGGCGCGCATCATGCGCGAGCGCTTCCACGCCCGCGACGCTCGCTCGCAGATGCTGCGCTTCCACACGCAAACGGCTGGCTCGACGCTCACCGCCCAACAGCCTGAGAACAATGTCATGCGTACCGCCTACCAGGCGATGGCGGCTGTGTTGGGCGGCACGCAATCGCTGCATACCAACGCGAAGGATGAGGCGCTCTCACTGCCAACGGAAGATTCGGCGCTACTGGCGCTGCGTACGCAGCAGGTATTGGCCTACGAGACGGGCGTAGCTGATACGATAGACCCGCTGGCTGGCTCATATTATGTCGAGTCACTCACGAACGACCTGGAGCGGCTGGCGTGGGAGTATATCGAGAAGGTCGACGCGCTCGGGGGCAGCGTGCGCGCCGTTGAGCAGGGCTACATCCAGCGCGAGATCGAGGAGGCGGCGTACCGCTACCAGCGCGACCTGGATGAGCAGCGCCGCATCGTCGTTGGCGTTAACAAGTTCCAGACTGCTGAGTCGAAGCTGCCGCCACTCCTCAAGGTGGACGCCGAGGCAGGGCGCCGCCAGGCGCAGAAGGTGGCCACTTTGCGCGAGCGACGCGACAACGCAGCCGTCGGCGCGACGCTCGCGGCGTTGGAGACAGCGGCGCGCGGCTCCGAGAATCTCATGCCACGCATACTGGCGGCGGTGGAGTCGCTCGCGACGCTCGGTGAGATCAGCGACACGATGCGGCGAGTCTTTGGCGAGCAGCGCGAAGAGCGCCGCCTCTAAACGTTCTCGCGGCCCATCGCACGGGTTGACCTGTTTGCGCGTTACATTCATTACAGTACAGTGGCGAACTCCCACGCGCGGGATGGGGTCAGCGCGCGTTGCTCGTCGCCGCTCTACAGGGGTGGGGCTGTCTGGTTGACGCAGGGTGTCAGCGGTGGCTTCGATGTTGACTAGTCCTGCTAGACGCGCCCGCGCCCCGCTCAGATGTCCCGGCTATTGAGTGATCCCTATCGTCCAGATCGAGGAGGCCCGCCATGCGCGTGCCAGGCGCGGCGACGACGGCGTCGCCTCTAGTGAGCGGCGCGGCCAACTCAGACGTGATGCCAGTCGTCATTCTGAACCCCGCCAGCAATTACGGGCGAGCG
>DASQSS010000184.1:0-6642 GCA_035642255.1 Ktedonobacterales bacterium | reverse complement strand
TGCAAACTATCTCGACCACGCCACTCGGGCCGCTATTGAAGCCTGGCGCAGGCTACCACTACAACCCCATTCTGCTGGCCACTATCAAGGAGATGTACACTTTCTTTGGCATTCAACATGTCGCGGCGTATCATCTGCTGGCCTACTTCCTGTTCTGGCTCTCGGGCGTCTTCGTCATGCTGATCGCTCGCAAGCTGACTGGGCGCACATTGGCGGGCGCGCTGGCGGGCATCCTCTTCATCGGCTTCGGCACGCAGTATGAGGCAGCGATCTGGGGCGTCGTGGCGTATGGACCCGCCATGTCCACAGTCGTCTATGGCGTCGGGCTGTACTGCTTTATGCTCGCGCACGACGATTGGCGCTCACGCGGACAGCGCATGCTCTTCTATGCCGGATTCATGCTTGCGCTCATCGTGGGCCCCTTCATCTACGAGCAAGATATTACGCTCGTCGCCGCATGTCTGCTCTATCGCGTGTTTGTGGTAGACCAGGATCTCTGGCAAAGCCTGCGCCGCGCGCCGCGCGCTATCATCTCACGCATCCCCGCATATCTGGCGGACTTCGCGATTCCCGCGCTGTTTTTCGTCGGGTATCTGGCGTTCAAAGTCATTCTGGGCCGCACGTACTCCGCCAGCTCTGGCATCTCCGAGACGCCGGGACTCTCGGCGCCGTGGGATGCGCTCACGTCCACCGCTACGACTGGCGTCTTCCAGGCATTCTTCCCCGGGCTGAGCATCAACGAGCTCTCCATCATCACGCTCTCCAACATTGGTCCACGGTATCACCTGATCGTGCTGGCGGCTGTGCTGATCGTGATGCTCATCGCGCTGGTGAAGATCAAGCCCATCTACAAGTTCCTGCTGCTCTGGGCAGTCATGACCATCTGCGCGCAGACGCTTGGACTGGCCAACATTTCCTCGCGTCATCTGATGCTGATGACGGTTCCTACCGCAATGCTCTGGGCGGGCGCGCTCGTCTCACTGCCAGGAGTATTCGCACGTTGGGGCAAACGTCTGCGGATCGACCCCTCGCTCGCCTGGCAAGCGGGGTATGGGGTTTCAGTGCTGGCGCTCGTACTCTTCATGGCCAAGGGCTATCGCTATTCACAGGCCACGCAGACCGACTGGCGCGCCGCGATCTGGCATGTGGACGCCACACTGGCGACGCTCAATCAATATGCGACGGCAGACCCGGTGGCCCAGAACGTCTACCTGGTGAATCTGCCCGACTACACGCCCGCGATCACGGGCCAGACCATGTATGAGTTCCGCAATAGCCCGTCCGCGATTGTGATGCTGACGATGCCCGGACGCTTCACGTCTGTGACAGCGGTACGCACGGCGAATGACTTCCCGATCAACTTCGGCTACACGACCTACGAAACGGAGTCGCAGCTCGAGACGCTCGCCAGGACACCCAGCGACCTCGTGCTCGTGTACGATCTGTCGAGCGGCCAACTGGAGCCATTCCAGGCGCCTCACCCGCTCGTCGAGTACTACAACGCCCACACACACGATCACTGGGTGACAACCTCGACGGAGCCGCTCGCGAGTGGCTATGTGCGGCAGAAAACGCTCGCCTACCTCTCACCTGTCGATGAGCCAGAGACGATTCCGATCTTTGGGTGTGTCACCGCGACGGGCGACCATTTCCTGTCAATTCAGAATGTCTGCGAGGGAGCGACGACGCTCTCACTGGAGGGGTGGCTCTACACCTCCG
Organism: Ktedonobacterales bacterium; assembly: GCA_035642255.1. GTDB lineage: Bacteria > Chloroflexota > Ktedonobacteria > Ktedonobacterales > JADMIN01 > JAKAIY01. The sequence goes on along the minus strand of DASQSS010000184.1, from coordinate 4,923 downwards.
CGCAAGCCAACGCGCCGACGGTCCCGGTATACCGATGCCGCGCTAGCTCGGATCACTTCATCTCGACCCAGACCAGCTGCGATGGGGGAGTGTACGAGACGCTGCTGGGCTACGGAGGCGCAGACAAGTGACGTACGGACGAGACTCCGGGAATGGCTTCGACTATCCCGGCGACGGGGACCTCGAGCCGACATTGCCGCGACAAGCCGTCATGGCCGCCCGACGTGTGGAGCGCACAACGCCGCCAGCGCCTCCTGCCCAACCGGCTACAAGCGGCTATATTCGGTTGTGGACAGAGACCGTGCTGATGGGCGTCGCGCTCGCCGTGCCCGTGCTGCTCGTCGCGTACATCTCGCTGATGATCTGGACCCGTACACCACATGTTCCGTTCTGGGATGAATGGGATACGGTAGCGATGGTCCAGCATGCCACCCAAGGCGCCCTCACCTGGAACGATTTCTGGATGTTCCACAACGAGCATCGCATCGTGATTCCACGCATGTTTGATTTGGCAATCATTCTCATGACGCGCTGGAACCGTCAGATAGAGATGACCTTCGACGTGTTTCTGGCTGTCGCGGAGTGGGCGCTGCTCATCGCAAGCGTACACCGTGGACTTCGCTCGAAATCCCTCACCATTCTGGCGATAGCGCCGACCTCGCTAGCCATCTTTTCCCTGATGCAATACGAGAACTGGCTGTGGGCTTTTCAGATTACCTTCATATGCACCGTGTTCGGAGTGGCGATCTCCCTGTGGGGCCTAACAGCCTCCCGAGGAACCTGGGGAACTTTCGCCATCGCGCTCATTGGCGCATTGATCGCGGCGCTGTCCAGCCTGGGCGGCCTCGCAATATTCCTCGCACTTCTCCCGGCGATCATCAGTCAGGGATATAGAAAAACTCTTGTCTGGATTGCGCTGGCAGTCGGCGTCATCGTCCCATACATGCAAGGCTTCCCTCATTCGGTGCCGATCAAAGTGTCACTGATGACCCTCAAATTCTGCATCACGTACCTCGGGGCTTCCGCGGGCGCTCCTTCCGTCAATGTCTCGTTCATGATCGGGTTAGTCAGTCTCGGGCTGGCCATCCTCAATGTGCTGTACTATTGGGTTCGCGAGCATCAGATCGTTCCACTGCTTCCCTGGATTGGATTGGGCGCATTTGTAATCGGCCTTGCGCTCATCACGTCATTTGGCCGCATTACGACCGATCAGGATCTTAGTCTAGCGCTGACGCCACGCTACCAGGCGTTCGTCGCGCTGTGGTGGGTCGCGGTAGTCTATCTGCTGCTGCTCAACTGCCAGGGAGCCTGGGCTCATATGTCACGCGCCTCGAATCATGGAGACATGATCAGGCGCGCCTCGCCATTTATCCTTGGCGCAAACAGCCTCTTGCTCGCGCTGGCGACTGTGGGACTAGTCTGGGCCAACTGGTCATACGTTCCCTTCATAAGGAACTTCCAGTACCAGCAACTGCAAACTGAGGCATGCATCGTCAATGACGCATATGCAACCACTCCGTGCCTCTGGGAGTACCATCCGGACATCACCTATCTGCGGCCACAAATAGCGTATCTGCGCGCTGAACACTTTGGTGTCTTTTCCGGCGACTACCAGAACCTGGAGCAGCCGACGCCGAATCCGTCGGCCCATGCGCTCATCCACTATTTCGAGCCCAGCACTGGTGACAACTGGATCACCACAAGCTACGGCCTGGACTTCTACGGCCCGTATGCGGCAGAAGAAACGTTGGGCTATCTCTACGACCAGCAGCAGCCAAAGACACACGCGCTGTATACATGCGTTACAACAAATGGTCGTCACTTCGTCTCGCTCAATAGGGCATGCGCAGGTGGAACCTATCTGCGCACAGAGGGCTGGCTGCTCAACAAGCCTGTGGCTGGGCTACAAAACGCCGAACTGTTTGACTGCGCCCAGCCAGGAAACGATGCCGTTTCAATCCAGCCAACATGTGGTGGCTCGACGAAGGCGACCCCATTGGGCTACGCGCTTGCGCATCTCCCCTAGTGGACGCGCTGATGGTGAAACCGAAGGTAGGGATGAGCGGACGATCAACTAGACAGATGAAGCGATGACATGCTACAGCAAAGGGTCAAAAAGGATAGCGACACCATGAGCAGCCGGATCACTCAAGCCGTACATTGGCTCCGCAGCCTGGATGGCATTGCCTGTCTGGCGCTACTGGCGCTCGCGCTCATCGTGCGAGTGGTTATCGCGCCACGCCTGATCATCTCGCAGGATCTCGTCGCCTATGGCTATTGGGGTGAGTTGTTCGATCAGCATCCGTTGACGTTCTATTCAGCTGGCGGAGCAAATCCGAGCTGGACCCTGGTTCCTAACTACCCACCAGTAGCCATCTATCTGTTTGGTGTTGTCGAAAAGATCTACTTTACCCTTGGCGCCCTATTCGGCGTCGCGCTCTCCCACGATGTTGGGGCTGCGCATATGCTCAAACTTGTGCTGAAGATGCCAGGCATTGTCGCAGACCTCGCTCTGCTCACGATTATGTATGTCAAAGCCATTCGCGTCATGCCGCGCTGGCTTGCATGGTTGCTCGGAGCGACCTATGCGCTTTCCCCAGGCATTCTGGTCACCGTCGTCGTCTGGGGTCAGACTGACGGTATCGCGCTATTGCTCGCTGTCATTGGACTACTCTTGGCGGCGCGTAAACAGGAGATATGGTGTGGCATCGTGTTCGCGCTCGCTGTGTCGTTCAAACCGCAGCCGATCATCTTCGTGCCACTCGCGCTCATCTATCTCGTGCGCTGGTCCGGTGTCAAGCAAGCCATTCGGGGAGCCGTAGCATTCGGGGCGACGACACTGGTTGTCTGGCTGCCTTATCTGCTTCCGCCTCAATTCGAGGTTCTGGCGCTCAGAAACAACTTTGTCACTGTCGCCAGAAACGAGTTCCCCACCGCATCGCACTCTGCCTGGAACCTCTGGTACGTGCTAGGGGTGGAGAACCAGAACGCAGGAACACCTTACTATGGTTCGCTATCAATTACAGAAGTCGGCGGATTGCTCTTCGCGGTCATCTTGCTCATCGTCGCGGTCGGCATCTGGCGCGACGGCAGCGAGGGCAAACTGTGGGCGGGCGCAGCGACGGTGGCCTTTGCGTTCTTTGCGGTAGGTACACTGCAATACGAGCGCTACCTATTTCCCGCCGTGGGCCTGTTCTTCCTGGCGGCTATATACAACCGACGCTACTGGCTGCTCTACGCTGTGGCAACGCTCATATTTATGGCGAACTATGGCCACTCGATCTTCAGCTGCAGATGCGACATCTATACGCCGAGTTGGTCGCCAACCCTGGAACAGGCGCTGACGTTCCATCTCGATGGTTGGCAAGGCGGCCTGATTACATGCCTCGCGCTCATCGTGAGTGTGGCGTTCTTTGTGTGGCCACGAGCCGAGCGCAGCGCAGCAAGCGCCTCGGCGTTCCGGCCCGCCTTTGGCTCAGGCTATGGCTCAGGCTATGGCTCAGGCTATGGCGCGGGGGGTGGCGCCCCGCAGTTCGCGACTGCGCTGGCATCGTCAGCGGCTCCGGGGGCTCCCGCGACCCGTCCCGTCAGGACCGCCCTTGCGCCTACCTCCGCAGGGTACGCCGATACCCTGCGCGACGTGGTCCCGCAGGACGATACCCCGCAGGACGATACCCCGCAGGACGATACCCTGCGCATGAAGGCGCTGCCCCACCTGGAGACGACCGGCGCAGCGACCGGCGCAGCGACCGGCGCGACGGGGCCACGGCTGCGGCTGCGCCCGCGTGCGCTGGGACGCCCACCGTATGTCTCGGTCGTCGTGCCCTGCTACAACGAGCAGGGCAACATCCGCCCGATGTACGAGCGGCTGACCGCCGCGCTGACCAGCGTCACGCCGACCTACGAGATCATCTTCGTCAACAACGGCAGCTATGACCACTCGCCCGAGCTCTTCGACGAGATCGCCAGCCGCGACGCGCGCGTCTCGGTCATCTCCCTCTCGCGCAACTTCGGCTCGCAGGGCGCCTATAGCGCGGGCTTCGCTTACTGCTCAGGCGACTGCGTGGTCGGGCTCGACGGCGACATCCAGGACCCACCCGAGCTGATTCCCGCCTTCGTCGCCAGATGGCTCGAGGGCTACGATGTCGTCTATGGCGTCCGGGCGCGGCGCAAAGGCAGCCTGCCGCGCCGCATTGGCTACAAGCTCTTCTACCGGCTGCTGCGCAAGTTCTCCTATGTTGACATCCCGGTAGACGCCAGCGACTTCGGGCTGATGGACCGCCGCGTCGTCAACGTGCTCAATGAGATGCCCGAGCGCAGCCGCCTGATTCGCGGGTTGCGCGCCTATGCGGGCTTCAGCCAGACCGGCATCCCCTACGAGCGCGCCGAGCGCTACTCGGGCTTCACCACCAACAGCTTCCTTGGGCTGTTCCGCTGGGCCAGCCTGGGCATCATCTCCTTCTCGTTCGCCCCGCTCGACCTGATCTCCTATCTGGCGGGCGGCGTGGTGGCGCTGACGGCGCTGGCGATGGTGGTGTACACCGTCTTGTACTTCGTCCTGCCTGGCGCGCCACGCGGCTATGAGACCCTGCTGCTGGTCGTGCTGTTCCTGGGCGCGGTGCAGCTGCTGTGCCTGAGCATCATCGGCGCGTACCTCGGCAAGATCTTCGAGGAGGTCAAGGCGCGCCCCCGCTTCCTGGTCAACGATGTCCTCAACGATCACCGCGCCACTGGCGCCACGAGCGCTTCAGGGGTCTCACAGACTTCAGGGGCCTCACGAGCTTCAGGGGCCGATGGTCATCACGCATAGGGTTCACTGCGCGGGAGGCGCCGTCTCCGCTGGGGGAACATCCGCAGCGCTGGATACGTTCGCGCCTCGGCGTCGCCGCAGCGCGGCAAGCGACGCGCCGACCAGCGCCAGCA
>DASQSS010000183.1:0-5821 GCA_035642255.1 Ktedonobacterales bacterium | reverse complement strand
CGCTTCATCGCCGAAGCGACCGCCGCGACCGCCAGGCTGCAGACCTGGTCCGCGGTCAGCCAGATCGTGCCCTTCACCCTCGACCCGTCACAGGTATCGCGTGATCGCCATACCGCGTTCACATCCGTCTTTCTCAAGGCGAATTCAGACGCCGCACCAAAAGAGCTGCCCGCCCTGCGCCAGCGCGTGAGCGCGCAGCCTGACCTCAGTGTCACGATCGGTGGGGGTCCGGTCTTCTATGCCGACATCCAGAGTGTCAGCGAAGCCGACCTGCGCCGCGCAGAGACCATCGCCTTCCCCTTCGCGCTGCTGGCGTTGGTGCTCGTCTTCCGCTCAGTGGTCGCCGCGGCTCTGCCGGCCATCATCGGCGGGTGCAGCGTCGCCATCTCACTGGCGCTGCTCTATGCCATCGCGCTGCGCTCGCCCATCTCGATCTTCGCACTCAATATCACCACGCTCTTTGGCCTGGGCCTCGGCGTAGACTACTCGCTCTTCGTCGTCAGCCGCTTTCGTGAGGAGCTGCGACGCGGCCACAGTCCGCCTGAAGCCGTCGCCATCAGTATGTCCACAGCGGGACGGGCGGTCTTCTTCTCAGGCCTGACCGTCTCGATCGGCCTGCTCGGGCTGGTGGTCTTCCCGCTGAACATGCTGCACTCCGTCGGACTTGGCGGCATGCTCACAGTCGCATTCTCCATCATCGCGGCGGTCACGCTACTGCCCGCGCTGCTCGGTGTGCTGGGCGAGCGGGTCAACGCGCTGCCCGTGCGCCTACCGCGCTTCGGACGCTCATCCACGACGGACTATCGCGAAGAGCACGGCTACTGGCACGGGCTCTCGCTCTGGGTCATGCGTCGCCCTGTGCTGACCTTGCTACCGACGCTGGGCTTCCTCCTGCTGCTGGGCGCACCGTTCCTCAGTGTGCGGCTGGCCGCGCCCGACGCCTCGATTTTGCCGCAGTCGGTCAAGTCGCGCGCCGCCTTCGACACACTCAACACGCAGTTCGATCAGAGCGAGACAACGCCCATCGTCGTCGCCGTTGAGACCACGGGCAGCCCGCTGGCGCAGCGCAATGTGATCGCGCTTGACCAGTTCGTGCGGCGCATGCAGAGCGACGGCCGCGTGGCGCGAGTGACCAGCATCGTCTCGCTCGATCCCCGGCTGACCCTGGCGCAGTACGAGCTACTCTACAGCAATCCCAAGATCATCGCTGACCCCTACATCACGCGCTCGCTCAGCGCGCTGGCGGGCGACCAGATCACCCTGGTGCAGGTCTACAGTAAATACGGCATGCTCGACCCGCGCTCCGAGGCGCTGGTGCAGGCCATCCGCGCCGCGCAACCGCCGAGCGGGATGCGCGTGCTGGTAGATGGTGGCACAGCGGGCGTCATCGACTACGTGAACACGCTCTATGGCGCGTTCCCCTATGCGCTGCTGCTGATCGCGCTGATCACGTATGTCGTGCTGGCGCTGCTCTTCCGCTCGCTCGTTCTGCCGCTCAAAGCGATTCTGATGAACACGCTCTCAATTCTGGCGAGCTATGGCGCGCTGGTCTTCATCTTCCAGCAGGGGCATTTCAGCCACCTGCTCAACTTCACGCCGCTGGGCTATGTCGAGGCTAGCTCACCGATTCTGATGTTCTGCGCGCTCTTCGGCCTTTCGATGGACTACGAAGTCTTCCTGCTCTCGCGCATCCGTGAGGCGCATGAACAGACCGGCGACAACACCCGCAGTGTCGCGCTGGGCCTGGAGCGCAGCGGCGGCATCATCACCAGCGCGGCGGCCATTGTCATTCTCGTGAGCGCCGCGTTCGCCTCCGCTGATATGGTGATCGTCAAGGCGCTGGGCGTGGGAATGGCGCTGGCGGTGCTGCTCGACGCGACACTGGTGCGCGGACTGCTGGCCCCAGCGACGATGCGCCTGCTCGGCGAGATCAACTGGTGGTGGCCTTGGCCATTCAATCGATGGCTGCCCGCAAACACCTACCGTGAGGCGGCGATGGCCGAGGCTCCGAGCGCGAGCCGCGCTGACCTGTCCGACTACAGCGATGATTCAGCGCTGCCGACGGGCGGCCAGCGGTGAGACAGGATACATCAATGACGCATCACCCCATATCTACGCGCCGCGCTCGCTGGCCCAGGCGTCACGCGCTCTGGACGTCACTGGCGCTCGCGGTGGTCTTGCTGCTCGCGGGCTGCGGCGTGCCAGGCACGATTCACACGACTAGCTCATTACCGAAGGTGAGCGCGACGGCGCCGACGCAAGCGCCACTGCCGCCAGCGACGTTGCCGCAGGACGAAGCGCCCCATCAAGACCTCACAGAGTGGTGGTATTACACAGGTCATCTGCTCGGCAAAGACGCCCAGGGTCAGGCGCATACCTACGGCTTCGAGCTGGTCTTCTTCCAGACGCTGCGCGGCCAGCTGCCGCCGTACTACGCCGCGCACTTCGCGGTGAGCGATATCACCGCCGGCCAGTTCCACTATGATGAGCGAGCGGGGTTCAGCTCGTCGGCGGCCATCCCGCCCGCTAGCTCGACTTCCGGCTTCAATCTGGCGCTTGGCGGCTGGACGATGGGCGGAGTGAACGGCCACGATCACCTGGCTGCCAGCGCGACCGACTACAGTATGCAGCTCGCCCTGGCCGATGAACTGCCGCATGCCGTCCTGCACAACGGCGACGGCATCATCTCCTATGGTCCCTCCGGGTTCTCGTACTACTACTCGCGCCCGCTGATGGCAGTAAGCGGCTCCATGACGGACCACGGCGCGACGCTGCAAGTGACGGGTCAGGCGTGGATGGATCATCAGTGGGGCAACTTCGTCTCGCTCTCCGGCTCTGGCTGGGACTGGTACAGCATCCAGCTTGCGAACCACACCGAGTATATGCTCTACATCATCCGCGACGCGCAGAAACGGCCAGTCTCGACCTTCGGCACAGCGGTCGCGGCTGACGGACGCGCCAGCGTGATTCCGCCAGAGCAGATACAATCGCAGCCACTCGGCTCGTGGACCAGTCCCGTGACGGGCGGCGTCTATCCCTCCGGCTGGCAGATCACGCTGCCGAGCCAGCAGGTCAGCCTGACGCTCACGCCCCTGTTGCGCGATCAGGAGCTCGTCACGACCCATTCGACAGGTGTGGCCTATTGGGAGGGAGCCGTGGGCATCACTGGCTCAGCTGCCGGGCAACAGGTGACAGGCGAAGGGTACGTCGAGCTAACCGGCTACGCGAATGTGCCATCGTCGTCACAGAGCGCGGTCACTCCATAGGTAGTCGCCAGGCGGCGCGCGCCTTGACTGTGTGGCGTCGCTGTGCTATGGTGTCTGGGCATCGGGGCGTAGCGCAGCCTGGTAGCGCACCACAATGGGGTTGTGGGGGTCGGAGGTTCAAATCCTCTCGCCCCGACCAGTAATGGTCGCCAGCTACTTGACCACAAGTCAAGTAGCTGTTTTTTTGTGCGCGGATAGTGGCCGGGTGGAGCGGGCGCCCAGCGCTCGCGGCGACGCCGTGCCGCCGCGAGCGCTGGGTTGTTGGACGCAGGTTGTTTTCGACTAGAACGCTACAGGCAAAGCAGCCAGGCTCCGGGAGTTCAGGCTAAACTGCCATGTGATTCGCTCTCGAGGAATGTCGAGTCGCAGGTCGGGCATGCGCTTGAGCAAGGTGGTGAAGGCGATGTCGCCTTCCAGGCGAGCTAGCGGCGCCCCCAGACACATGTGGATGCCATGCCCAAAAGCAAGATGGCGGCTGAGCTTGCGCGCAATATCCAGCTCGTCTGGTTGAGTAAACTGCGACTCATCGTGGTCGGCTGAGAGCAGGAAGGGGATCACAATATCGCCCTTCTTGATCTGCTGCCCGGCCAACTCGATATCCTGAGTGGCGAAACGTGGACCCGCGATGGTGGCTGGCCCGCTGAAGCGCAGCAGTTCTTCGACCGCCGTGGGAACCAGACTGAGGTCTGCCTTGATCTTCGCGAGCTGCTCGGGATGATCCAGCAGGATCAAGGCGCCAGAGCCAATCAGGTTCGAGGTCGTCTCATGGCCAGCGAAGATCAGCAGCGTAATCATCGAGAGCAGCTCCGCTTCGCTCAGCCGATCCCCACCTTCCTCCTCGATAGCGATGAGTTGGCTGATCAGGTCATCCGCCGGATGCTGGCGCTTATCTGCCACCAGGCGCGCGGTGTATGCTCCGAATGCCTGCATATGTGCCGTGATCTCGGGGTCCCGTCCGCCCAGACTCTGCCCCGCCGCCAACGCCCCGGACCATTCGCGGACCTTGTCGCGGTCGGCTCGCGGCGCGCCGAGCATGTCTGAAATGACATTGATGGGCAGGGGAAAGGCATAGTCGGCGACGAGATCCATCCTGCCCTGCGCCTGCACGCCATCGAGCAATTCGTCGGCGATCCGCCGCACGCTCGGGCGTAAACTCTCGATGTATCGGGGTGTGAAGACTTTGGAGACAAGTCCGCGCAAGCGTCGGTGGTCAGGCTCATCGACCGTGAGCATCGTTCTGGCGTTGAAGAAGGTAGGTGTGTCGGACGAATCGGTAGCTCCGCTCGCAGGTCCAAAGAAACCTTCAACCCCGATGGAGTCGGCATCCACAGTGAAATGCGCGTGATCTTTGAGCACCTGCGCCGCTACGTCCATGTGCGTGACCGCCCAGGCCTGGCGATCCGTGCCCATGATAGGGAAGGGGATTGGCATCACAGCTCCCATAGACCGCATGACTGCGAACAGGGGAAAGGGATTCGCCAGCAGGTCAGCGTTGGCGCCGCCCAGCAGGCCAAGCATGGCGTCCTGCTGTATAGTCGAATCAGGGGTATTCGAGTCGTTCATACGCGTCTTCCTTTCTCAAGATGATCTCTCACGATGATCGTTCAGATAGCATGCGCCTGATGCCCGCCTCGAGGTGAGGCTGGAAACCGACCAGCTCCGCAGGCACAGTCACCCCATTGACGCAACCGGCTCTCATTGCCCACTGAGCGCAGGGGACATCAGGCCAAGCGGTGGAGCGCATGACAGAGGGCCGGCGCTGCACATACGCTGTGTCCAGTTGTCGGGCCTGCCTTGAGAGGTTATACTGGCATTGAATGACAAAAGTCAATAGAGGTAAATCGCCTATGAATGTCACAAATTCGCTGCCACACGACGATGCGCATCCTCCTGGTTTGCGGGAGCGCAAGAAACGTCTGGTTCAAGTGACCATTGAAGAGGCCGCTCTCCAGCTCTTTCAGCAACGGGGGTACGAGCGCACCTCCATCCAGGACATCGCTGATGCGGTCATGATGTCGCCGCGCACGTTCTTTCGCTATTTTGCGTCCAAAGAGGAGGTGCTCTTCGGTCCCATGCGCGCGATTCAGAGCGATGCTCTCCGAAAGCTGGAGCATGTGGCCTCCACGGCGTCGCCGCACGTAGCGCTCAGAACGATCTTTACCTACCTGGCCAGTGGATATCAACAGCAGCGGGCCAGTTTTCTGATTCGCTATCAGGTGGCGCTTGGGACGCCATCCATCGCTTCGATCTATCTCTATGCGCTGACGGAGACAGAGCCCGAAATCTGCGCCGCGCTCTGCTCCCACCTGGAAGCTGCGGCGAACCGCAACCAGATTCGCTTTCTGGTGGCCGTCTACATGGCGGCGTTGCGCGTGTCCATCGAAGAGTGGCTAGAGCATGAGGCAAGCGATGATCTGGTCGCCTTACTGGGTGAGCACTTGGACAAACTGTCGTCCCTGCCGCTCAACCACAATCAAGAGCGATGAGCGCGTGGAGAATCCGCGCGGGTCGATATGCGCAATGAGGAGAAGTTAGGCGTGGAGATCTCGCTGGTT
>DASQSS010000182.1:0-3838 GCA_035642255.1 Ktedonobacterales bacterium | reverse complement strand
CTGCGACGCCTCTGGTGGCTGCGACATGCCATCGGACGACGTCATAGGCGTCGCAAGCGTCACCGTCACAGGAAGTGCAACGGTTGGCGCAGCCTCGTCTTGCGCTTCCTGCGCTTCCTGCGCTTCCTGTGACGCGGGCAATAGGAGGGCGACGAAGACGACACCGGATGTCGCATCAATCGCGAGCAGCGCGGCATGCGTCTGGCCGCCCAAGAGGATGGAGCCGCGCTCGACCCGCGCGCCTAGCGTCTTCGTCAGGCGGCGCAACGCGTCACGGGCAGCGGGATCGAGCGGGCGAATGAGGCGCACACGCTCTGCGGGAAGCGCATGCGCCACAGATGAGGTCATGAATGCGCCTCCGTCTGCTGAACTGTGTACTGAACGCCGCCGCCGCGTGCCTGCAACTGCGCGAGGGACTCCAGCGCCCGCGCGACATCGGCGTCTGAGCCACCGGGCCGCGCAATGCTCCGCCAGCCGCGCTCTCCTGTGACGCGCAGGTGCGGAGCGACCTGTACGTCTGGCCAACCCAGCCGCTCGGCTCTCCCGAGCATCTCAACGCGTTTGTCCAGTGTGTCGGGAATCGCTGTCGGATATCGCGCCGGGCCGTGCGCAGCACTTGGCGCAGCACTCGACGGTATGCCAGATACGGTCGGCGTACCGGTGCTCGTGGGGCTCGTGGCGCGTGTCGTGCTCTCAGGCGCAGCAAACCCGACACATCCGACAATCGCGCCGTTAGCGCCCATGGTGTCTCCCGCCACGCGTGTCGGGTGACGTGTCGGGTTCGCAGATGCAGTCCCACCATCCGACACCGAAACCCGACACGGAGGCTCGGTGGCGCTGGGATTATTGGGGGGATTGGGATTGTTAGGGGTATGCGTGTGCATCGGACCCGCTGGCGCCTCGTCGTCGGGGTCGGGCGTCGATCTGCCGGCGGGCGAGCAACTGGTCAGCGCGCTCACATGGAGATGCAGGACGTTTTGTGTCGATCCCTCGGCGATAACCCGTACCCGGTTCGTCTGTCGCGGGGCATCCCAGCTGAGCAGGAAACCACGTTCTTTGAGACGCTTCCACAACGTGCCCGCCGTCACGGTCAGCGCGTCGCCAGATGCCTGGCCGATGCGCTGTGCGGCGGCGAAGGCCGCGTCCGGCAGGATGTAGAGGTTGTCGCCATCGAGCCATCCTACCTTATCTCTCCCGATGGGGACCCATTCCACTAGCATGTTTTCACCGACGCCACGTTTCTGCTGGCGCCAGCCCCAAGGCGTCTTAGCGTCGCCAGGATGTTTGCCTTGTCGGTCTGCCACATACGCGGCCCCAGACATGATCGCGGTATTGAGGAGCGTCAGGAAGCGCATGACAGGATCGCCCTGGGCTTGCAGCGCCGCCTGTTGCTCGCCAACCTGCAGAAGCGCCTGCTCCATGCGCGCCAGCAGCGCCTCCGCCTCAGACGCCGTGAGCGCGCCGATCTCGCACGCATAGCGTGAGAAGATCGCCACGGCGGCGAGCAACTGGGCGACATTGTCCGAGGTGCGCTTGTGCGTTGCGCGTCCGCCGAGTCGATCAGCGAGCGCCTCGCGCACGGCCTGTGGACGGAGCTCCGCCTGAATGTCCTCATAGTGTGCAGCGACCCAGCGGATGTAGGCGGCCATCGCGAGAGCGAAGCGCCCACCCTCAGCATCGCGCTGGCAGTCGCTCAGCTTATCCCAATCTATCGTCCCGGGCGCATGCTCGACGACCAGGAGACGCGCCCGCAAGCTGGTTCCACGCGGGACATCCTCACCAGTCGAGAGAATCAGTCCGCGCGGCGGTTTCGTCGGGCGTTGGGTTGTGTCGGCGTGCAAGCGCTGGCGGCCGCTGTGGTTGCCCTGCGCGCGTAGCACGCGCTCAGCCACGCCATGGAGGCGTTGCGCATCTGCCGTCGTGCCTGTCGGAATAAAGTCATCTATGACCAGCAAAGCGTCTTTGGCGTGAAAGGCTTGCGCCTCCAGAGCGTTCCCAGTGGATGACCAGGACGCTGGCAAGTGGCGCGCATTCATCGTCGCGCCGTAATGCTGTTGCGCCAACGCGGCAAGCTCACTCTTGCCTTCGCCCGTCTGCCCACCAATATGCACAGCAAAGTCCGCATTGCCGAGCGGGGCGCGCCACACAGCGGCGTACAGAGGCGCGGTTACAACGATGGGCGCTACCTCCAGCATACGGATACTCGCACGCGTCGCTTCGACGATCTCCCTGTTCGTGTGTTGTGCGTCTGGCTCGGGAAGAGCTGGCAACTCATATCGCGCCAGGTCGCCAGACAGCGCGACAGAGACGTCAGCGTGTACACCCTTCGCCCCAATGGCGCCGCCTGCATGGAGGTAGACCCACGTAGCATCAACCTGGCGCCAACCGGTGTGGGTGAAGACGCGGCGCTCTGGCACGATGCCAGAGAGTGTCCGAATCGCCACGTCGGCATGCGCGCTTTGACGAGGATACACAATCGCCGCCGCACCGAGGTGCTCCGTTGGCCAACCCATCACGCTGAAACGGTCCCATGGGAGCTGAAAATAGCGCGGCATGCGATGCGCGTCATCGCCGACACACAGCGTCGCTTCCATATCGAAGATGCGGCGTATTTCGGCTCCATCATCCTCAAGTGTGTCGGCGATGACGCGCGCGTTGAAGTTGGTCAGTGGTATCAGTGTCTCTTTCGACTTCCCTGCCTGATCCACTTCGCGTTTGATACGGCGCAGTCCGCCTGGTGTGGCGCGATACGGCTCATCCTCTCCCCTCGCGTCGTCGTCGATCGCCCCAGACGCCGCGGACGCCTCTGCCGTCTCACCTATAGAGTCCTGTGTAGAGTCCCGTGTAGAGTCCTGTGTAGAGTCCAGATGAGGCGCTGACTCACGCTCGCTTGGCTGCGCGAGGGGCGTGAAGGGAACGAGGAGCGCCTGTACGCCATCGACGCTTCCCCCACGCGCGAAGAAGTCGACAGCATCACCTTTCGGCGGCGCCGCCCGCCAATCGACCCACATGAGGCGCTCGTCTGGGTGGCCCATCGCCAGAAGCCGCGTGGCGATCTGCCGCATGTGCGTCTGCCCCTTGTCATCGGGATCCTGATCTGGCCAGAGGATGACGCGATGACCGAGCAGGGGACGCAACCGATCATCGGTCGGTACACTGCCCGCGCCACAGACGGTTCCAACCGCTAGCAGCCCAGCGCCCTGCGCAGTGTTGGTCGACGTCTCGCCTTCACAGACATAGACGGGCGCATCGGTGGGGGCCGCAAGCAGCTCATCGAGGCGCCACAAGGGCATCTCAGTGGAGTGGACGACGCCTTTGGGCTCCCACCACATCACCTTGGGCTTGTAGGGAACACCGTCGGCGTCGAGGTAGTCTTTCCGCACATGTACGCGTAGCGCGCCACTGGCGTCCCGCATCTCGAAACGGGTCACGACCGGTGGGCGCCACGGCGCACCACGCGCTGTACGACGCGTCTCTTGACGCGGCGGAAACAAGTCCTCGCGTCTGAAGCCCAAGCGCTGCGTGATTGCCTCATCAGAACAGCCGGCGTGGCACTTGAGCGAGATGCCGCCCTTGTCGTTGCGGCAAAAGCCGAGTGACGCATGGCGGTCATCGTGCGCAGGGCAGCGGGCCGAATACCAGCTGGAACCGGACGACGGGTGACGGCAGTTCGGCAACTGCATCAGCGCATCCCAGATTGCCGCGTCGCCGGCGAGAGGCGCTACTGCCATGCGATCCCAGCCTCTCTAGCAGCCGCTCCAGTAGCCTGCCCAGCAGCATCCTCACTCGCCTCACTCGCCTCACTCGCCTCACTCGCCTCACTCGCCTCACTCGCCTC
>DASQSS010000181.1:0-4222 GCA_035642255.1 Ktedonobacterales bacterium | reverse complement strand
GGTTGCTGGCACGCGGCCAGAGGGCGCGTCAAGTAGCCGAGAGTACCGGCTACTCGGCGTATTGGATTGGGCAACTCGCGGGGCGGGCCTAAACGGAACTAGTATTACGTATTACAGGGAACCAGCCTGAACTATTGGCGCGCGCCCCCACTTCCTGGCCACCTCTCCCGGTGAGAGAAGTGCTGGGGATGAGGTACGCCGCATGACAACGACCTAGCCGGATTGGGTATCAGACGATCCAGCCGTGGCGCAGGAAGAAGATGGCGAGGATAGCCTGGAGCAGCGCGCCACTCCAGCAGAGCGCGGGCAAGAGCCACTCGGAGCGCCACTCGGAGCGCCGCAGCCAGCCCGCCAGGATGATACAGACCGGGAAGGCCGCCAGCATATAGCGCCCGCCAGAGACGAAGAGATCGGTATAGTTGATCGGCTCTGAGGTGATGATGTAGAGCAGGGCGAACAGATAGAGCGTGAACGTCAGAGGCGCGCGACGCGCGGCGACCAGCGCGATGACAAGTCCCACGAGGACAGGGGCCAGGTCGAGCAGCGTGCGCGCTTGCAGCGGCGATGCGAATGCGACATGCGCGAAGGCGTCGATAGCGACGGGTATCGAGAGCAGCGGCGACATCGAAAAGTGCGCCCAGTGGTGTTCCGCATGGATGAACTTAAGCGGGTCGCCAAAGACGACCCACAGATAGACGCAGTAGCCGCCGATGCTGATAGCAGGCGCGAGGACAGCGGCCAGCGCGGGCGTCGTCGCACGGAGAGCCTGGCGCACACCGCCCTCCGCGTGGGCGGCCCGATTGCCCTGCAACGCCTCCCAGGCCAGTGGCAGCATCAGCGCGGGCGCCACAGGTCGGCAGATTCCCGCGAGCAGCGCGAGAAGCGCAGCCCATCCCCAGCGCCTTCGCATGCCGAAGAGCATCGCCAGCGCCGCGAGCGCGACGAAGAGGCCATCCGTATAGGCGGCGACCGTGAAGAACGCCAGTGGATAAGTCGCGAACAGCGCTAGTGCGATGCGCGCGGTCTTCCGCTCAGCGCCGGGCGGGGCGACCTGCATAGCGAGCGCGGCGACAGCTACGAAGGCGACCAGCGCGCTCGCGTTCGAGACGAGCAGGCCAGCCAGCGCCCAGTGCGGCCCGATCAGCGCGGCGCACAGGCGTACGAGTCCCGGATAGAGCGGAAAGAACACGGTATAGGTGGACGACCAGTAGCCCTCGCGCGCCAGACGCAGGTAGATCGCGCCATCCCACTGCGCCCAGCGGCGTATCAACAGCGCAAGCGAGGCCGCCCTGGGCGACGGAGGCTCGCCGCCTGTCATCAGTGGGAAATAGTACGTGAGGATAGCGTACGCGAGGCGAGTGGCGACCCACAGGCTCGCCGCCTGCATCCAGAGCCAGCGCCAGGGAAGCGGTGGTCGCGCGTCGATGAGCGCCTTGGGCCTCGGCAGGCGGAGGACTGGAAGGCGCAGCGCAGGCAGCGTGCGTTGGCGGACATTCACACGCATGGCTCTGGCGCTCCTGTCTGCTACCGATTCCAACTGTGATTGCGTCTCGTTGCGCTGATCTCCGGGCTACGGGTCGAGACGCGCGGACAAGTCGCGGGTAACATGCCGTGCCGCATCTGGCGACTCACGGCATGTCACGGTGAGTCACGGCGCGACGAAGGTCGCCGGCGTACCCAACGTCGTAGTCGGACCGAAGGCGATCGCGCCGGTTTCGAGCGCGAATGGGCCGAGTCTGGGGCGGATAGCCGTGGCGGGCGCCATCCGCACGGTGACACGCCAGCTCGCGATTCGGCCACTCGTCGCAAGCGCCGTTGGCACAGGCGCCGAGCTGACAACGCTCATGCCCTGCGACCACGCCAGCCGTGCGCACGCGGCAGTGAGCGGCGCGCCAACAGGCTGACTCTGGGCATCGAGCGCCTGCGCAACGAAGGTGAAGTCGGCGATAGACGTCGCATTCGGAGTCGCGCCATACCAGTAGCTCACGGCATTCGAGGGCCGCGCCGGAATCATCGGCGCGCCAGTCCAGCGAATCGTGAGCGCGTAGGCGTCAGTGGACGCATGCGTGTAGGCGTATGCCACAGGCCGCGGCTGGCTTCCGGCTGGCGGCGCGGCGATGGGCTGTTCGCCAGCGAGGGTAGCGCCGGGCTGGATGGCATAGAGCGCATACGGATTACCACCCTGAACGGATACTACGCTCATGGAGCGTGCGCCCAGGATGCGCGGCAGCAGGCGCGAGGCGGTTGTGTCCGGCACGGCGAGCGTGACCATCGGCGCATGCGCGTCGACGGCCGGCAGCGCGAGGCAGCCATCGCTGATGTAGTCAGTCGCGGCGGCGCTGGCAGGATTGGTCGCGTTGAGATAGCCGAGCGGCTCCTGCTGCACGCGCGTGGAGGCGATGGCGACGGTGGCATGCGTCTGTCGCGCGGCGTCTTGCAGCGCGGCAAGGGCTGAGCGCTCGCTGGCGAGCGGCGTGCCGTAGTGCAGCGGCAACGTCAGCGCGTCAAACCGGCCCGAGTGGATCGTCGCCAGCTCGCCGACCACCCCAACCGTCTGGGTCAGGCTCACAGCGCCCACCAGTGCGACCAACGCGCCCAGCGCCAGCCTGTGCGCGAACTTCGGCGGCTGGCTGCGCCGAACCAACGCATCGCACAGCCAATCCGCCGCCCAGGCGAGCGCGGCGCCGATGCTGAGGTAGACTGCTGGCAGCAGCACGAGCAGATAGTGTGGCTCAACAGGACGACTGTGACGCAGCATGAACACAAGCGGCAACGCCTCCCAGAGCGCCAGACAGAGCGCCACCCGCCAGCGCGCATCGGCCAGCCCGGCTCGCAGCCCCGTGCGCGTGTCGCGTGCGCGGACCCACGGCGTCGCGAGCGTGGCGATGAGCCAGAGCTGCCCGGCGATCACCAGCGCCTCGTTGATGGCGCCGAGGAAGGCGACCCCGCGCCCGATGGCCACATACGCCGAGGTCACGCCATAGGCGTTGGCGGTCGCGGGCTGTACCAGCGCGATCAGATAGGTCAGCGCCCAGGTGTCGAAGACGGCGCGCCCCTGACTGAGCCGCTGCGCGCCCTGCAGATCATAGCCGTGGCTGACCAGCTCCCACAGCGCGGTTGGTCCGAAGAGCGCGATCAGCGCCACTGCCGCCCACATCAGATCCCGTCCGCGCAGGTCGCGCCAGGTGAAAGCCAGCGCCAGCGCGATCAGTCCGAGCAGCGGCGCAGCCGTCGGGTGCAGTTCCGTCGCGGCCCCCCAGAGCAGTACACTCCAGCCGAGCCAGCCGCGCTTGCGCTCCACGACGGCCCGCAGGATCATCCAGAACAAGAGCAAGACGACGGGCGCGAGCAGGTTCTGCTGCCAGATGAAGCGTGCATAGTGAACCGGGCCGCTGGCGGTCGCATACAGCAGCGCCGCCGCGAATCCGGCCCAGCGATTCACGTAGCGCGTGGCGATGGCGTAGATCAGCGCGCACGCGAACACATTCGCCAGCGCCGTGAAGACGGTCGCGCCAAGTGGGCCAGTGATCAGCGCAAAGGGAGCGTAGAGCCAGGTTGAGAGCGGTGGATTGAGCGTGCCAATGGAGCTGGGAATACCCGAGATGATGAAGGCGCGATGGTCAGCCGCCGACCGACCCAGCGCCAGCAGCTGCGCCTGATCGCCAAGAAACGACGTGTCGCCGAGCCAGACCAGTCGCAGGACAGCGCCGATGAGGATGGCGATGCCAGCGAGCGTCGCATGCCGCCGCAACAGGTCGGCGCGGCGCTCACGATCACACCAGAACGCCTCGCCCGTCTGGTCGTCGCGGCGTTCGAGTTCAACCGCGCTCAACTCGTTCGACATCTGCAGCCCATCTCTGTCGTCCTGATTGTACCGCTCACGTTCTGTCTTCAGGCGCGCGTGCCCGTGGCGCTCGGCGCACAGCACATTGTGCCATCTCGGTCGCCGTCTCTGCTTGCGTCTCACCCAGAACGGCAGATGTCTCGCGAATGGGCCAATTGTCAGATGATTCACAGGCGCGCCGCTGTACGTCGTGTGTACAATAGTGCAGACATCAGCAGAGCGGGCAGCGAGAGGGTATCGAACATGGCAGAGGATGATCGGGGCGTGGCAGGGTCAGATGAGCTTGGGCCAACCAGCGCGCGTGATGGCGAAGGCGACTCCGCGCCATACACACTCCCTGGCTCGCGCGAGCTAGTTCCCATAGCCGCCGGGTCGCCT
>DASQSS010000180.1:0-4895 GCA_035642255.1 Ktedonobacterales bacterium | reverse complement strand
GCTTGCGGCCCAGGCGCTCGACACTCCGGCAGGCGATCTTGCGCGCCCAGGTCCGGCCACAACCGCTGCGGACCTCGCGGCGATGGTCGAGCGGCTGGGCGTCGTGCAGGTCGATACCATCAGCGTCGTCGCGCGCAGCCAATACCTCGTCCTGTGGAGCCGACTGGGCGCGTATCCGCGGCGCCTGCTGGATGAAGCGCTCTTCCCCCGCCGCGACACCTTCGAGTACTGGAGTCACGCCGCCAGCATCGCGCCAATGAGCGACTATCCGTACTATCGGGCAAGAATGGCGCATTCGACCAAGCTGAATCTCTGGCAGGAGCTCGATCGCTGGGCCCGCGAGCATCCTGAGGTGATCCAGCGGACGCTGGAGGCGATTCGCGACCGTGGCCCGATGGCCAGCGCCGACTTCGAGAACACCAGCGGCGCACGGAGCGTCAAGCCGTGGGAATGGTATGGTCCGAAGGAGACGCGCGTCGCCCTCGACATCCTCTGGACGACGGGTGATCTGATGATTCACAGCCGTCGCGCTGGACAAAAGCTCTACGATCTGCGCGAGCGTGTGCTGGAGCACGCGTTGGGTGAGGCGGCGCCCGACGACAGCGCGCTGCCCTCGCAGCAGGAGTGGCTCGATCACTTCATCCAGCGCACGACCAATGCGCTGGGTGTCCTGACACCGTCGTGGCTCTGGGACTACTTTCGGCTGGGTGTGCGGGACACGCAGGCGCATCGTCATGCGGACGGCCGCGCTCAGCTTGCCCGCGCGAAGACGGTGCTTGCAGCGATGGCGGGCGAAGGACGACTGATCCCAGCGACGGTCGAGGGCATCGCTGAGCCAGCCTACCTCGCGCCCGAGCGCCTGGCCGATATCGAGCGGCTGCGGGCAGGCGCGACGCCATCACGCACGACTCTGCTGTCGCCATTCGACAGCCTCATCTGGCACCGGCCCCGAGCCCGCGCGCTGTTTGGCTATGAGGTCAGCTTCGAGGCGTACATCGTCCCCGAGAAGCGGCGCTACGGTTACTACTGCCTTGCCATCCTGCATCGTGGGCGCCTGGTAGGCCGTCTCGATCCCAAGTTCGAGCGCCGTGAGGAACGGCTGATTGTACGGGCGTTGCACTTGGAGCCAGGCGTCACACCCGACGATGATCTGCTCGATGGACTCGCCAGCGCCCTGCGTGACCTCGCCGCCTTCCTCGGCGCGCGGACCATCACCATCGAGCGGGCAGATCCGGCGGAAGCCGCGCCCCAACTCGCTGAGCGCGTGGCGTAGACATCGAAAACTCGCGCCATACATGACAGAGGGTGTCATCTATGGCGCCGCATACTACTGCTGAGGCACGCGATGAACTACCTGAGCGGGGTAGTTCACGTCACTGACGATAGTGTCACAGTGGGGAGAGATGCGACCAATGCGCTATGGATTTGTGCTACCCGGCGGCGACGCGCGACTCGTGGCGGAGTCTGCCCGCATCGCTGAGGCGGCAGGATGGGACGGCTTCTTCGTGGCCGACTGCGTTTGGGGCGTTGATCCGTGGGTGAGTCTGACGGCGGCGGCGATGCTGACCGAGCGCATTCGCCTCGGCACGATGCTCACGCCCGTCTCGCGGCGGCGCCCGTGGACCATGGCGAGCCAGACGGCGACGCTTGATAATCTCTCGGGCGGGCGCGTTATCCTGGCTGTCGGCTTGGGCGCGATCGATACGGGCTTCGTGGAGTTCGGCGAGGAGGCCGACCGCAAGACACGCGCGGAGCTCATGGACGAGGGGCTGGCCATCATCACGGGTCTCTGGCAGGGGCAGCCGTTCAACTTCGATGGCAAGCACTATCACGTCCACGAGACGACTTTCTTCCCGCCGCCACCGCCCACGCAGCAGCCGCGCATTCCCATCTGGATCGTTGGGGCGTGGCACAGCATGAAGTCGATGGAGCGCGCGGTGCGCTGGGACGGTCTGCTGCCAGACAAGCTCGGCGAGAACGGCCGCGAGGAGACGACGCCTGATGACCTCCGTGCGATGGCCTCGTTTATCGCCGAGCGCCGTCTCGCTGACGCGCCGCCTTACGACATCATCATGGAGGGCGAGACGCCTGGCGACGACCCAGCCAGCGCGCATCAGGAGGTCGAGCGTTGGCGTGACGCCGGCGCGACGTGGTGGCTGGAGTCACGCTGGGGTAACGACCGGGACGACGAGGCCCAGGAGCGCATCCGACAGGGGCCACCCCGAAGCGAGTAGCGCCGCCTTCACTGCCACGCTCAATCCAACGTCCTCAAGCAGGGAGCGTCCGTCATGAGATACGATACGCCTGATATTCCTGGCGCATTGTCGTCTCGCGTTCCCTTGCGAGGTTGAGCGCATGAGTCATAAGAGGATGCTGGATGATCGAGCGATATACCCGGCCAGATATGGCGCGTGTCTGGTCGGACGAGAACAAGTTTGACACCTGGCTCCGGGTCGAGCTGTTAGTGTGCGAGGGCTGGGCGCGCGAGGGCGCGATCCCGCAAGAGGACATGGCCAAGATTCGGCAGGCGACCTACGACATCGCACGCGCGCACGAGATCGAGCGCGACACTCACCACGACGTCATCTCCTTCCTGCGCTCCGTGCAGGAAAAGCTCGGCCCCGAAGGACGGTTCCTGCATTTGGGCATGACCTCCTCGGATATGCTCGACACGGCGCTTGGTGTACAGCTGACCCAGGCGGGCGCGCTCCTGCGCGAGCAGCTCGACCGCCTGACCGAGACCGTCTCGCAGCTGGCCATCCGCCACCGCCTGACGCTGATGGTGGGCCGCACGCACGGCATCCACGCCGAACCCACCACCTTTGGATTCAAGCTGGCGATGTGGGTCGATGAGCTGCGTCGCAGTCGCACGCGCCTCGACGCTGCGATCGACGACATCGCCGTTGGCGCGATCTCTGGCGCGGTCGGCACGCATGCGACGATCCCGCCGCAGATCGAGGAGTACGTGTGCGCGCAGCTTGGGCTACGTCCCGCGCCCGTCTCCACGCAGATCATCCAGCGCGACCGCCACGCGCACTTCATGACGACTCTGGCGCTCATCGGCTCCTCGCTGGACAAGATGGCGCAAGAGATTCGCCACATGCAGCGGACCGAACTAAGCGAGGCGTTCGAGCCCTTCGGCGCGAACCAACAGGGGTCATCGGCAATGCCCCACAAGCGCAATCCTGAGAAGGTCGAGCGCGTCTGTGGGCTGGCCCGGGTGCTGCGCGGCCATGCCGTCACGGCGATGGAAAACGTCGCCCTCTGGCATGAACGCGACATCAGCCACTCCTCCACCGAGCGCATCATCATCCCGGACGCCTGCGGGCTGCTGCACTACATGCTCTGGCTCTTCAACGAGGTCATGGCCGGGCTGGAGGTCAGCGAGGCGCGCATGTTCGCCAACCTCAACCTGACGCGCGGGCTGATCTACTCCTCACGCATCCTGCTCGCGCTGGTGGAGCGCGGCATGGATCGGCAGGTAGCCTACAAGCTGGTGCAACGCAACGCCCAGAAGGTCTGGCGCGATGAAGATGACGGGATGGGTCTGCTCGGCATGCTCAAGGCTGACCCGCAGGTCATGGAGCATATCAGCGCCGACGACCTCGACGCCATCGCCAACCCGAACGATTATCTCGTCCATGTGGACACCGCGTTCGAGCGGCTCAAGTTGCTCTAGCTGCCCTAGCTGCTCTAGCGAGATCGAAGCTGCGCCGCGCGCTCAGGCATCGTCGCCTATGAGCGCGCGGCGCAGCTCGGCTGGTAACGGCATGGCGCGCTCAGTCGCCGGGTCCATCGCCACGATGGTCATGCGCCCCTGCGCCAGGGTCGGCGCATCGGCTCCCATATCCGCGCGCCGCGCGGCGAACGCGACCGTCCACGAAGTTGCGCCAACCCGCTCGATGCGCGCCTCCACTTCCAGCTCGTCGTCAAAGAGGATGCCGCCCTTGAAGTCAGCGGAGACGTGGACGCGCGGGAAGGCGACTTCGCGTAGCGCGGTGGCGTACGGCAACCCGAGGCCACGCATCAGCGCATGCTCGGCGACCTCCCAGTAGCGCATCACGGCGGTGTAGTGAATGCGGTCGCTGCTATCCACATCGACAAACGGTACACGGATGCGCACGGTCGCTCGCGGCATGTCGGCTGGCTCCTCTAGCTCTTCTCTCGGCCTCTCGAAGCGGTTCTGGTCGCTGGTGTGTGGTTATGCTACCACGCAGGAGTAACGCCTGGTCGCTGGGAGGCGTGTGAGTGTGCATATCTCACATGTCGGCCGCGTCAGGGCCATGGTTTTTGACACACAAAACGCCCGATGCTACACTGCGGCGGGGGCCTCTCACGGCTGAGCAGATCAGAATCCGCATACATTCGCGGCGGCGACGTGGAAACAGCGGAGGCTCACTGCGTCGTGGATGCGCGCAGATATCGAGCGCTGGGAGCTGCGGGAGAGCATGAATAACACTATCGGCGACGCGGTCCGTCGACTGACGAATATCTTCATCGCCTTGCTGCTGATCATCAGCGCAGTCGCGGCCTATGTGCAGGTGAGTGACCGCGCCTTCTTCAACGGTCCATTGCTCGCCGAGAGCGAGACCTACAACGCCAACGGCTATTGCCCGCCGTATGACGCCGCTGTACGCGGCACGATCTACGACCGCAATGGCGTCAAGCTGGCCTGGTCGGTACGCGACCCGAATGTACGCTGCGGCTACAGGCGCGTCTACGCCGATCCAACGCTCTCGCCGTTGATCGGCTACTTCAGCTACAAGTACGGCACAGCGGGCATCGAGAACTCCTACGATGACGTCCTCTCTGGCGCACAGACCGGCGTAACGGTGCAGCAGGTCACGAGCCACCTGCTCCATCAGCCACAATACGGGCAGGATGTCTACCTGACG
>DASQSS010000179.1:0-5925 GCA_035642255.1 Ktedonobacterales bacterium | reverse complement strand
GAATTGCTCAACAATATGCGGGCGATGTCTTACCTCTGGCTGTGAATTGCGTCAACAGAGCGATGGAAAGCGCGATCACCGAGGCTCAGACCTCTGGCAAGGTGTTTAGTTCGCAAAACTGGTGCAAGAATCGAAGCAGTGTGCAGGGCGAGGGATTGGTGGCTAGCACCATGATCGGGATGATGCCTGGCCTCGGGGCGCAGAGCCTAATCGACAAACTGAGGATACCGGCTGATCAATTCGGCCTACACTGGTCTGCCGAGTAACAGCGCGGCAGTACCTCTCCCGTCCAGCTTCGGGTATTAGGCTGGTTGTCGCGCATGATACCTCGCAGTACTCATCAATGTCTCAGCAATGCCTCAGCAATGCCTCAGCTATGCTCACCAGCCCGCCATGAGCGGTGGGAGCTGGCTGCGGCTGTGCAGCACAGCGCTGCACGATTCCCAGTCTATCGGCTCGATGCGATCGTAGCGCAGCTCGAAGGGGTTGGCGGTGGGCGTCTGGGCGATGACCTCACGGGCTCTGGCGTCGTCGTGGAGGGCGACGGCGACCCAGACATCTTCCAGGGTGTCGGGGAGTTGGCCGAACAGGTCGCGGATGGCGCGCAGGCGATCAGAGAGGAGCTGGTGGACGCGGTCCTCGACGGAGCCGCGGTAGCGCATGTTGTAGATGTAGACTTCGTCGCGGCGCTGGCCGATGCGCTGGATGCGCCCTTTGCGCTGCTCCAGCCGGGTGGGGTTCCAGGGCAGGTCGAGGTTGATGAGGGCGCCGAGCGCCTGCAGGTTGAGACCTTCGGAGGCGGCGTCTGTTCCCGCCAGCAGACGGAGGGAGCCGTCGCGCACGCTCTCCTTGAGTGTTTCGCGGGCGAGCGGGGTGAAGATGCCGCCGCGATAGAGGCCCGACCCAGCGACGTTGGCGTACAGGCCGACGGGCTCATCGGGCAGGCGCTCTGACAGGCGCTGCGCTACCCAGCGGGCCGAGTCGTAATATTGTGAGAAGATGATGCAGCCACGGTCCAGCCAGCGCGCTGTCCCCGCCACGCCGCTCAGGATGATGCGCTCGACAGCCTGATATTTCGGGTCTTCGTCGGTGGCGGCGTTGAGCAAGGCGAGTACGCGCAGCAGGATCTCCTGCTCGGCGTCAGTCAGGGGATAGAGGGCGCCGCGCGGGGCTTCCTCGGCGGTGTCGTCATCCTCTTCGTCCGCGTCATCCGAAGGGCCGAGCATCTTGAGGGCGGTGGAGCGGCCCGCCGCGACCGTGCTGCCGAGGCGCCGGAGCAGGATCGTCTTCAAGAAGCCGGTTTGCAGTCCCTCGCGCTTGCCGATCTCCTCACAGAACTCTTCAGCGGCCTGGTAGGCGTCGCCGAGGAAGCCGCCGAGCATAACGGCGTCTTGCTGGCCCTCACCGAAGAGACGCACGCGCACTGGCTGCAAGTAGGGCTCGTTGGTCTGGGGATCGATGGTGTTTTCAAGGTAGTCGCGGGTGCGGCGGACGATGTGGCGGATATAGGGGTTGTGGTCGGCGTAGAAGTCGCGCGCCAGTCGCGCGACGCGCTGGTGGTCGGGTAGCGGCAGCCGCTCCAGCGCCTCCGCTCTGGCCCACACCTGATGCGCGGGCAGGCTGAGGCGGCTACGCACCATCGCATACTCGCGGCTCTCGTCCGCTGGCGGGAAGGGGTCGCGCATCCATTCCCACACCTCATGGAGGTCGCTGGGCGGATCTTCGCGGCCGAGTACGTAGTCGAGCCCTAGCCGGGGAGCGCGCTCCCACGCGCTGAACGGGCTGCCCAGCACCGTCTCATTGCCGAGGTTGAGGGCGTCCAGCAGGTCCCACGCTTCGATGGGGTCGAGCTGCACGGGCGTGGCGGTGGCGAGCAGCAGGCTCCTGGTCCTGAGCGCGACGGCGCGTACGAAGCGGAGCAGATTGTTCGGTTCCGCTTTCTCGTTGCGGTGCGTCGGTCCGAGATTGCGACGACGAGCGCGGTGCGCCTCATCGACGATGACGCATTCGTAATCGAGCGCGCTGAGGATGTCGTTGGCCGGGCCCGCCTGGGTGATGAGTCCGGCGGAGACCAGGCCGACGCGCCGGGGACAGCGCCGCAGCGCGTCTATGCCGAGGGCGGGATAGGCGACGCCCTGCTCGTCGAGCCAACTGCGCCCGGTCCAGACGGCGGAGGGCATGTCGAGCAGGGTCCAGAGCTCCTCCTGCCACTGGGTGAGCAGGGTGCGGGGGGCGACGACGAGCACGCGGCCACCGCCCCACAGCGCCATCAGCTTGGCGGCGAGGGCGAGCTGAATCGTCTTGCCGAGGCCGACCTGATCGGCGAGCACGAAGCGGGCGCTGCCCTGCTGGTGGGCGGTGAAGGCGCGGTGGACAAAGTATTTCTGGTGCGCCCAGAGGCCATTCTCGCGGCGGTAGATGGGCAGCTCGACGGCGACCGCCGCTGGCTCAGGCGCGCGCTGCTTCTTCCACTCCGCGACATCGGGGATGAACGTGCGGCGCGCCAGGCGGCCCACATCAACGATGACGGCGTCGGCGAGGTCGACGGCGCTGGGATCGCTCCAGAGGGCGTCGAACTCGGCCTGTGTCCAGGCGACACCTTCGGGGCTCTCGTCGCTCCAGAGCAGCTCGTAGTTGAGCGTCCAGGCGGTGCGCGATTCGTTGGCGCTGCCGATGAAGGCGAGCTGCCGCCCGTTGGCGCGGCGCACGACGCCCGCCTTGCCATGCGCGAAGCCGAAGCGTTCGTTGGGCAGCACACGCACCCGCATGCGCCCGCTGGTGAGGAGGTCATGGAGGCGGGAGAGGCGGGCCTGGAGGGCAGGGCTGATGTCTTCGGGGAGGTCGCGCCGCCATTCGCGATACATGGCGTCCTTTGCGGCGCGTGCGGTGATGACATCGAGCGGATGCAGATCGGAGTTACAAATGATGCGTGCGCAGGCGCCCTCGGCCATCCGCTCGATCGCGTCGCCTGCGACCTCGAGGATGGAGGAGCGGAAGTAGCCGGCGATGCGGTCGTACTGGGTGGCGCCGGGCAGGATGTTGGTGAGGAAGCGGTCGAGCGGGTCGCGGCGGGATGAGTAGCGGGTGATCATCGTGGGGTGGCTCCGATCTGACCTCTCCAGCGTCCACTATGGCATCGCATCATGCGCTGCACTATTTTAACATGGCTAGATAGCTCTGTGGTCACGCTGTGATTGGCTTGTCAGTCAATCACATTTCTTCTTCCCCCAAACAGGAATATTTGCCAATTGCTTGCTGTGCCTACGGTATCGGCGCTTTGAGCCGTTGTTCGTCATGGACACGGTGATATCGGACACGCTGACAACGAATGTAGCTGATTGCCTGTGATCGAACTGCGTCCACACCTTCTCCAGGAGGTGATCTTGCTCGTCCCCTAACACTCCGGAGCGCTCGCAATCAGACATGGAAAAGATCGCCCCCTTGACGGCGTGACACGTGTCAAGTACTCTCAGCGCATGATACTGCCGGTTTGGTATGGCAACTAGAAATCCGGGTGTTAGGGCGGGGCTGTCTGTAGGGGGAAATGAATATGCCATCTCAATTGAACAGGTTCTCTGCACCTGGATCCAACAGTGTGACTTCTTCGACGCCGCTATCTTCGTCGCTCGCGCGCGGCTTTAGCAAGCAGTCTGGCCGCTTCCAGACGATTGCACGGGTTGCTGTTGGAGTCGCTTTGGTTTGTGTCACGGCTTCCACAGTAGCCAGCGCATTTCATACGGTTAGCGGCAGTGTACGATTCGCTGGATTCGATCTCAACATTGCGACATCTATTGCAACGGGCCTCTTTCTCATCGCCATCGCTATTCGGCTGTATCGCATCTGGCGGAATCCTGAGCGCATGTGGTTTGGGAGCCGAGTCCTCGCTGAGCGCACGCGGTCACTCGTTTGGCGCTACGCCGTTGCGGGTGAGCCGTTCCCTTTGCTTGATGGTGTGCCTGCGGAGCAAACCGACAGAGCATATCAGCACGAGCTTGATGGTATTGCAAAGGAAGCGGAGAGTGGCTCTGTCCTTCCGTTACTGCCACGAAATGAGCCGCCAAAGGTATTCACAGAGTGGATGCTACACACGCGTGCTGGCTCCCTAGAGGATCGCCGAAAGACATATGCGGCGCAGCGGATTCAAGGTCAGGTGGATTTCTACAACAATCGGGCGCATCAGAATCAACAGGCGGCGACTCTAACTCAGTGGCTTCTCGTGCTGATTGAACTCACTGGAGCGCTCCTCGCGGCGCTGAATGCCGCAAATATCGTATCGCTAGATCTCGTTGGGGTAGTTGGTACTGTGGCGGCAGGTGTCACCGCTTGGGTTCAGTTCAACCAGTTCAGCGCCCTGGCGAATGTTTACAACGGCATGGTCTTTCGCATGACCGCCTACCGGGAGCGCTGCGAAAGCAACGCGACGATCTGGACGGAAGAGCGTTGGGCTGAGTTTGTCTCTGACGTGGAGAGCACACTGGCTACCGAGAATGGCGCGTGGCAGCGCATCGTACAGCAAGGGCTCACGAATTCACAATAGCCATAGCATGGGGTGATGTATCCAGTTAAACCGGGTTCACCTGAATCGTCGATAGCGATTCAGCGCCAGGAGAGCCAATGTTGATGTTGTGTCTCGTGCCCGCGACACGAAAGCGCTTATGTGCAGTAATTCTTTGGCGGGCGAAAATCGCCTCTCAGTTGAAGGCATTTGCGTATTAGATGTAGAATAGCGGCGTTAGGTCGGTGCAGGCTTAGCGATTCGCGATGTATGTGCGTGCAGGTCTTGCGTTTGCCTCTTTCCTACTACATACTGTGGATTAATACGCAGGACGGTATCAAACGATTCCTTTCCGCTAGGAGAGGGGAGCGCTTCTCATGAGAGGGAGCACTCGTTGATGCGGCTTGAACGGATTGCCTTTATGAGTTACGTTCACATAAACGACGACATTGATAACGGATATCTGTCAAGGCTACGCATACGCCTGGAAGGCGATATAACCGCAGAAATTGGGAACAATTTCAAAATATTCCAAGACAATGTTCATATTACTGCTGGGCTTCCATGGGAGGAGCGACTGAAGCATTTCATCTCAAAGTCTACGTTTTTACTGCCTGTCGTGACTCCCCATTTCTTTAACAGTGAGTGGTGTCGCAAAGAGTTTGAATATTTCCGCGATATTGAGCGGAAGACATTCATCGGGTCGCGTATCATCCCTCTCTACTATATTGACAGTCCCGTCATGCACGATCGTTCACTTGCTCCGGACTCCGTCGAGCGGTTGATGTCGACCTATCAGCCTGCTGACTGGAGGGATCTGAGAGATCGAGGGGTTACGGTGAACGCACAGCCAGCGGTTAAGCGATCGCGGCGGATTGCGAAGCACATAGCTGATCGACTGCATGACCTGGAGACAGGGCAGTATTCTGCCCTCAACGCTTCGCTCCTGGCTGATGTGGGTCTTTCTGGAAGTACGCAACTGTCTTCAAATGACGCCACGCCGAATGCGCCGTTCGATCTCCAAATACTCCCGTATCCTAAACGGGTCATTGGTCGTGAGAGCGAGGTCGATCAAGTTGTTACGGCATTGACAACGCCGTCTGGTTCACATGTTTTCGCTATTGATGGCGTCACCGCGCTAGGGAAAACCACGGTCGCAGCAATCGCGATACGTCAGTTCTATGAGAAATCCAGCTTCCCTGGGGGAATCGCTGTTGTTTCGTGTACGGGCATCACGGATCCACGAATCGCACTCCGTGATGCGCTCACCCGTTTCGATCCTGAGCGACGTCCACCTGCGATGCAGAACGAGGCGGCTCTTGCCCAGGAGGCGCATCGCCTGCTGGACAAGAGACAAGCGCTCATCGTCCTCGACGATGTTGAGTCCGCGTTGGATATTGTTCGAGTGGTTACGCCACTCCACGAGGCTG
>DASQSS010000178.1:0-10875 GCA_035642255.1 Ktedonobacterales bacterium | reverse complement strand
ATCGGCGCGATCTGCATGGCGACCCTCCGGGCCTACCTGCCGCCCTTCAAGCACGCTGGACGCACGCTGCTACTGGCGGTTGGCGTCTTCGGTCTGGCGACGCTGGTTTTTGGCGACTCGCGCTTCTTCCCGCTCTCGCTGGCCGCGCTGCTCGTGCTCGGCGCGATGGACAACATCAGTGTGGTCGTGCGCAAGACGTTGCTGTTGTTGCGCACACCGGACGCGCTGCGTGGGCGGCTCTCAGCGGTCAACAACGTCTTCATCGGCGCATCGAATCAGGTGGGCGGCTTCGAGTCAGGCATGCTGGCGGGGGCGATTGGCCCGGTCGCGGCGGTCGCGCTCGGCGGTGTTGGCTCGGTCCTGGCAGTCATCGGCATCGCCTGGGCGTGGCCAGAGCTACGTACCCTGGGCCGCATGACGGCAGTGGAGACGGATGGCGATACGGAGGCCAGCGCCCATCCATAAAATCGATGCCGCACAGTGGAAAGCAGGAGATCAGCGATGGAGTTCAGCGAGGTCGTGCGCAAGCGGCGCATGGTACGGCATTTCACCAACGAGCCAATCGCGCCAGAGGTGATGGCGCGCATCCTCGACCTGGCGCGACGGGCGCCAAGCGCGGGCTTCACCCAGGGCCAGTCGTTCGTGGTCGTCACGCAGCCGGAGACGCGCCGCGCGATCGCGCGCATCTGCGACGAGCAGGAGTACGTCGCCAGCGGATTCGACCCGTTCGTCTCGGAGGCGCCCGCGCTGGTCGTTCCGTGCGTGAGCGAGGCCGCCTATCATCGCCGCTATCAGGAAGCGGACAAGGTGGACGAGCAGGGCCAGGAAGGTGAGTGGCCTGTGCCCTACTGGTTCATGGATATCGGCTGCTCGGTGATGGCGCTGCTGCTGGCGGTGGTCAACGAAGGGCTGGCGGCGGGCTTCGTCGGCGCGCCGACAATCGAGCGGGTGGCCGAGCTGCGCCGTCTGCTTGGCATCCCGGCGGAGGTGACGCCCGTGGGCGTGGTCCCCATCGGCCATCCCGCGCTAGACCAGCGGTCACCTTCGCTGAAGCGCGGCCGCAAGCCCGTCTCAGACTTCGCGCACTACGAACGCTGGTAGCGTCTCACCCTGGAGTCGCCTGAAGCGCGCTGACCTCTCGCGCTTGCGCTGAGATCGCACCGGGGTCGCGATTCCAGTATTCATATTGTCGCTCGCTTCCGTCACATGCGTTGAGCGCCTCATGTGATCAGGAAGCGAATTGTTCTTGCGACCTATCCACCACCAGGGTTCTCTCTGCTATACTGGCTGCCAGGATGAGAAACTCAGCATGCTGCGGTCGCGGTCGCGGTCGCGGTACGGAGGAGGGCTGCGGTCCCCCGGGCGCTAGTGCGAGCCAGTGCGCTCACTACTCAGCTGTACGTAGGTGACGCCGTCGTCGCGCCGTCGGGAGGGACGAAGCCACAGTGAGGCAGAGCTCGGCTGGAGCGTCTCCTGCACCACTACGAGCACCTGGACGCGCAACTGGTCCAGGTCCACCTCATGGCGCAGCGTGGCGCTAAAGGCGGCCAGCGTCTTGGCCGCGTCATACTTGCGGCGATAGAAGCGGCGGTCGATGAGCGCCTGGAGGCGGCGCCGCACCGGCTGGACGAGGACCACGATCGCCAGGGTAGAAATGACGATGGCGAGGGCATTGTCCTGGCGAGTCAGCCCCCGCAGCAGCGCTTGCAGGCCGATCACCAAACCACCGTAGACCCCCGTCAGGGTGAGCGTGAGCGACCCATAGACCAGCGCGCGATTGATGAGCGTATCAACATCCCACAGCCGGTAGCGCAGCATGGCCACCCCAAACGCGAGCGGGATCGTGAGCAGGGTGACACATTGGATAGCGATGATCGCCGGCAGATAGAGAGAACCAGTCACTGCGAGCACGGGAAACAGGAGATATGACGCGAATGCGATCACCCAGCAGGCGATCATCACCGAGAAGCCGAAAACGACCCATTTGGTCTGCTGCTGTTGAAGCGGGCTAGACACCTGCTGATAGCGGTAGATCTGGATGCCTACCAGGAGCGCTGCCTCAACGAGAAATACGAGAAAGCCCAGATTCGCGGCCTGGAACTTGAGCGTGGAGAGAGGAGTGGGGAAGACAGTGGTGATACCTATCACAACCATGGGCCAGCGCATCCACTGTGGCACAAATCGGCCCGTGGGAAACAGCGCGAAGACAAGCAAGAGCAATGCAACACAGAAGCCGCTCAGGTATTGGTTCGGCGCCTGCCATGGGGAGAAACTCGCCGACATGCTCTCACTCATCATGAGCGGGCCGAGCGTCACGAGCATCAGCGCGACGATGAAGGCCATTCGGTCCTCGGGTTGGCGCAAGACGATGACGGCGCTGACCAGCAAACACACGACAACGTTGGCAAGGGCGATCGCCACCGTGTACGCGGCATACGCGCTGAGCGACAAGCCCAGCCCATTGAGCGCTCCAACTTGATCCAGGGTGAGTTGCTGGAAGCTGCAGGCCGACCCAGTACAAGGCGTGTGCAATTGCGCCAGGTACGCAGGCAAGCTGGCAAAGCAGACGCCCACGGTGCAGACGACCACGGTGACCCAGACACCGCGAGCAAGCAGGCGCCAGCGACCATGGAGGCGTGGAGCGTTGTGCCGTTCACGGCCGGCAGGCATCCTAGGTAGCGCAGCGTCAACGTTCATGCACGCGCTCCCACTAACGTCCTGGTCTTGATATGGCTGGCATGACCGGCAAAGCCCGCACGAGAAGATGCCATGCGCAGTCGATCCGGCCTCCCATCATGGTCGAACAACGGATACCATCATCCGCTCCCTCCCATGATGGCAGGATAGCAGATTGGCCGTCTCGCAAGCGTTACGACCAGCGTTACGGGGTACGGGGAAGCGTCGAGCGGGAGATGCGCAGGGCGTCACGGTACCGTCCGCCACCAGACGCGGGCATCAGCCTCTCCTATCCTTTCTCATACTGGGTCGTTCGATATCGTCCTAGCCTGGCGATTCGTGGGCGCCATGCAGGCGCGCTGCCAATTTCCACTCAGGGTTCGCCTGAATAGTTACGGGCTGCAGCGGGTCGCGCGGGCGCGCCGGATCGCGGGCAGCGCATTTCGCCATGAACAGACCAATCCATTGGGAATGTTGAACTTGTGGAGGCGGCTTGAGAATGGAAGAGCAGGATGCAGCGAAACTGGCGCTGATGGAGATGTTTCGACGCGATCGAACAGAGGCGCAAGATCACCCGCCACGCCCGCCGCGCTGGGAGCTCAGCTCGCGAACGCGCGCGTGGCTTCTTGGCATCGCCGTGGTCGTATTCATTGTAGCTCCCTTGGCGTTCATCGTCGGGTATCCGCGACTCGGCCCCGTTGATACGATGACCTCGTTCTGCCGGGCAGAGACGGATGGCGAATACGCTACCGCCTATGCGTTGCTCTCGCGGCAGGCGCAACAGCGCATCTCGCTCGACGCATTCACCCAGGCGAGCCATGATGCCAGCCTGATCTCCTGCTCCACGACCCACGGCATCCCCATCATCCTGGGCGGAACGCAGGCCAGCCTCGATGTGACCTACCAGGTATTTGGCAGCGTCATCGCGGTCGATGGGACGATGTCGTTTGTACGTGAGAGTGGCGGGTGGCGCGTGAACTCCATGTCTCCAGACCTCTTCCACCTCTCGTCTTGATCGGCTCCCTAAAGAAAATCCAGCGCATAGAGGTGAGCCGCAATCTTGCGCTTTCAGGATGCGGCTCGATCAGCGTGCGGCGGTCACGGGTCTGACGCTAGCGCAACAACTCAGCCGCGAGCGTCATCTCGTTCACCGCGCCGGATGCGTCGCGCGTGAGGTGGTAGGCGCGAGCGGTCGGCGTAGTCGCCACGACACGCGCCAGTGAGTCGCCCTCAAAAACCAGCGCGGCGTGATCGTCGGCGGCGTAGCCTGGAATGATCTCACCCGCTGACAGCATGCGATGGAACGTCGGGCGGCGCTCGGCCTCGCTGTCGTAGTGCGGGCAATCGCTGCCCTTGAGGAACCCGAGGCACGGCAGCATCGTCAGCGGGCCGGGGATGCTATCGGTGATGCCCTGCTCGAACCAGCAGATCGACCCCGCGCTCACGCCCGCCAGCACGGTTCCGCGCTCCCATGCCTCGCGCAGGATGCTATCCACGCCCCACTCGCGCCACAGCGCCAGCATGCTCTTGGTGTTGCCGCCGCCGACGAAGATCAGGTCGCATGCCAGCAGATAGCTGCGCAGGTCGGCCACTGGCGGATTGAAAAACGTCAGATGACGCACCGAGCAGCCCAGCCCGCCGAAGCGCTGGTAGAACGCAATGATGTGGTCTTTGTTCTCGCCGCTGGCTGTAGGAATGAAGCATGCCTCTGGGCGCGTCTTGCCCGTCAGGCCGATGAGGTAGCGATAGAGCGGAGTGTCAGGTGTCGGGTCGGCGAACGCGCTGCCGCCAATCGCGACGATGCGCCGGGTTGCGGTGGTGTCCGGGGAACGATCTGTCACAGGCGTGCTGCTCCTTGTACGTGCTCTATGGTACCGTGTGTCACAACGTCATGGCAGGCTCGACTCAGATTATAACGCCAGGCTCGCTAGGCTCGTTGAGCGGCGCGAGGCGCGTTGGGCGGCGCGAGGGTCCTGTCTGGTCCAACATGGGCCGTTGCCGCAGAGTTCTCCCGCTCCTCATGGGATAGGAGAACGATCCGGGGGTGAGGCCATCGCAGGGCGCTAGTCTGCCCTCAACGACTTCTCGCCATCAGCGGAGATCGGGCGCTAATGGCGCCGCCGTCGCAGGCTGACCTCGCGCAGCGGCTCCTCCTCATCCGCATACCGCAGATGATACGGCACATTGGTGACCACAACGCCACGCATGGAGTAGAGCGCCAGCTTCAGGCGCAGGGCCGTCTCGTTGTGCAACGCGCGCTCCCATAGGTGCGCTGGCACGTACTCCGGCAGAAACACGGTCACCACGCCACTTGGATAAGCGCTCCTGCGCTCGCGGACGTACTCCACGAACGGTGTCACCAGCGAGCGGTAGGGCGAGCGGATCACTACCAGCCGTGGCGGTGGAGCGAGCTTCTTGGCGCCGACCTGCGCTTGCTCGCGCGCCTCGATCTCATGTGTCCAGCGGTAGAACGCCTCGCGAAAGTCGCCGTCGTCTTCCTGCTCGGTCGTGACATGCACAACTGTCACGTCCAGCCCCAGTGAGCGCGCATAGCCCAGCGTGCGCTCGGCGACGCGATCCATCCGCGAGATGGGAGCTATCGCCTGATTGTGGATCGCGGAGGCGGGGAGCATGTCGAGGTGTGTGATCTGTCGCTTCACGCTCTCATAGTGTCCAGAGATGCCACGGAACATCAGCACGAGCAGAGGGACCAGCGCCACGACGACCCACGCCCCGCGGTCAAACTTGGTGATCATGATGACCACCGCGACCAGTCCTGTGCTGAATGCGCCAATGCCGTTGATCACCATCGAGCGACGCCAGCCGCTGGTGTGCGCGCCGCGCAGACGCCACCAATGAACGACCATGCCACTTTGCGAGAGGGTGAATGCCGTAAAGACTCCCAGCGCATACAGATTGATGAGCGCCTCGGTATTGCCAGCGAAGGCGATCATCAGCACGGTCGCCAGCGCTGTCAGCACGATGATGCCGCTGGAGAACGCCAGCCGATCACCCCGGAACGAGAAGCCCTTCGGCAGCCAGCCATCGCGCGCCAGAATCGATGCGAGGCGCGGGAAGTCGGCGTAGCTGGTGTTGGCGGCGAGAATAAGAATCAGCGTCGTCGCCAACTGGATGACGTAGTAGAACCAGTTTGTCAGTGGGCTGCCGCCGAAGAGCAGATGAGCGATCTGCGAGGTCAGCGTCGGCTCGCCTGTGCTATAGGGCTCGATGCCGAAGCGCCACGCGAGATAGGTCGTGCCGAGGAAGAGCGTCACCAGAATGGCGATCATCCAGATCAGCGTGCGCGCGGCGTTCTTCGACTCGGGCGCGTGGAATGCTGGCACGCCGTTCGAGATCGCCTCTACGCCCGTCATAGCCGAGCAGCCGGATGCGAACGCCGTCAGCACGAGCAGCAGCGAGAGCTTCTCAGGCGCCCAGCCCAGCGGCGGCCCGAAGGGGTGGATCTGTGGCGCAATCGGCGTGAAGAGCCCGCCGGGAGCCAGCGCCGCATGAATGACGCCTGTACCTATCATGATGATGAACGCGCCGATGAACAGATAGGTCGGCGCGGCGAAGATCGTCCCGGATTCACGCACGCCCCGCAGATTCACCACCATGATGACGACGATGAAGAGTACGCCCAGCGGCACAGCGAACTCGCTCAGCCGTGTGGGGTTGAGCGAGACAATCGCATCTACGCCCGCAGAGACGCTGACCGAGACAGTCAGCACATAGTCAATCAGCAGCGCGGCTGCGGCCACCAGGCCGGGCCAGTCGCCCAGGTTCTCGCGCGCGACGATATACGAGCCGCCGCCATGGGGGTAGGCGTGGATGGTCTGGAAGTACGATGCGCCGACGACGATCATCAGCAGCGCGATGGCCCCCGCCAGCAGTGGATTGACCTGCAGGATACCCAACCCAGCCGTGATCAGGATGGCCAGCGACGCCTCGGTCGCATACGCCACAGAGCTGATGGCATCGCTGGAGAGAACTGCCAACGCCTTGACCTTGGTGAGCCGCTCATGCGCCTGCTGCGCGGTCGTCAGCGGCACGCCAAAGAGCGTCAGGCGGATGCGGCGCGCGAGACGCTCGGCGCCACTGCGCGGCTCAGGCGCGGGAACGCTCACTTCCAGCTCGTCGTCGGCCTGTCTACGGAAGAAGCGCGCATCGGGATGCTTCACACGCATATAGGTGTCGCCCGGCTTCGCGCCGCGCATTACCTCGCGCCGCTCCAGCGTTGGCGAAATATCGCTCCGCAGCGCTCGCGCTCGCGCTATGGGTGACTGAGATGGCGCCTGCGCGCCAGTGGCCGACGGACGAGGCGGCGGCATGATGGGTGAGTCATCGTCTTCGTTCATCAGATGGAGCAGGAATTCGACGTCCGCTGTGTCAGAGGCGGAGGCGCTAGCCTCCGTTGGTGGCGGCGGAGCGGGCGCCGAGGGGTCCATCGGCGTGGCGGTCACGTGAGGCGCGCGCTCGGATGTTCGCTGACGTTCGCTAATTGCGTCCTGGGCGTCGGAAGGCGGGGGAGTCTGCTCAGGCTCCCGCCGATTCCCAGCGTTATTCGCATCGCTGGCCATAGTAGTGTTCCGCTCGATTCAGCCTGCCCTGTAAGGTGTTGTGGGCAATGCGGAAGCAGACACAACAGGCTCGGCGCTGAACCTGAGGGCGAAGGTCCCTGAACGGTTATAGCACAGGCTGCAAAGCTGCGCCAGTAACGCGCCAACTGAGCGAGCTGGCGGTTAAAACCGCACATGGAGGCGGCGGGCCGCCCATACGTCTTCAGGCGAGCATGCATTCGCTAGCCACTCGCTGCTAAGGCAGGTGGCTAGCTCTGGGGCCCCACCACCAGCCCGCGAGCAGAACCAGTAGGCCGACAAGGGGTGTCAGGCTAAGCATGACCTCGTTGAGGTACGGCGGCCAGTTGATCGGCTCCGGCCCCACGGAATGATACTGGCCACCAAACAGCTCGTAGACAAGCGCCAGAGCGCCCGCGCCGACCGCCGCAATGAGCAGCGCCCGTACCCAGACCAGCCCGATGCGCCGTCTCTCCGGCGCGCGCAGGACGAAGATGACTCCGACGCCTGCGGCGACCACGCCAACCAGCGCGGTCGGGGGGGCCAGGAACATGTTTGCCATGTAGACGTCGTTCTGGATGGCGTACGGGCTGAAGGCGAATGGCGAGAGCCATACCGCGCTGGTGAGCAGCGCAAACTCGCCGAGCGCTACCAGTCCGGAGCCGACACGCAGGCGTGTCGACAACGCGGCGCGCATATCCCGTGGCCTACCCGCTGGCAGATGCGGATTCATCGAGTTCATCGCGACGCCTCCTCTGTGTCAGGATGCGACTCGCCTGCCTCTAT
Source organism: Ktedonobacterales bacterium (assembly GCA_035642255.1). GTDB lineage: Bacteria > Chloroflexota > Ktedonobacteria > Ktedonobacterales > JADMIN01 > JAKAIY01. The sequence continues at coordinate 2,836 of DASQSS010000178.1, read as the reverse complement.
GCGGCTCTCACTATGGCGCTGAGCACATGTTGTAGCCTGCCGCACCACGCCAATAGTACACCCGTATCTACACGCCGCTGCGTCACGCCGTTCTCTCAGATGCGTGCGGCCAGGACACAGTCACATCACAGATAGCCGACATCATCGAGGAAGGGGATGAGATGGAGCGCGCGCGCAACTCCAGCCGAGGCGCGATTATCCTGCGCATAGCTATAGAACGGCGTCTTGCCCCGGTGGCGAACGTCTAGCGCCCAGGCGGCGGTCACATGCGTCGCATATCCGCGCCCGCGCGCCGTTGGGATGGTCCGCACCCAGGCTTCAGCGGCCAGCGCGCTTTCCCGCGCCGAGACGCACGTCGCCACCACCACCCCGTCAGCTAGCGCTGCGAATTGCTCATGGGGAAAGATCTCGCGTGGGGGAGGCGCCTGCTCAGGCGAGGCCAGCGCGGACCGAAGCCATGTGGCGTCAGGCGCGGACACGCCGTAGTAGTCGCGCTCAGGTCCCAGCCGCACGAGACCATCGAGCGAGCGGTGTGCGAGCAATGGGGCGATGTCTTCAGGGAAGAGCAGCGTATGGCCGACCCAGAGTCCGGTATTGAGCGCGCTGACCGAGCGGTCCCCCTCGGCGAGGATGCGCGCAACACGGGAATGGTCGGTAAAGAGAACTGACGCTGGCAGCGTGGACAGGAGATGGCGCGTCGTCTCAGGCAGATCTGGACGCATGAAGACATGCCACCGTCCGTCGGCAGTGTGGGTGACGTGCAGGCGCGGCGTCTCCTCCAGCTCCTCGCTGGGCAGCGGGGCCAGGGGACCAGCCGTGGGGCCGCTGATGTGGGCGAGCGCGAGATAGATATCGAGCAGCACGGGCGTCTGCGCTGAGGGGTCGGGAGACGAATCAGCCATTGGCCGTGGCGCTGCTCGACGGCGTGGGCGCGATGACGCGGCGCAGCGGAACGATCTCGGCCAGGGTGCGCGCAAGCTGACGAATGGCAACCAGATACGTTTCGTGCGGCGATTTCACTTCGCCGCCCTTCACCGACAGCTCCTCGCTTGCCGCCAGCAGATAGTCAGCGGGGAAGCCGCCCAGAATCGGCAGGCCGCGCTCTGGCGTCCGCTGGGGCGCATCCTCCGCCAGGTGAGAGTCCGTGCGGCAGAGCGCCACGCCGACACGTCCATATGGTGGCGGCTCGTCATCGAACTGGACCGCGAGCTGGTCGGCGTCGCGCATGCCTGTCTCCCCAGCCTCCACGAAGACGGTCACGTAGTCGAAGCCCGCGGCCACCCCACCGATGCTATGCAGCAAAGCCGCATCCACATCGAGCAGCATGGCGTCCACCTTGCCAAGTGTCTCCTGGCGGGCGCGCTCCAGCAGAGCAGGCAGCGCATCCGGTCGCAGCGTTGGAGGAATCCACAGGCCCAGGTTCTTGACCGGCTCGCGGTCCAGCAGTTGACGCAGCCGCTCAGGACGACCAGTCAGGTCTATCAGCAGCACGCGCAGTCCCCGATCGACCAGCGCGCGGCCCAGATAGTAGCTCGTCACGCTGATGCCGTGTCCGCGCCGCGCCTGGGTGAGCGCCACACTTCGCGCTCCGGTGGATTGAGCGCCTCGTCCCCTCGCGCCAGAAGCGCCACTGAACATAGATCTATCCTCTTCCTCACCACGACACTGCGTCCGCGCCGCGTCGTGGTCTGTCGCAGCCGTGCGCTGGCGTCACATCCGGTATCGTATCCCCATCAGGGGATGATCGTCCAGAGGTGGAGCGGGCAAGCTCACGGTAGACACAGAACAGGAACACAACACAGCGCGCCCCACTCCGCATGTGCGGAATGGGGCGCGCTTGCCAGCGTCTTGCCAGGGGCTTGACTGGGGTATCTGGGGAGATGCCACAGCGCAAGAGCCACGCGATGGGGTCGGGCGAATTACGCCGCGACCGTCGCCGCCTCGATCGCCTGGACCTCCAGCGAGATCTTGACCTGATCGCTCACCAGCAGGCCGCCGCTCTCCAGAGCGACGTTCCACTCCAGGCCGAAGTCCTTACGGCTGATCGCCAAATTGGCGGAGAACGCATGCAGCGTCTTGCCCTGCATGTTCTTGGTCACGCCCTCGCGAGTGATGTCGAAGGAGATCGCGCGCGTCACACCATGCATGGTGAAGTCGCCGCTCACACGATACTTCTCGCCGCCCAATGGCTCGACAGTCTTGCTGCTGAAGGTGATGGTCGGGTACTTCTCCGACTCGAAGAAGTCGCCGCTGCGGAGGTGGCCGTCGCGATTCTCGTCACCGGTCGTGACGCTGGCTGTCTCGATCGTCACGTCAACCTTGGAGTTGGCAGGCGTGGCCTCGTCGATCTCGACATCACCCTGGAACTTCGTGAAGCGGCCCTTCACGGTGGTCACCATCATGTGCTTGACGGCGAATTCGATCAATGAGTGGCTGGTGTCAATGTTGTACGCCATGTTGAAATGGAACCCTCTTCCTGTTGCGCTGTTCGCGTCGCTGATGAGCCTGGCCACTCTCGACTCGCCGCACTTGCGACGACATCCGTAGCGCCAGACCGCCGGGCGGGATGCCTCAGCGCCTACCGCGCCTCAGCGCTTCCTATGTGGAAGCTACTTCCCTTGTGTTAATTAGTATCATAAATATAGTTATGTGTCAAGGGTTCACATGTAAACTTATAACGCGGGGCGCTTCGCTCGACAACCGCACGCGCTCCGCGCGGTCAAGCAGACAGATCGCCCGCCCCCGAACGATTACGATCAGGGGCGGGCGATCTATGACGCATCCGTCTGGGACGCCTAAGACACCTGAGACGCCCGGGTGACGCAGGGGCTAGAAG
>DASQSS010000177.1:0-18073 GCA_035642255.1 Ktedonobacterales bacterium | reverse complement strand
GGAGCGTGTGCGTGGCATTGACGATTTTCGCCAGTCCAAAGTCGGAGAGCATCAGCCGGCCATCCGCATGCACGAGCATGTTCGCGGGCTTCACATCACGATGCACCACCTTGCGTTGGTGGGCATACTCAAGCGCATCGGCGATCTGCGATCCAAACGTGACGACCTCGCCAACAGGCAGAGGCGTGCGCGAGAGCACATCTTGCAAGCTGCCGCCACTCACGAAGGGCATGACGAGATAGAGCGCCTCAGCGTCGCCGAAATCGAAGAGCGGCACGATGTTAGGATGGTCGAGCGCAGCGGCCACACGCGCCTCGCGCATGAATCGCTCTCGAAAACCCGGGCGATCCGCAAGCTTGCGATCCAGCACTTTGACAGCCACATCTCGTCCGAGGCGCACATCACGGGCGAGGTAGACCTGCGCCATGCCGCCTTCGCCCAGCCGCCGCCGCAACTCGTAGTTGCCCAGCCGCCACTCCACCATGCTGTCAGGCCTTTCCTATCACTCGCTCACCGCCGTCCCTGACGGGAATCGTGGGTGTCGTTGAAAGCTGAAATAGGGCTCGCAATATATCCCGCATTGCGTTCTGCTGGCCATTATACTCCTATCACCCGACGACGCGCCCCCTTGCCATTACCATGAGGTAGGTAGCCGTGTGAAACGTGGTTCTAGCGAGCGGGAGGTGTGATATCAACCGGAGATAAAGAATGCCCCAACCGCGACGATCAGGTAGAAGACACAGAGCTGCAATCCTTCCAGCCAGGTGGACTCGCCATCCAGGCTGATGAGCGTGAAGAGGCCCGCGACCAGCCCGAAGATGACCAGTTCGAGCTGCGAAAAATCCAGGTCGAGCGTCGAGCCTACGAACGGGCTGACGAGAATCAGCAGCGGAGCGATTAGCAGCGCGATCTGGATGGACGAGCCAGCGGTGACTGAGAGCGTGGCTTCCATATGATCAGACATCGCGGTTCGCATGGCCGTGGCGTATTCGGCTGCGCCGCCAACGAGTGGCAGCACGATCAGCCCGACGAAGAAAGAGCTTAGATGCAGATCTTTTGAGAGCGGCTCGATGGAGCCCGTCAGCAGCTCGCTATCCACGGCGATCAGCGCCGTCGCCACAACCAGCGTCAACACATCGAAAAGCGCGCTGCGCTGACGCCACCGCTCAATCAGCCCCGCGACGCCGCGACGCTCCTCAGCGGACGACGCGCCAACAGCTTTTTTGGCGTCCGCAGCCACATCGGCGTTCGTGTCCGGCGCATCCTCTTCAGCCGCGACAGTGTCATTGTCATCATCATCGTCCGCGTCGTTGGCCGCGTCAGGCGCCGCGCCGTCAGGATGGCGGCGCTCAGCGCGAAGCCCGAACACCGAGAACGCGAGATACCCCGCATAGCTCACGAGTAGCAACGGCGCCACGATGAGGCTCATCTCGTGCAGCGCCAGCCCGTGGACGGTATTCGCGCCAGTCGTGACGCTCGCGCCCACAGTGGCCAGGAGTGATGGAACCGCCAGGCCCACGACCGCCAACGCCAGCATCAGCGCGTACTGTCCGGCGTTGCGCGCCTGGAAGCGCTGCAAGCCGAAGCGCCAGCCGCCCGCGAGCATCGCCGAACCAAGCGTGAAGAGCGCATTGCCGATGATACCACCCGCGATGGCCGCGCGCACCACGTCGGGCAGGCCAGCGGCAAGGGCGGAGACACCGATAATGAACTCCGCCGCGTTGCCGAACGTGGCATTGAGCAATCCGCCGACCATCGGACCAACACGCACGGATAGCGCCTCGGTCGCTTCGCCAATTAGACCAGCCAGCGGGATGACGCCCAGCGCCGCCAGGATGAACGTCAGCAGCGGCGACGTATGCAGCCAGCTACTGATCAGCGCGCCCGGCAGCGCAAGGATGAGAAGGTAGAGCCAGGGTGGCATTGAGGCTCCTTCAGTGGTGGTGGCGCGCCCTCACGCGCATGCGCGGGCGTTTCACGCCACACGACTGACAGTATACCCATAGCCAGTTGGCTACTCGCCAGCGCGTTCTGTCGCACCTCGTTGGCCAATGAAGCGCATACGACGCGACGCCTGATCCTCAATCACCTTGCGCGCGCGCACAGCGTCGCCGCGCGTGAATGCGCCAATGATACGTCGGGAGCCATCCTCGCTGATGACGGGCAGGAGCGCAAAATCCCCGGCGATCAGCTTCTCGAGCGCATCAGCCAGTGACTCATCTGGCGCCGCTACCTGCGGATCGCGCACTGCGATGGCGCTCACCGGCTGCGTCAGGCGGTGAGCGTCCGCGGCGGCATCGAGCAGATTACCGCGCGTTACGATGCCTACCAACGCTCCCGCATCATCAACGACGGGGAATGTCCACTGCTGGCGCGGCGCGGACGGCCCACTACCACCTGAGTCATGCGGGTCTCCACCGACGTCCGCTGTAACATCCGCTATGGCGTCTATGCGAGACTCAGCCTTCGCCCCATTGCTCGCGATACCCGCCGGAGACGCAGGGTCAGTCCGATCCGCATTTGTGGGCGCTGCGACGCCGACCGCCGCAGGCGTAGATGCTGGCGTTGACGCTGAGATAGGGCGGCCAGGCGCACCCGCCAGTAGACGAAGCGCGTCCGCCACAGACATGCTGGCGTTCAAGGCGGCGACAGGCGCGCTCATCACAGCACGCACCGACAACGTGGCCAGGTGATTGATCTCCAGATCCTGGGAGATGCGCAAACCACGGCGCACGAGTCGCTCCGTCATCACTGACTCACGCATGAGCGCGCGAGTGGTTAAGTCAGCGGCCATGCAGCCAATCATCAACGGCACGATTGTATGGGAGTTGCCCGTCAGCTCGAAGGCGAACAGGACTGAGGTCAACGGCGCGCGAGCCGCTGACGCGAAGAGGGCGCTCATCGACACAATGCCACACATCGAAGGGCTGAGGCCGATGCCCGGAATGACGCCATTCAAAACGCGGCCGTAGCCAACGCCGATGCCCGCGCCCACCAGCAGCATCGGCGCGAGCAGGCCGCCAGACGTGCCAGCGCCCAGCGAGAAGACCAGCGCCACCGCTTTGCCAATTGCCAGAATGGCGACCGCTGGATTGCTGTAAGCCCCATCGAGGATGCCGGTGATAACGGTATAGCCCATTCCTAGCACACGCGGCTCAACCAGGGCTACCAGGCCCAGCACGACCGCGCCCATCGCTGGCTTGAAGAGCAGACTGACTGGCAGCCGGTCAAAATACTCCTCGATCCAGTTCAGTGACTTGCTCATGATGACGGCGGCCACTCCAACGATGAAGCCAAGTGGAACCAGCCAGAACAGATTCACCGCCGAGCCGAGTGTCACAGGCACACTCACATGGAACATCACGGCTGAGCCAAGCAGGTATGTGCGGCAACCCGCCGCCACAGCGCTCGCGATGATGACGGGAACGAGTGAGCGCGCGCGAAACTCAAAGAGGAGGAGTTCCAGCGCGAGGGCCACAGCAGCCATTGGAGTATTGAAAATGCCAACCATGCCCGCGGCGGCGCCGCATGCCAGAAGCGTGCGTCGCTCGTGGGAGGTCAGATGAAACGTCTGGCCGATCAGCGAGCCAATCGCGCCGCCAGTCTGAATGATCGGCCCCTCAGCGCCGAATGGGCCACCAGAGCCGACAGCGACCGCAGCGGAGATAGGCTTGAAGATCGCCACTTTGAGGTTGATGCGGCTCTCTTTCGCCAGCACAGCCTCCATCGCCTCCGGGATGCCGTGGCCGCGGATGCGGTCTGTGCCATAGCGCGCCATTACGCCCACGATCAGCGCGCCCACGACAGGAATGATGAGCGCCTTGAGTCCCAGCCCGTGGTCTGGCGGGTACACGGGGGTCTGCAGCATTAGCTTTCCATAGAATGCCAGTCCAGTGATGATGTTGATAAGGTGATAGAGCGCCCAAGCGCAGATAGCGCCGATCACGCCCATAGGGATCGCCGCGAGGGAAAAGACTATCATCTGGCGTACGTCACCACGGCGCGACACATCTCCTCTCACCCCACCCAGGCCGCCCGCGATGCCTTCGCGCACATTGAAAGACTCTTGGAAAGACTCTTGCGCCATATCGTCCCCTGCTACTAAGTCACAACCAGATCTTGTCCAGGACATAACCTATCGACCTGGTTCATCAAGGGATTATATCGCAACACGATGAAAAATTCAGGTCTTCTCCCGATTGACTTGTGTCAGGCGCCTGAACCGGAACTGTCGCTGGTCTCAGAATACCGGTGAGCATGCTGGAGAATGCTATAATAGGCCTCATCAGACGGGCATAGCGAGATGACGCGTCCAGGGGCCAGTTTCGGCCCCTTAGGGCGACCCGCCGCAGGTCGGAGGTTGGGCGACATGGCGACGCAAAACAAATACGCGCCAGAGCGTGTCGGCGATTGGGGCGCTCCTGCGGCGACGCGGCCGCAGGGCTACGAGACGAACACCATGACCATGCCAGATGGCGTCAAACTCTTCTACCGCCGCTGGGAGGCCGAGTCCGCCGCGCCAACGCTTGTGCTACTTCACGGACTGGGCGCGCATTCCGGATGGTTCATAGACATGGGCAACGAGCTGCACGCGCGCGGGCTTACGGTCTATGCGGTGGACCATCGTGGCTTTGGCCGCTCCGAGGGCCCGCGGGGGCATGTGCGCAACGGCGCCATCTATCCGCGTGACATTATCGCCTTCCTTCAGGCGATCCATGCGCAGCAGCCCGACAGCCCTCTCTTTATTCTTGGCCACAGCATGGGCGGCATCTTCGCCCTCCATGTCGCCACCGATGACGCGCTTCGCGCGCAGCCGCTGCTTGCGGGGATCATCCTGATGAACCCGTGGATCGATGACCAAACCAAGGTGACGCCGGGAGCGGTCGCGCAACTGGTCATCTCTGGCATGCTTGGCTCGGCGCGGCCCTTCAAGGCGGCAGGCGGCACGGCGACGATGACCACCAATCCCGACGCTATCGCCATGCTCGACGGCGACCCACATTGGGTGCGCGAACAGAGCGCATCATTCCTGTATCAGATCACTCGCCTTCGATTGAGCATGATGGCGCGCGCGCGGCAGACCCGGCTCCCGGCGCTCGTGATACAGTGTGAGCAGGATCGGGCGGTCGTTCCCGCAGCCACGCGACGCATGTATGACGCGCTGGCCAGTAGCGACAAAACGTGGAAGACCTACGCCAACTTCGCTCACGATGTCGAATTTGAGCCGGAGCGCGCCATCCTCGATAACGATATCGCCCAGTGGATTACAGCGCATAGCCACGCCTACACAGACAACGCATAGGCGGGGAAGGCCGCCCCGTGGCTCGTGGCCCAGCGCCGTGGACCAGAGCGGACAGAGAGAAACTCAGACTTCATGCTAGAGACGATCATGACCCTCGCCCAGCTATTTCGCGCCCAGCGCCATGAACTCTACATGGTAGGCGGCTGTGTGCGTGATTTGCTTATGCAGCGAGAAGGCTCACCCGATATTGACCTGACTACAGACGCGCGCCCGGATGCGATCAAGCGAATCGTGGCCGCCACACATCCACTGGCGGTCACCACCGTCGGCGAGACGTTCGGTACAATCGCCGTGCATTATCCACTGCCCGAGTCCGCGGCGCCCGCTGAGCCGCCCGCGGAGGAGCGACGCGAGCCAGTGTTCTCATCGCTGCTGGGCAACCACCCCACAGACGTGGATGTCATCGAGATCACGACGTATCGCAGCGATGTCTATCATCCAGACTCGCGCAAGCCAGAAGTCACGTTCGGCGATACGCTCGAAGGCGATCTGCTGCGGCGCGACTTCACGATCAACGCGATGGCGCGCGACCCGCTCTCCGGCGAGATCGTGGACCCATGGGGCGGTCGCGCCGATCTGGAGCGCAAGCTGATTCGCGCGGTCGGAGATGATCCACACCGCCGCTTCGACGAAGATCCGCTGCGCATGCTGCGGGCGGTGCGCTTCGCGGCGCAGCTTGGCTTCGAGATCGAGCACGCGACGGCTGAGGCGATTCGACGGCAGGCGGCGACCCTGGGCAAAATCAGCAACGAACGTATTCGCGATGAGCTCAGCAAGGCGCTCACAAGCTCGCGACCCGATCTGGCGCTGCGGCTGCTCGTCAACCTCGGCCTGGCGCCCTATGCGCTGCCAGAGCTGCTGGAGCTGCGCGGCGTCAGCCAGGCGCCCGCGCACTCGAAGGATGTCTACGAGCATGTGCTCCGCGTCGTGTCAGGCACACCTCCACGACCTGGCCTGCGCTGGGCGGCGCTGCTGCATGACATCGCCAAGCCGCGCACCTACAGCGTCGAAAATGGCAAAGTCCACTTCTTCGGGCATGAGGATGTGGGCGCGGTCATGGCGCGCGAGATCCTGCGGCGGCTGCGATTCGACCGGCCCTTCATCGAGTTCGTCTCGAAGCTCGTGCGGATGCACATGCGCGCGAACTCCTACCTGCCCGACTGGACGGATGGCGCGGTCCGGAGGCTGATGCTCGAAGCGGGCGATGCGCTGCCCGACCTGCTCGACCTCTCGCGCGCGGACATCACCAGCTATCGACCGGAGAAGGTCGCGCGGGCGGTAGCGCGCATCAATGAGATGGAGGCGCGCTGCGCATGGCTGCGCCAGCAGGCGGAAGTGACGCCGATCAAGAGCCCGCTGGATGGCAACGACCTGATGGCGCTGTTCAAGCGCGAACCGGGCCCGTGGCTGCGCGTCGTCAAAGATCGTCTGCTGGGACTTGTGATTGACGGTGAGCTGGCGCCCGACGACCGCGAGCGCGCCGAACACATTGCGCGCGAGACGCTGGCCGAGCTCGATGCGGCCCCTCAAACACACGGCGAGGCAGGTCGGGACGCCCAGTCGGCGCCACAGCCCTTACCGTCAGCTGGCGCAGCGTCGTCCTCTGCGGCTCCGAACACGCCTTCGGAGCCAACGACCAAGCGGGAAGCGCGCGCGGCCTCCCGACGCAAGTCGCGTGGCGCGCTGCCAGCCCGCCCAACCAGCGCGCCATCCAATGAGTCGCCGCGACGTCCCAGCCGCCCACAGGCGACCACACGCGCCAGCGCCGCGCCACGCCGGTCGCCTCCGAACCACCCCGAGCCCGCCCGCGCGAACGCTGACCCGCCGCCCGCTCGTGTCGCGCAGCGTGACGCAATCGTCAGCTTCCTCGACGACTACCTGAGTATTGGCAAGTTCCATGATATCTGTCCCAACGGGATGCAGGTCATCGGCGGACCAGAGGTGCGGCGCGTGGCGCTGGGGGTGAGCGCCAACCTTGAACTCATCGAGCAAGCCGCGCGCGCTGGCGCGAACATGCTCATCTGTCACCACGGCCTCTTCATCGACCGTGACCCGCATACCATTCTGGCGCGCCAGAAGCGCCGGCTGAAGGCGCTCTTCGACGCTGACATCACGCTGTTGGGGTATCATCTGCCGCTCGACGCGCATCCGGAGATCGGCAACAACACGCTCTGGCTGCGACGTCTCGGCTTCACCGTCGAATCGCTGGACTTCGCCGCGTATCATGGGCAGGCGATCGGCGCGATCGGCGCACGCGAGCGACCGATACCCTTCGCCCAGCTCGTGGAGCAGATCGGCGCGCTGGCCGGGGCGGCGCCGCGTGTGTACCATGAGGGCCCAGATCAGGTCAGTCGACTCGCGGTGGCGACAGGCGCCGCTCCGGGGAACCTGGCGGAAGCGGCTGCGCGCGGCTGCGACGCGTACCTGACGGGCGAGACAGCGGAGGGGACACAGGCGCTCGCGCGCGAGGAACGGGCAAACTTCATCGCGGCGGGCCACTACAACACAGAGCGGCTAGGCGTGCAGGCGCTCGGCGATCTTCTACAGGAGCGCTTCGGCGTCGAGACGTTCTTCATAGAGGTAGCGAACGACGTATAGTGAGGCGACAGTCTCCGGAGCCAGGTGGGCAGTGATGACATTACCCGGACTGGCGCTGCTCTGATAAGAACGTAGCGTTCCCGCGCCGCCGTCGCGCCTTCCTCACCGGGGCGAATCATGGACGGATTGCCGCATTTCCGTAAATCATGCGTGAGCCTGGGCGTCATCATGATGTACGAAAGTTAGATGGCGATATGACATGACCAGCCGGGCAAAGGGGAGCATATGCGAGACTGGTGGCCAACTCGCTGGCTCTGGGGTAGTCCATGGCTCGGCGCGCTGGCGTTCACGGCGGCCTCCGCGCCACAGCCGCTGGGTGGCGCATTTAGCGCGTCGCAGCCGAAACGCACAGCCAGAACGAATGGAGGGGACGTGACGTCGAGCGATCTCCCTTCCGAAGCGCAACTTGCCGCCATCTACCGCGAATTCAGCGGACAGATCCACACCTACGCGTACCATCTGCTGGGTAGCCCTGAAGACGCCGACGACATCACGCAGGAGGTCTTCATCCGGGCATACGCGCGACTCAGCCAACTGCGCGACCAGACGAGCATGCGCTCGTGGCTCTACCGCATCGCCACCAACCTCTGCATGGACCACTTACGGCGCCGCTCGCGCGTGAAGCGTGTCTTTGGGCTGGAGTCGCCGCTTGGCGCCGGAACCTCAGCATACGAAGAGGCGCCCCCGCGCGAGATTGCCCAGCCAATGGCAGCGGCGGAGATCGACAGCGTCGCCGAGCGCGACCATATCTCGCTCGCCCTCAAGCGCATGCCCGACAAGTACGCCGTCTGTCTGCTTCTCCACTCCCTCCAGGGGCTTACGTATCGAGAAATTGCGGAGGTCGTTGGTATCACGCCGGGAGCCGCCGCTGTGCGACTGACGCGCGCCCGCGATCTCTTCGGGCGCTACTATGAGGAGCTGCGAAAGGAGGGAGCGCGATGAGCGACAATGAGACATTGGACTGCGATACGATCGCGCCCTACCTCTCAGCATACGCGGATGGCGAGCTTGCGGAGCCGGTGCGCGCGCAGGTCGCCACCCACCTCGCCGACTGCGCGCACTGCGCCTCGCAGCTCGATCGCATCCGGACAATCGATCAGATCGTGAGCTCACTGCCGCGCACCGCACCGTCCGCCGGTGTCTTCGAGCGGGTGCTAACCGCCGCCAACCACATAGTGTCAACGGACCCGCGAACCGTCACCCGCGAAACGCTGCCGGGCGCGAATGGCGCGGCGCTGCTCCGTCGCATCCGAGAGCTCATCGCGCCCGATGACATCATGGATGACATCATAGATAACATCGTGGATGACAGAAGAGTTAGCGGAGATGATGAAGATGGTGGCGTCGATGAAGGGATGCCTGGCACAGCTCGACTCCGGCCACGGCGCGCACGTCCGCCGTGGATTGCGGCGGCTATCCCAGCGGCGGCGGCGCTGCTGATTGTCGCTCTGGCGGCGACCCTGTTCAACCGCTTCCCAAGCTTCCCGAGGCAAGGCGCCATCACCCATCCGACGCCGAATGTGGAAAGCCCACTGCGGCAGACGCGCAGCGCCGTGGCCGCGCTCGCGGGACAACTCGCCTTCACGCCGATCAGCCCGACGTATCTGCCCAGTGGGGCGAGCGCGCCTCGGGCGACGACTGGGCCAGCGGAACAGACACAGGCGAATTCGCGCTACCTCGACGTCATGTGGACATTCAGCGGCGGTCCCGTCACCACGCTACGTCTCCGCGAGATGCCGCATGGACTGGGGTTTGATGGCTACACCGCTGGCAGCTCCAACGCCGCGGCGCCACTCACATGGAGTCTGCCCAACGCAACGGGCTGGCAGCCACTGACGTCAACGACCTGCGCACGCTGTCTGGCTGTCGGCGAGACAAGGCCAACCTTGCAGATCGCGCTCGACGCGCAGCCGCGAGCCGCCGCCAGCGCTGATGCGGTCGCGGCATGGCTGCGGCTGGTCAGCCTCTCGCTCGACGCGCCCTATCAGCCGATTCATGTAAGCCTGGCCGCCCCAGATAGCTCTCTCGCCCTGCGCTATCTCGCGACGGTAACAGATGCGCAGGGACACGTGTGGACGTGGGACGTGAGCACCTTTGGAGCGAGCGGCATTCAGCAATCCGCCAGAGCGCGCGGCGTCGGCTCCGACGTGACGGAGATTGTCAATGGAGGTAGCGTCGCGCGACTCGATAATGCGACGCATACCTACGAGTCACTCGCCCCGCCGGCGCCCTCAGCCCAGCCACCACGCATCGTGACTCAGCCACTCAACGCCGCTGAAGAGTATGTGGCGGCGGGCGAGTTCTGGAACCTCGGCGTGAAGTCTGTGACGCTGCCCGATGGCCGCACCCTGAACGCCTATGACTTATTCTGGGTCAACGCGGCGCAGCCAGAGCATCTCTACGCCGACGCCTCCAGCGGCCAGATGATCGCGCTGGTCGTCACGCCGTCGGACTCACATCCTGGCGGACCGAATGGTGTGCGAACGTTCATCTCGACGACAGCCTGCCAACCGTATATCGTCACCTACACCTTCGTCGAATATGTCCCGCAGACCACGCAGATGGCGTCGCTGTTCAGCACACAAGAGCCGCCGGGCTGGCGACAGGGCGCCGTCGCGCCCGCGTTCACCTGCGGAGGCTAACGAACCAACACCATAGTCGCGCGGTGGAGACGACAAACGCCCGCTGTGTGACGCGGACGGACGGCCATGCGTTTGTTCACAGTACCTGGGTGTACAAATCAGTGTACAGGCCGCCTGGATGGTGTTACACTGAAGTCTCACATCTCCCCCGCGCTCAGGTCGTTGGATAGGAACATATCTCCCCCGGGCGCGGCAGGTCGCGCGCGTCACGATGAGTAAGTAGTGTCAGCGGAGGCGACAGATGGATGCCCGTCAGCTGTGGCAGGCCGCGCTGGAGCGAATCCAGCAGCGTGTCTCGCGCGGGGCATACACAACCTGGTTTCGCGGCGCTATCGGGGTCGAGCTGTCACAGCGTGTGCTTGTCGTCGCCGTCTCCAACACGTTTGCCGCTGAGCATCTGACCCAGCGTTTCGCCGACATTACGCGCGCCGCGGTGAGTCAGGCGCTCGGCGCTCCCGCCGAGGTGCGCTTCGTGCCAGCCGCTACCCTATCTGGGAACGCCAATGTCACACCCAACGCCGCGACGCAGGCGTACCTGCCACGCGAACCCGGCGAAGATGTGGCCGGCGGCGCCTCACGCCGCGCCGCGCGCCCATCACGTTCCCGTGTCGAAGCCGCGCAGAGCGCCGCATTCGCCTCGCCGCCACGTCCGGCGCCGCGTGGGCGTCCAGGTCGAACGCCCGCTAACGACGCGCTGCGAGCGCAGCCGCCGCTGCCGGGCATACGTGAGCGAGCTACCCCGCGCGTAGACTCCACGCCACCACCTGCCGCGCCGCCCGCCATGCCATCAGCTATGCCAGCGCCGCGCTCTGGCCCACTGCGCGGCGGAGCAGGCGCCTGGTCATCCGACGGAGCCCACCCCAATCCCCGCTTCACCTTCGAGACATTCATGGTTGGGACGAGCAACCGCTTCGCATTCGCGGCCTCGCAGGAGGTCGTCGCGGCGCCTGGTGAGCGCTACAATCCACTGTTCATCTATGGTGGCGTCGGCCTCGGCAAGACACACCTGCTGCACGCTATCGGGCAGCGGCTCATGGCGCAGGGGCAGCGCGTGGTCTATGTCACGGCTGAGCGGTTCACCAACGAGATCATCGAGGCGATCCGACGCCGCTCCACGCAGCAGTTCCGCGACCGCTATCGGACAGTTGACGTGCTGCTGATGGATGATGTGCAGTTCATCGCGGGCCGTGAATCCACGGAGGAAGAGTTCTTCCATACGTTCAACTGGCTGCACGAGGCGAACAAGCAGATCGTGCTGACCAGCGACCGCCCGCCACGCGCGATGCGCCAGCTACACGACCGGCTGCGCTCGCGCTTCGAATGGGGATTGCTCGCGGACATCCAGCCGCCTGATTTCGAGGGTCGCCTCGCCATTCTGCGCGCGAAGGCTCAGGCGCTCCATGTCGCCATGCCCGACGAGTCGCTGACGCGCCTGGCTCATCCCCCATGCGATAGCATTCGTGAGCTCGAAGGCGAGCTTACCCGCGTGATCGCCTATGCCCAGACGATGGGGCAATCGCTCGATCCCGATACCGTGACACGGGCGCTCGGCCCCGTGCGCGAGGAGCGCCGCGCCAGCCGCCCGGTGGATGCGGCAGCCGTGCTCGGCGCCGTCTCGCAGCGGTTCTCTGTTCCCTTGGATGCGCTGCTGGGCAAGTCGCGTGAGCGCCAGACCGCATGGGCGCGCCAGGTGGCGATGTATCTGATGCGCGAGGAGACAGGCGCGTCGCTCTTCCAGATCGGCGACCAACTTGGCGGCCGCGATCACACTACGATCATGCATGGCTGCGCTACAGTCGCCAAGCGCATGGAGGCCGACCCGCGCGCCCGCGCCGATGTCGCCGCCGCCCAGGCGCTGCTGCGGGGATAGCGCATCAGGCAATCCTCGCCACAGCGCCGCGCCACCTCACACGCTCACTGCCTCTGGCCGGGTCGCCACCTCAGCGCTTGCGCGCAGCCCTATGCGTAGCCCTATGCGGTGACCTGGCAGCACGAGGGATAGCGCTATCATGCCGTGCGACCCCCAAACGATCAGCCAGACGATCTCCTGCATGGCTCCTGCATGGCTTCTGTCCCCGCCTGCACGCCTATCTGCGCCAACAATGCGCGAAGCGCCGCGATGACCTGCGGGTCGTTAGGATTGACTCCCGCGGACTGGCTCTGGACCTGAAGCTGATGGACTAGATCACTGGCCGGTTCTGCGTAAAGTTGACCAGCAATGTCGTCAGAACCGCCACACCAACCGATGAGAAGATGACTTTGGTGGAAATGCCGGTGTCCAGCGCCGACAGCAAGACGCGCACGTTGAGGCGCGCTCCGACTCACAAGCCGCGTGGCTATGCTGGCGATCCAGGCCAGCGAGCAGCGCCTGCGCTACAATCCAGCCTCGCCCGCGCGCCTCACCTGATCATGGCTGGCCGCAGACGATATAGCCGTGACGCGAAGCGCGACGTGTGGGCGCGCTGCTGTTCCGTGTGCATACCGCCTCAGATATGATAGAAATAGAGCGACGGGTACGGGTGAGTGTCGTGTGCTGGGAGTTGAGCCGTGACCACGCTACCATCTGGCACTGTCACCTTCCTGTTTAGCGACATCGAAGGCTCCACACGCTTGCTCCAGCGGCTCGGCCCGAGCTACAGCACGGCGCTGACTGATCATCAGCGTTTGTTGCGCGCCGCCTGGGTCACTCACGATGGGGTCGAGGTCGATACGCAAGGCGACTCGTTCTTCGTCGTGTTCTCGCGCGCAGCGGATGCTGTGGCCGCCGCAGTAAGCGCGACCCGAGCGCTCGCGAATCATGTTTGGCCTGAAGGCGTCACCGTCGCCGTCCGTATCGGGCTGCACACCGGCGCTCCAACGCTCGCGGACGCCCAATACATTGGCCTGGATGTCCATCGCGCCGCCCGCATCGCCGCCGCTGGACACGGAGGCCAGATTCTCCTCTCGCAGACGACACGCGATCTCTGCCAGGATGCGATTCCGGATGACCTGGACCTGCGAGATATGGGTGAGGCGCGGCTCAAAGACCTCCAGCGCCCCGAGCATCTGTATCAGGTTGTTTTACCTGACACGCTCAACGATTTTCCACCGCTCAACACGCTTGACAGAGTGCGCAACAATCTTCCTGTACAGCCAACCCCAATATTTGGCCGTCAGGAGGTAGCTCAACGCCTCATCGCGCTGCTCGAACAGGACGACGTGCGCGTGCTCACGCTCATGGGGCCAGGCGGCATCGGGAAGACGCGCGTCGCGCTGGAGATCGCCGCGCAGATGTCGGATCAGTTCACTGATGGCGTCTATTTCGTGGCCCTGTCGCCGTTGACCGAACCCGCGCTCGTCGCGGACACCATCGCTCGCACCCTGAGCTTGCGCGCCGGCGGCGCAGCCACTGCCGAAGAGCAATTGCACGGCGCGCTGGCGCATCGACAGATGCTGCTTGTGTTAGACAATTTCGAGGCAGTCGTGGCCGCTGCGCCAGTTGTCGCGCGCATGGTAGCGGCCTGCCCTGCCGTCAAGGCGCTGGTGACCAGCCGGATCGCGCTGCGATTACGCGGCGAGCGCGAATTCACGATTCCCCCTCTTGAGACGCCAGCGGTGTCGCTGTGGCTGACGCCAGTCGCGTCATCAAGCGCGACCAGCCCTGCCACACACGTGACGCCGCGTCCATTAGATCTGGAGCGGCTCTCGCAATACCCCGCGATTGCGCTCTTCATCGAGCAGGCGCGCGATGTGAAACCTGGCTTCACGTTGACTGCCGCCAATGCTCCAGCCATCGTTGACATCTGTCATCAGCTCGATGGGCTTCCGCTCGCTATCGAGCTGGCGGCCGCCCGTGTGCGCGTGCTCACACCTCAGGTTATCCGGACACGGCTCTCGAAGCGACTCGAACTGCTCACTGGTGGCCCACGCGATCAGCCGGAGCGCCAACAGACCATGCGCGCGGCTATCGGCTGGAGCTACGAACTGCTGCGCCCAGATGAGCGAGCCATCTTCCGGAGGATGGCCGTCTTTGCGGGCGGATGGACACTCGAAGCGGCCGAGGCCATCTGCGCGCCATCCCTCGACGCGCTCGAAGGGCTGAGCGCGCTCATCGATCAAAGCCTGGTCAGCGAGCGCGAGGAGGAGGACGAAGCGGAGGAGGGCGGATCACGCTTCTGGCAGCTTGAAACAATTCGGGCCTTTGCGCTTGACGAACTGGAGGCAAGCGCAGAAGCGGCCGCCGTTCGGGAGGCGCACGCGCGCTATTTCCTCGGCCTGGCGGAGCGCACGCAACGCGAGGCTCGCGGACCAGACGCTCAGGTTTGGCTCAGGCGCCTGGAGCGCGAGCTCGACAACTTCCGCTCCGCGCTTGCCTGGGCGCGTGATAGCGGCGAGTTGACGTTGGGTCTGCGCCTCGCTACGGCGCTCTCTGGCTTCTGGCATTCACATGGACACGAGCGCGAGGGAGCGCGCTGGCTTCAGGACCTGCTCACGCTCGCCGAACCTCTTGCCAACAGAGAAGACGCTGATGAGGAGCTGCGCGCCATTTACGCCTGGGGTCTCGTGCGCGTCGGCGCGCTGGCAGTCTATCTCGCGGACTATGCGCGCGCCACAGCGCTGCTGGAGCGGGGACTGATAGCGGAGCGAGCGCTCGGCGACCGTGAACGCGAGCTGCGCGCGCTCAACATGCTGGGCGTCGCCGCACAACTCCACAACGATCAGGACAACGCGGCCCGCTGGTATGAGGAGGGGCTGGCGATTGCGCGCGCCGCCGGTATGGAGGATCTGGCGTCGATCTTCCTCAACAACCTCGGCGACGTCGCGTACTACCAGGGTGATCTCGAGCGCGCGGTGGAGCGGTACAGTGAGCGGCTTGCGTTCAGTGAGCGCACCGGCGACCTGGCGGGAACTGTCGTGGGTCGGCAGAATATCGGCCGTGCGCTCCTGCGGCAGGGTCAACTCGCCGCCGCCGCCGGAGCGTTGCGCCAGTCATTGGCGGGCGCATGGCAGTTGCGCGACCCACGACGAATGGCCGAAGGGCTAGAAGGGCTTGGGGCGCTGGCGGGAGCGCGTGGCGAGGCGGAGCGGTCGGCGCGATTGCTGGGCGCGGCAGCTCAGGCGCGCGAGACACTGGGTACGCCGCAACCACTCCCGGAGCGCACAGATATCGAAGCGTCCGTAGCGGCCGCCCGCGCCGAAATAGGCGCAGAGGCATGGGCGGCCGCGTTCGACGATGGACGTGAATTGCTCATGGAGCAGGTCATCAGCGCTGAACTTGGAGATGACAGCGAGCGGTAATCTGCGGTTGCCTTACTTGTCCGAATCGCTTCCTGTGTCTGTCGCGTCTGGATTCGCGAGGGTCCAATCAGAGACTGTCTCGCGAGTGACATCTGGCTTACCCGTCTTGGTCGTCGCGGCTCCAGCGTTCGCATCTTCGGGGTTCGCAAGTGTCCAATCTGAGACTGTCTCGCGGGTGATGTCCGGCTTGCCTGACTCGGTGGGCGCTGCCGATCCGGCTGGCTCAGTGGACTGGATGGACGAATGAAGTTCGTGATGCTCCCCAGATTCCTCGGACCGATGAGAATGCGCGTGATCCTGCGATTCGTCGTGAGCGCTCATGGCCAGACCATGCCTTTCTTTGCCCGCCAGCCAAGCGCGGGCTTCTGTCGCTACGAGCGAGGTGACACCATGCCTGGTGTTCCCGCATAGACGCCGACAAGGGAGTTGATGCGCGCTCGAAGTCTATTCATTCCCAGGGTTGCTCGTCAAGTGTCACTCGTCACACAAGCATCAATCGTCAACGGGGTAGTGGGAGGTTGTTCAGGTGACATCATCCACGCAACATTACGGGTGGATTCCGGATTTGCCCGATCAGCGCGATCTTGTCCATGTGGTCCCGACCGAAGTAGCGCAGGCTCTGCCCTCGGCGGTAGATTTGCGAACGTTCTGCCCCGCGGTTTACGATCAGGGGAAGCTCGGAAGCTGCACGGCGAATGCTATCGCGGCGGCCCTCGCCTTTGATCAACGCAAACTGGAAACGCCACAGAGATTCACGCCATCGCGACTGTTCATCTACTACAACGAGCGCGCATTACAGGGCACAGCCAGCGCGGATACGGGCGCGCCTCTGCGTGAAGGGATGAAGGCGGTCAATCATGCCGGCGTCTGCCCTGAAGATCAGCCCGAAGACACTGCCAACTGGCCCTACGACCCCACGCAGTTCGCCAGCCGCCCGCCAGACACCTGCTACGCCGAGGCGCGGCACGTCCGCGCGCTCCACTACCGCCGACTCAACCACTCCCTGGATAGTCTCAAAGGCTGCCTTGCCGAGGGCTATCCCTTTGTGTTCGGCATCACCGTCTACGAGAGCTTTGAGAGCCCACAGGTGAAGCAGACGGGTGCGGTGGTGATGCCGGAGAAACACGAAAGCGTAATCGGTGGTCATGCGATGATGGCGGTCGGTTACGATGACGCGCGACAGGCGCTGATCGTGCGCAATTCCTGGGGTCCGAACTGGGGCGACCAGGGCTACTGCTACCTGCCCTACGACTATCTGATCGCCAGGGGCCTCGCGCGCGACTTCTGGACCATCCGCCTCATCACCGATGTCATCTCAGATGGGGCGTCTGCGAGCGTTCAGGCATCCACCACAATGGTTGCGCCTCCTGCCGCGCCTGGTAGCCCGGCTGGCCTCTCCCAGTCGTCACCGCTTCCATGAGCGGTGCGAGAGCGCGTCAGATAGTATCATGCTGGCTCACTCGTGGGCGTACCACCGATCACTCAGTGGCGCCACCAAGCAGCGCGTCTATCTCGGCCAGACACGCCTCCGGGTCCTGCGCCCAGAGGCGATAGGGCAGGCGGTGGACGCGCCAGCCCGCCCGTTCGAGGATCGCCTGACCAGCCACGCTATCGAGCATGGCGTCCTCGGGATGGACAACGCGCCGCTCGGGGTCGCCGTCGCAGGCGATAGCCAGCGCCCGCGCGCCGCGCTGCGCCACGACATCCACAGCGAAGCCCGCTACAGGGTAGCCCATGTAGATCGTGTAGCCGCTACGCTCCTGGAGCGCCGCGGATAGCTCGCGCTCGAAGGTCGTGCCGCCCTCCCGGTGGTCGTCTGGCTTGTCTGCCTCCAGGCAGTCCGCCGCGTAGCTCAGGTAGTCACGCAGCAGATGCTCCGCTGGCAGATTACGCGGATCGAGGCCCGTGAAGATGACCTGCCGCCGACGCGCGCGTGTCACCGCGACGTTGAACAGGTTCTCCTGATTCATAAAGGTTAGCGTGCTGCGATGCGAGCCCGGATCAGCGCAGAAGCTAATGAGCATGATATCGCGCTCATCCCCCTGGAACGTATGCGCCGTGCCAATGGCAATATCATGGTCCTGTACGATCTTCGACTTGAGCTTCGTGGCGAGCTGCCGGTTGAGGTAGTTGACCTGGTCGCGGTAGGGCGAAAGCACGCCAATGGACGCGCGCTGGCTGGCGGGCTTTTTCGCGTCGGCCGTGGCGATCTTGTTGATTTCCTTGATGATCGCCTCAACCTCCTCGACGTTGT
>DASQSS010000176.1:0-2067 GCA_035642255.1 Ktedonobacterales bacterium | reverse complement strand
AGCACGTCATGATGGCGAATGTGGACCTCGCCGCGCTCGTGTTCGCCGTTCATGAGCCAGAGCCGAGGCTGGGTCTGCTCGACCGCTACCTCGCCATATGTGAGCGCGCCGAGGTTCCCGCGCTCATCCTCTTCAACAAGGTGGATCTCGGGGTGAGTGCGGACGTTGAGTCGGCGATGGCGCTGTACGACTCGCTTGGCTATCCCGTGGTTCAGACGAGCGCCACGACAGGTCAGGGCATCGAAACACTCCGCCAGTGGCTCGTCGAGCGCACATCGCTGCTCACCGGGCCGTCGGGCGTGGGGAAATCGTCGCTGATGAACGTCATCTTGCCAGACGCCGGACAGCGCATTGGCGAGATCAGCGAGGCGACCGGCAAAGGACGCCATACGACGACGGGCGCACGGCTGCTCCCGCTGCCTGAAGGCGGCTGGCTGGCCGACACCGCTGGCATCCGCGAGCTGGCGCTGTGGAATGTCGCTGCGGACGAGCTCCCGCGCTGCTTTGTCGAGCTGCGCCCCATCGCCGACGACTGCGAATACGAGAACTGCGGCCATGCCGACGGCGAGGAAGGCTGCGCCCTGCGCGCCGCGCTGGCGGAGGGGCGCATCAGCCCCTCGCGCTGGGAGAGCTTCGAGCGCCTGCTCGACGACGCCCGCGAGAAGGAACGCCCGCGCTGGGCGCCTCTTGGCCGCTAACCACCTCCGCTGATCACCTCCACCCAGATCACGGACGATACAGAAAACTCGGACAGGCCGCGATGCCGTGTGAGACATCGCGGCCTGCCGTTCGTCATGCGGCTGAAGGGTTGCTAGCCCTTGCCTCGCGGAAGTGCGCGATTTACTTCGGCAGCAGGCCCTGCTGCTGAAGCCACGTCTGCGCGACCTCCTTGACGGACTTGTGATCGACCGCGACCTGCTTGATGAGTGCGACTTGCGCATCAGTCGTCAGCTTCGGGGCCAGCGCATTGAGCGTGGTCGCGATGGACGGCGACTTCTGAAGCACGCTGTCGCGCACCAGTGGCGCGGGATTGTAGATCGGGAACACATTCTTCGAGTCCTTGAGGACGACGAAGTTGTTGACGACGATGGCTGGGTCGCTCGTGTAGCAGACATTCAGGTCGGCAGACCCCTGCTGCACGGCAGCGAACCCCAGCGGCTCGCTGATCTGCGTGACATTCTTGAACTTGAAGCCGTAGCCTGTCTGCACCGGGTCAACCGCTGAGCTGATACCATCCTGAGGCGAGGCAATCGTGAGATTGCTTCCCGAGGTAGTCAGCTGGTCCAGCGTGGTCAGGTTGTCCTTTGACGACACCGACTGCGACGTGCAGATAGCGTAGCTGTCGTTCAGCCCATAGGCCGCGTCGAGCCAGGTGATGTGGTATTGCGACTCATAGGCGCTCTTGACCTGGCTGTAGACCTGTTGCGCGTTCTGGGATGGCGCCAGGTTCAGATTGGTGGCGGCGGTACCGGTGAACTCCGGGTAGATGTCGATGGCGCCACTCTTGATGGCATTGAAGAGCACCGGTGTCTGCCCGAGCGCGAGCTTTGGCGTCACGGTGAAGCCCTGATTCTGCAGCAGCAGGGTGTACATTTCGCCCAGCAGCTGCCCGTCGGGGTCGAGCTTGCTTCCCACGACGACGGTGACGCCCGACCCGGGCTTGCCGCCCGTGCCAGAGCCGCTGCTCCCGCAGGCCGCAAGCGGCAGGGCGAGCGCCAGAACGAGCAGTGCAATCGCCTGGAGCGCGCCGCGTGACCGTAGTAATCGCATCCGTAGTAACTCCTGTCCTGTCGCGGCGAGCAGAGCCCACCGCGCAACTCAGATCAACGTCATGATTCAGGTATGTGTCGCGCCTTCCACCTGGGCGCGCCTGTAGCGCCGCCTCAGTGCGGATACGTTTACGCGGCGAGGGACGCGCTCCCCGTCGCGTCGGGCGGCTCGTTGGCCGCGCCTTCCGCTGCCTGCTCGCCCATAGCCGCGATTCTCAAGCCTGCCGGCGTCAGCGCGCGCTGCGCTTGCCCCAGCAGGATCTCGGTGAGGAATGCAAGTAGCGCGATACCAATGCCA
>DASQSS010000175.1:0-5573 GCA_035642255.1 Ktedonobacterales bacterium | reverse complement strand
GCTGAGTTGGACTACGCCGATGCGCCCGTTACACCGCTGCGCCATGGCGACGCGCTCACACTCGGCGCCTGGCGGCTGCGGGCGATCGCGACGCCGGGTCACACCCCAGAGCACGTCAGCTACCTGCTGGTGACGGAAGGTGGCACGCCGGAAGCACTCTTCTCCGGTGGCAGCCTGATGGTGGGGACGATCGCGCGGCCTGACCTGCTGGGGCCACAGCACACCTCTGCGCTAGCCCGCGCCGCTTGGCAGAGTCTGCACGAGCGCCTGCTCATCCTGCCGGATGAGGTGACCGTGTATCCGACGCACGGCGGTGGCAGTTTCTGCGCCGTCGGGGAGAGCGACGAGCGCATCACCACCATTGGCCAGGAGCGGCGGCATAATCCGCTGGCGACGGCGCAGACCTATCAGCAATTTCTCTCTCGATATCTCGAGGTACTCGGCGCGTACCCCGCTAACTACCAGTACATGCGCATGGGCAACCGGCGTGGCTATTCGCTCTTGGGTCGCTCCTTGCCGGCGCTGCGCTCGCTCACGCCTACGGAGGTCGAGGTGGCGCTGGCAAGCGGAGCGACCCTCGTGGATGTGCGTCCGTTCACTGACTACGACGCGGGTCACATCCCCAACAGCCTGACCGCTGGACTGGATGGCCCGCTTTCGGCCTGGGTCGGCTGGGCGCTGACACCCGAAGTCCCAATCATCCTCATGGGCGCGTCACCCTACGATGAGCGTGAGGCGCAACGTGAGCTCTTGCGCATCGGGTTCGACTACATCCTGGGTACGCTGGAGGGTGGCCTGGAGGCATGGCGCGCTAGTGGGCGCCCAATCCGTCAGACACGCGCAGCGACGATGGCCGACCTAGCCGACGCGCTTGAGCGTGGAGATACACTCACCATCGCCGACAGCCGGGAGCCGAGCGAATGGGCGGCAGGACACCTGCCCGGCGCCGTGCCGATGCCTGTAGGAGACATCTCTGGGCATGCGCATGCGCTGCCCTACGACGCACCCATCGCGGTCCACTGCGCGCACGGCTATCGGTCGTCCGTTGCGGCGAGCCTGCTGGAGCGGGCGGGGCTGCCCGAGGTGTGGCACGTGACTGATGGCTACGAAGCCTGGCGCAAGGTGTGGCAATGACGCGGGTGAACATGCGCGGCGACGCAATCACGGCCGGAATAGGGCTATCACGGGTGTGCAGTGGAAGCCCGCGATGAAATGCGCTCTAGCGTAGCCTGCTACTCAACGTGATAGCCCGCAGCCGCCGCTCACGGTCGCGCCAGTCGGGCAGATAGGCGTGGAGGAAGCTCTTGAAGACGCGCCCGTGGTTGGGCGCGAGCAGATGGACGAGCTCGTGGACGATGACGAACTCGCCGAGGTCGCGCGGCAGGGTGAGCAACTCGCTGTTCAGGGTCAGGCGACCGGCGTAGGGGCTGATGGTCGTGGTGGCGCCAACACTATTGCCAGGGTTGGCGTGGGTGATGGTGCGCGAGAGCGAGCCCCACTTCGTCGTCATGGGACGGATGTGGATGGCGGGGGTGCGCACACCCATGCGCGCCGCCCAGTGCCGTGCCGCCCAACGCAATTCGTCGGCGTCGCGCCAGCGCTCAGACGGGCGTTCGGCGACGGTAGGCACATCACTCGTGGCAGGCGCGGACGTGGATGCCTTAGCTCGCGCCTGCATTGGCGGCTCACTTCGCTTGCTCATACTCGTTGTACCCGCAGCAGGGTGTTAGCCGCCTCCACCATCTTGCCCGCGCCAACCAGCGGGCGCAGCGTCTTGTAGAGTTCCGCCCGCAGGCGCTGTTCCTGCTGGGCATTCCATCCCGCTTCAGGATACTGCGCAAAGAGCGCGTCCACCAGTCGCGCCTGGGCGGGAGTGAGGTTGGGCGCGAGCGGGCTCAGGGCGGTGTAGAGCGCGAAGGCGTTGGGATCGAGGCCGAGGCGGCGCCGCTCCTGCTCGGCCTGGGTGTATTCCTCGGCCAACGCCTCGAAGGCGGCGAGGGCCTGCTGGGTCGTGAGGTGGCGGTCTTCGTACTGCTGGGCGAGGGCTTCGGCGCGCTCGCCAATCGAGAGCAGGAACGGCTGCGCGGCGCCATCTCTGGCCACTACCGTCGCCAGCGCTTTGCGCAGGTCGAGCGTTTTGACGGTGTCGCTGGCGACGCTGCGCTTGAGCGCTTCCAGCTCCGCCGGGCCAAGCTCCGAGATGGCGCCAGGCAGCTCCATACGCTGGCTGCTGCTGTTGGCGCGCAGGAGCGCGCGGGTCTTGGCGGTCAGCTCTTTGTCGACGTAGATGCGGTCGCTGTAGGCGTTGCGGATGAGGGTGTAGAGGTCGATCAGGGCGAGGTAGTCCTCCAGGCAGGGGCGCAGGAAGGCGTCGGGCGAGAGGACTTCGTAGAGCGCTTCGAGCTGGCGGATGAACTGGAAGAAGTCGTCGCGGCGCTGTTTGTCCTCAAAGTGGGCGATGGCGCGCTCTTTGGCCTTGTCGTCCCAGCCGCTGGCATAAGGGAGGTACTGGCTGGCGGTCTCGCGCATCCACGTGGCGAAGAGGCCCTTGAGCGCGTCGATGTTCTCGATGACGCTCTGCACCGTATCGGAGTCGAAGGCGAGCGCGAGCTCCAGCCGGTCGAAGATGCCGACGAAATCGAGGACGAAGCCGTAGGGTTTGACCAACTTCGTCCCGTCGTCGGCCTCCTCTTCGTAGGGACGGTTGACACGGGCGATGGCCTGGAGCAGGACGTGGTCGCGCATGGGCTTGTCGAGGTACATGCAGTAGAGGATCGGCGCATCGAAGCCGGTCAACAGCTTCTCGGTGACGATCAGGATCTTGGGGTTGGTGCTGGGGCGGCGGAAGGCGTTGCGAATGGCCTTCTCCTGGTCGGGGGTATGGGCGTATTGCTTGAGCAGCGGCGAGTCGTTGTGGGCGGGGGAGTAGACGACCTCGCTCCACTCGGGCGGGAGCAGCGCATCCAGCGCCTGCTTGTAGAGGACGCAGGCTTCGCGGTCGACGGCGACGAGAAAGGCCTTGAAGCCCATTGGGGCGACGTTCTGCTGGTAGTGCTCGGCGACGTAGGCGGCGATGCGGGCGACGCGCTCGGGGGCCTTCATCATCTCTTTGAGGGCGACGGCGCGGTCGAGGATGGCGTTGAGCTCCTCCACGTCGGCGACGCCCTCGGCCTCGGCGAGCGTGAGGAACTGGGCTTCGAGGGTCTCGCGGTCGACCCGCAGGTCGGTGGGGGCCAGGGCGTAGTTGAGGCGGACAGTTGTGCCGTCGGCAATACTCTCGGCGATGGTGTATTTGTCGAGGTAGCCCTGTGGATCGTCGGGGCCGAAGACCTTGAACGTCCCTTCGCCTTTGCTGAGGCGGTCGATGGGGGTGCCGGTGAAGCCGATATAGGTGGCGTTGGGCAGGGCGCCCATGAGGTAGTTGCCGAGGTCGCCGCCGGTGGTGCGGTGCGCTTCATCCACCAGCACGACAACATGGCGGCCGGGCTGGAGGTTGGCGGGGATGCCCTCGAACTTGTGGATCATGGTGACGACGAGGCCACGGGTGTCGCTGGCGAGGATGGTTTGCAGGTCGCGCTTGGACTCGACGACGTGGGCGCTTTCCAGGCCCGCCTGGAGGAGGTTGCGGAAGAGCTGGCCCTCCAGTTCGTTGCGGTCCACGAGCATGAGGACGAGCGGCTTCTCGCCGTGGAGGGTGGTCTGGAGGAGCTGCGCGGCGATGGTGAGCATGGTGAGGGTCTTGCCGCTGCCCTGGGTGTGCCAGATGAGGCCGCGGCGCTTGTCCTCCTCACAGGCGCGCGCCAGCACCTTCTCGACGGCGCGCATCTGGTGCTGGCGCAGGATGACCTTGGTGAGCGCGTCGTCGCGGGTGAGGAAGAGGATGTACTCACGCAGCAGGCGCAGGAAGGCGGCGGGCTCAAAGAAGCGGCGGACCTTGGCCTCGAAGTCGCCGGGTTCGACATCCTTCCAGTTGAAGAGGTCTTTGCGGCTGGCGGCCCAGGTGGCGCCGTAGAGGAAGTCGAGCAGCTGGGTGACCTCGAAGACCTGGGTGGTGGTGAAGAGCTCGGGCGTCTCGCGGTGGTAGCGGCGGATCTGCTCGACGCCCTCGGCGGCGCCCTGGGCGTGGGTGGCGTTCTTGGTCTCGCAGAGGGCGACGGGGACGCCGTTGACGAGGAAGACGACATCGGCGCGGTTGCGGAAGACGGGGCCACGCTGAACCCATTCGTCGGTGACGGCGAAGTCGTTGCGGGCGAGGTCGGCGTAGTCAATGAGGGTGACGTTGCGCTCGCGGCGCTCTTCGGGGACATAGACGCTGCCCTCGCCGCGCAGCCAGGTGAGCGCGTCGCGGTTCCCCTCGATGGTGGCGGACAGCAGGCTGAGGCGGCGCAGGATGCCGCTCGCGCGCTCGGTGTCCACCACGCCGGGATTGAGCGCCCGCAGCTTGTCGCGCAGGACCTCGGTGAAGAAGAGTCCGCCCTCGCCGCCGCGCAGTTGCAGCGCCTCCTCACGCGAGACGCGTCGCCAGCCCGCAGCCTCGGCGTAGCGGATGAGGGGATTCTGGACCACGCTGCGCTCGCTCATGCGCTGGCTCCTTCGCTGGCTTTCGTCGCCTGCGAATATCTACAACTACCCAAGCCGATTTGGTGTCACGCGCTGATAGCTACAATTACAGACTTATCCTGTTCAAGCGACTCCCGTATGAGCCCTTCCAATTGGTCTGTCTTGCTCAACCGGGATCCTATCCATCCGTCCTGAACCAACTGGATGAACAGCGTGTTATTGATGTGACGACCCACATTGTCCTCTGTAATAGCGAATCCGCCATGCTCGCCCCTTGTTTGGGACGAACGTTCTAGGATGTTCCAATAATCTAGAGGCAGGTACATGCCTTCAATTAAGGCAGGTGACAGTGGCTTGAAGACTGTAGAAGGGCACAGTTTGAAGTAGAAGGCGCGATCATGAAGCCGAAAACTGACAGCGTCCTCCGTCCCCTCTACCTGGTGATCTGGTAGCGGCGCTTCCAAACGCCTCATCCTCGCCACCTCGTTTCGGTAAGCCTGATCGGTCGGCCTGTATTTGCCCTCCACCATCCGCTTGTACTGAACCATGACAAATGACTGATAGGTGTGGTGGTAGTACAGAAGATCGACCCCTGTCGTGTGCTCGACCCTGGTGCGGTTGACATTCATGATTGTCAGGCTCTGGCCGCGACTACGACGTTGGAACTGAACCGCGCCCACCCCATAGTGCTTAAACTGCGTCCAGTCGCTGCCAAAGACGGATGCGTCGTGCAGTATCATCGTGTCCTCGCGCAACGTCACCCTTTTCAAACCTGCGATGAATGGCGCTGGCTGGGTATCTGCTTGTCTCCAATTGGTCAGTTCCTTGTCGCGCTTCATGCCAAAGATGGACATGGCCAAGCCGATGGCATCCTTTTCCCCAGCCATAACCTGATAGCCTCTCTCTCCTTTCTGGCTCTGAGTTTTGTTGGACTGTCGTAGCCGATCCTCCAGTGAACGCAGATCGCTGGCTGCAGCAGGGCGTAATTGGGTAATAGTGTGCACAAGGGCCAG
>DASQSS010000174.1:0-3551 GCA_035642255.1 Ktedonobacterales bacterium | reverse complement strand
AGGAGGGAGTCTTCGGTCAGGGCATTCATTCCACGGACAAGCTCTTCCAGCGTTCGCGAGACGACAAAATCCGGTCCGTGCGCCTTGAATGCCTCCACGGGCCCGGTGGCTCTTGGCCCGATTGAGCGCGACAGCACCTGCCGCCAGCTCTTGTTGGTGAGATCGGGATTCTGCTCTGACCCGGAGAGCGCGAACTCTTTCTTGATGATTTTCTGTGTCAGAACGAACCAGCTATAATCGTAGCCGGTCTGCCGGAGATAGCGCAGTGTCGCGAGGGTGTCGAAGCCTGGATAGAGTGGAACGGGAAGCCGGACGCCTCGCGCATCGAGCCATAGCGAGGAGGGGCCTGGCAGTATCCGAATACCGTGACGGCTCCAGATAGGTTTCCAATTCTGGATGCCCTCTGTGTAGTGCCACATGCGATCAGAGTTGATGACGCGGCTACCGGCCGCCGCTGCAATCGCCAGCATACGCCCGTCGACGTGATCGGGAACGCCAGAGATCATGTGGGCTGGCGGCGAGCCAAGTCGCGCCGGCCAACTCCGCCGCACCAACTCATGATTTGCGCCGATGCCGCCCGACGTAACGATGACAGCCTGCGCGTGGAGCGTAAACTCGCCGATCACCGCACGCGAGCTTGCCTCGCCGCGCTGAGCCGCACTCGCTTCGAGGATGTCGCCGCGCACGCCGTCCACAATCCCGCCAGACATTGTCAGTTCATTGACGCGCCGCCGAAACATCAGCGTGATGAGGCCGCGCTTCACACCGTCGCGTGTGCGCCGCAGGAACGGCTCCAGCACACCTGGCCCCGTACCCCAGGTGACGTGGAAGCGCGGCACCGAGTTGCCATGCCCAAGCGCGCCGCCGCCTCCACGCTCAGCCCACCCGACGATGGGAAACCAACGCATGCCCTGAGCCGCGAGCCAGGACCGCTTCTCGCCGGCTGCGAACGCGAGATACGCCTCAGCCCATTGGCGCGGCCAGTGATCTTCCGGGCGATCGAAACTCGCTGTACCCATCCAATCCTGGCGGGCCAGGTCGAAGGAGTCACGAATGCCCATGCGCCGCTGCTCGGGCGAGTCAATGAAGAAGAGCCCGCCAAACGACCAGAACGCCTGACCGCCAAGACTCTGGTCTGGCTCCTGGTCCACGACGATGACACGCTTGCCTGCGTCCGCCAGCTCCGTCGCCGCCACCAGCCCTGCCAGTCCGGCCCCGACAATCACAACATCCGCATCATATGCCATCAGTCGTCTATCCTCATCCAGTGTGGACGCCTCCGACCGAAGGGATCTCGGCCCCGGCGCGCTCATCCACGGATCATCGCGTCCGCGGGATAGCCCCCATTATAGGGGAATCGCCCACCGGAGGAAACGGTATGATCAGCCGCGCTGAATCGCGTCCAACGGACACGCGCGGCGCTGCTGGGCGCCGTGCAGCGTGACGTCGTGCGCTTGACACTCATCAGGCGCGCTGCCATAGTACACAAGGAGATTCGACAACTCATCAGGGAGGAGCGGGGTAGCAACGCATGCCGAAGGTGTACGGGGTAGCCATCCGGAAAGGCGGCCAGGGCAAATCCACTACGGTGTCGACCGTCGCCCGACTCTGCGCGCTCTACGGCGCGCGCACACTCGTCATTGATCTGGCGCAGCCAGGCACGACCACCGCTTCACTCCGCGACATCTGGCCAGCGACAGCGCATGGCGACCTATCAACCGTACTCCTGACCTTACATGAATTCCCCGCCGGTTCCAGCCCAGATGGTGAGGTCGCGCGGGCCGCGCTGGAGCAATCCACACTGCCTGTCCGCCTGATCTCGCAGCCAAGCTGGTCAGGGGGAGCGCTGTGGGTGCTGCCGTGGGACGATTTGCTCGGTGAGGCGGCCGCCTTCTTAGAATCAGAGCGTGTGCTCTCTGGCGTCATCGAGGCGTTGGCCTCCGAGATAGACATCGCGCTGATCGACTTCCCATCTGAGGGCGGCCCGCTCATGACCACCGCGCTGGCCGCGACCGACAGCATCATCATGCCGATGGCTCCAGAGGCGCCCGCGCTCGAAGGCGCCGCAGCCACGCTACGCTTGCTGGCGAGAGTGCGCGAAAGCGGCCGGCCCATCGAACTGGGTGGCTTGCTCATTACGCGGGTCGAGCCGCGCAGCAAGCGACTGGTAGAGGTCGTGCAGGCGATCAAACAAGCTGGCGAGATCGAAGGTGAGTCACTTGAGCGCAAGCTGTTCCCTTTCGCCATTCGCCACCATGAGTACTTCGAGCAAGCGTTTCGCTATGGCGTCCCCGTGTGGGAGCGTACGGACAATATGCGCGACTGGGCGGGGTATGTCATGCTTGCCGAATGGCTACTGCGAGACGCCGGCCTGACGACGCTCACGACTCACCGCCGCGGGCCCGCGCTGCTGGCGCCCGAAACGCGCCTCATTGACACCACAGCGGTTCTGCTGAGCGATAATGAGGTCATGCTGCGCGATTTCGAGCACGCGCATCCCGCGAGCTAGGCGCCGGCTAGCGCGCCGGCTGCGTCCAACAGCGCATGCCAACGAACCCAGCCCCATTGGCACGCATGATTGCGGCGGCTGGTGGCTATACCCTACAATGACGACGGGAGCAGGAGCGCCCCGTCAGCGCATAGACAAAAGCGGTGAGACAATCTCCGCAATGCTGGCGCTCAGCATGAACGTAGGTGGCATGAGTACGAAGCGGTCGCGGCGAGCATCCAGTTCCACGAGTTTGATCTTGATCCTACTAGCGCTGGTCGCGCTGCTAGGTCTGCTCATGGGATTCCTCACGCATACGCTGCTGAGTCGAGGCGCGATTACCGCGCGCATCAACCCGACGAGCACGACACTCCCGCATGCCACAAGCTCACAGAAGAACACGCCTGTTCCCAGCGCGGGCGCGACCGCCACAGCGACCACACGAAGCGTTACGGGACAGTTTCAGCTGAGTGTCACGGTGGCGCCCAAGACGATGACCGCGGGCCAACAGATCACGATCACCGTGCAAGCATTCACGCCAGACACCCATACGCCAGTAGCGGGTGTCACCTGCCAGCTGCGCGCGCCAACCGATAGGAGCCCGGGGCTGTTCTCGTCGTGGCCCGCCCCACAGACCACTGACAGTTCTGGATCGGTGACATGGACGTTGACAGCGCCGCAGGAATCGCCAGGAAGCTACACGGTAGAAGCCTTCGGCAAATCCTCGTCCTGGGGCTTCAAAATGGATTCCTCTGTGCAGCTACGAGCGGGTTGATCTCGCAGCCGGGGGGCCGAGCGAGTGGCCACGAAGCGATTGAGATGTGCGTAGGGCGTGCGCGGCGCGACTTTCGCCCGTGCACGCCCTACTGCGTGTGATGCGGTCGGCGTAATGGCGTTCTAGCGCTGCCCCGCTGTATGGGTCGCCGCCGGCACACGCTCATCGCTGGCTTCGAGCGCGCGCTCCTGCAGCGTCTCGATCTCTCCAAGCACAGATGCGATAGACGACGCCTTGGCCTGATGGAGATGATTGTAGATCTGGGTCGTCGATATGTTGGCGTGCCCG
>DASQSS010000173.1:0-9381 GCA_035642255.1 Ktedonobacterales bacterium | reverse complement strand
AACCGCTGCGTAGGCGCCTCGATCTCCTCGATACCACACTCGTAAGGAGCGAGCTTCTCAGGTGTCGGTCGCTTCGGACCAAGCACGAATGTCGCGCCAATGGTCGCAATGCCGAACGCTATGGCAAGCCCGAGCAAGATGAGCGCTGGGGCGTATTCTGGCATGTGTCTTCGCCTTCCGTTGAGACGTGGCGTGAGTGTGCGCCGCGGCTCGCCACAGTCTTTCGACGCGCGTACCACCTGATACTGTAACATGGCTCCCAAAAGACTGTCAATCGAATAATCAAGCCGTGAATCCAGATTCTATCGCAGTTTCCGGCCACTTTGCGGCCGAGCGCGAAACCGCCGAAACGCAAGTGTGCGATGATGTAACAGCGAGAGATGCGCGCTGACGTCCTGACGTCGACTCGGCGGCGATGACGTGAGGCATGCCTGGCAGACGTCCTCGCATACCGTTGACTAGCAGAGTATTGGAGGAGCCAGTGATCGCTGCGCCCAATATCGTGACAGCCACCGAGGCGGACGTCGAGTCACTGGCGCGTCTGCGTGTGGAGCTTGGCTGGAACCGCAGCGATCCCCTGCTTCACGGCGCGCTCAACTGGGAAGGCGGACGCATCTTTGTCGTCCGTGTGGGTTCAGTCACGGAGGCGCAGGGCGAGCTTGCGCAGGCGCCTGCCGCCACCACGACGGCGATTGCCGCAGGCCCCGTCGGTGTCATCGGCAATGTGGCCGTGCGCCCTGACTGTCAGCGCCGCGGCCTTGGTCAGCTCGTGACTGCGCATGCCGTCGAGTGGCAGCGCGCCCAGGGCGTGCGCAATGTGTGGCTCGACGCGACCCCCGCTGGTCGCCCACTCTATCGACGCCTCGGCTTCACTGACGTGGCGCCGTCATGGGTGATATTTACGCCATTGCGCGATCTGCGCATTGACCGGCTGACCGCGCTCGCGGGAGGCATGACGGCTGAACTCGCGACGCCTCATGCATTAACCAGCATCGCATCCCTTGACCTCGCGGCATTTGGTGGCGACCGCATGGGATTGCTACGGGCGCTGGCAGATCAGGACGGCTACAGACTCTTTGTCGCACGCGACCCAGGTGGCGACCCTGACCATCCGCTCGGCTACGCTTTCACGCATCCGATCCAGGCGCCCTTGCGCGGCGCCCGTATTGGACCGCTCATCGCGACCAGCCACGCCGCCGCGGCCGCGCTCACACTCGCCGCTGTTCAGGCCGAGCGCCAGCGGCAGCCCGAAGACTTCGCCACGGGCGGCGCCTACCTCACCGCTAGCGGCGGAGGGTCGTCTACAGCCCGGGCTTTCTTCGATGAGATTGGCGCGACCACGGTTGACGATGACCTTGTCATGCGTCTCAACCTGGCGGGCGACGACGGGCTGGCGCAAAACCGCGACATACCTGCGAGGCGCACGGAAGGGCGACCCAGCGTCTATAGCTGGATCGCCCCAATGCTGTTCTAGCGCCACAAGCGATAGATTGTGGCGCCTACTCGTTGACAGCGGCCAACTCCTCCAGCTCGCTCAGCTCAGCCACCTCAGCGGCGCTGGCAAACTGCTCATTGTAAAGCTGCGCATACAGGCCAGCGCGCCCCAGCAGCTCCGCATGCGTGCCGCGCTCGACAATCTGACCGTGATCCACCACCAGAATCTGGTCAGCCGCCAGAATGGTTGAGAGTCGGTGCGCGATGGCGATCGTCGTGCGTCCCTGCATGAGCCGTTCGAGCGCCGCCTGGATCAGCCGCTCGGAGTGCGTATCGAGCGCGCTGGTCGCCTCATCCAGTATCAGTATGCGTGGGTCCTTCAGGATCACCCGCGCAATGGCGATGCGCTGCTTTTCGCCACCCGACAGTTTGTAGCCGCGCTCGCCGACGACCGTATCGTAGCCCTCTGACAGCTCCATGATACGATCATGGATGGCAGCGGCTTTAGCGGCTGCGATCAGCTCCTCATCCGTCGCATCGGGTCGCCCATACAGCAGGTTTTCGCGGATGGTCGAATGGAACAGGTACGTTTCCTGCGTCACCACACCGATCACGGACCCAAGACTCTCCAATGTCAGGTCGCGCACGTCGCGGCCATCTATCCGCACGGCGCCGTTGTCTACGTCATAGAGCCTCGGGAGAAGGTACGTCATCGTCGTCTTGCCAGCGCCGCTGGGTCCGACGAGCGCAGTGAGCGTGCCTGGCCGCATCGTGAACGTCACGTCGTCGAGCGTCGGACGGTCCAGGTCGGAGCGATAACTAAAGCTCACATGCTCGATCTCAACCTCGCCGCGCGCGGTATGCGGATTGAGCGCTATCGCATCGGGCTTCTCGGTGAGATCGGTCTTCATGTCCAGGTATTCGTAAATGCGATCGAAGAGCGCCAGCGCGCCCTGGATCTCGATCTGCACGCTCAAAAGCTGCCCAATCGGGAAGTAGAGCCGGCTTTGCAGAGTGGTAAAGGCTACCAGCGTCGCCACGGTGTCAGTCAACATCGACTGCGACACATGCTGCCCATGTCCGAACGTCAGATAACCTTCGAGCAAGTACACCAGCGCGGGCAGAATTGAGAAGAATGTCGAGATGAACATCATGAACCAGCGGCCAACCATCTGCTGTCGAATCTGCAGATTGACATACCGCTCGTTCTCACCCCTGAATCGCTCGACTTCCCGCCGCTGTCTGCCGAAGACTTTCGCGAGCAACACGCCACTGACCGAGAGCGTCTCCTCCACCAGCGCTGTCATCTCCGCGAGAGAGACTTGCGTGTTCCGCGAAATCTCACGCCGGACGTTGCCAACACGATAGGTCAGAAAAATGAACACGGGCACTAGCGCGAGCGAGAGCAAGGTCAGCTGCCATTGGAGGACCAGCATGCCCGCGATCGTCGCCACCACGGTCGTCACATTCGAGACGGTCGAGGTCGCCGTGTCCGTTAGCACGCTCTGCACGCCACCGATGTCGTTCGAGATGCGCGACTGAATCTCACCTGTGCGCGTGTCCGTGAAGAACTTCAACGGCATATTTTGCAGGTGCGCGTAGAGTTGATTGCGCAGATCGCGCATGACACTCTGCCCGACATGGGTGTTGAGGTAGGTCTGCCCTACGCCAATCAAACTGCTCAGAATTGGCGTGACGATCATGATAGACACAAACAGCGCCAGGGCGCGAAAGTTTTGCTGGCCAAAGCCAATTGAAATCGAATATTTGAGCATGTACGGGTTGACCAGCCCGAGCACGCTGACCAGCACGATCGCGCCGAGCACCACAGCCACCTCGCGCAGGTATGGCTTGAATGAAGCCGCTACCCGTCGAACCGTCTGTGCGTCCGCTTTTCGTTGCGGTCCCTGGGCGGTTGCGTTCATACGCGTCAATCGGCCGTATCGCCCGCCTCCGCCACCCATGCCATGCATCATGCGCTCGCCTCCTGCGTCCACCACGCCGCGCCATAGAACGCTACGATGTCTCGATCCGCGCGAAAACGCGGAGCCGAGAGTGATCGAGAAGATGATTCCAATGGGGTTCGCCAGCGCTGCTCGACGCTACTGGGCGCTCTCACGCCCAGTCAAAGTTGGATAGAAACCTAGTGAAGAATAGCGCGAACCTGCGCCACGCATCAAATGCGGGCGCAGGTCGCGTCAGATGTAACTGACGACGTTGCGGCAGAGCGACTCAAAACTGCTCTACGGGGCCATCCGGCCCATGCTGCGACGCCGAACCGCTCGCCGTATCACCCGCAGAGGCTGCTGACTGCCCCTCGCCGCGCGCGTCGCTGACGAAGGTTTCGAGCTCCGCGCGGGTGCGCTCGAGAATCTCGCGCAAGCGCGTGATGCGCTCAGGCTGGTTGATGGACTCGCGCCCAGCCATCAGAAAGAGTCGCCCCACATCGCGCGCTTGGCGCGCCAGTTCATGCGCCTCAGGCTGGGCGCGCCAGTCGAAGCCTGGCCCGCCACGCCCGCGGCCACCCCATGCCCACGGTCCACCTCGCGGTGGCGGCGGACCATCTGGCCCTTCGTGATGGTGGTGTCCATGATGCTCGTGCTCATGTTCGTGTTCATGTCGAGGGCCACGCCCGCGCGGGCCAAAGCCCGGACCGAACCCTGGGCCGAACTCTGGGCCGAACCCCGGACCAAACCCCGGGCCGCCTCTGGGGTCGGCGTCGCGGCGCTCAGTCGCCTCGGCCAGGGCGCTGCGCCCGGCGTCTGTGATCGTGTAGACCTTCTTGCCTTCCACGGTCTCGCTGGTCGCCCAGCCACGATCTTCGAGCATCTGCAGCGTCGGATAGATCGCGCCAGCGCTGGGGGCATAGAATCCGCCCATGCGCTCTTCGAGGTCTTTCATCATCTCATACCCGTGCTTCGGGCGTTCTTGTAGCAGATCGAGCAGCGCATACTTCAGGTAGCCGCGCTCGAACATTCGGGGTCCTGGTCCACGACCAGGTCCACCGCCAAAGGGAAATCGTCGTCCCATCTCGGGATACCATCCTCTCGGCCCATATGGCGTGAACCAGAAGGGTCCACGCATAAACGGACCCATTGGGCCTCGATGTAGACCGCATCCACATCCGCAGCCCCACATTGGGCCTCGATGTGAACCACATCCACATCCACGCCCCCTCATTGGACCCCCCCAGGGTCCTTGCCACGGAGCCTGCCAGTGACCGTGCCATGACCCGCGTCCTCCCACGGGCGCTGGGCCTGTCCATTCGTTCATTGCTCTGCTCCCCTGCGATACAGGATCACACTCACCTACACTCCGTTATATCAAGATATATCTTATTGAAGTGTTCACTGTCAAGGGTTATAGAATATTCTATTGTACGATTCGGCTCGTCGGTGGTTAGACACATGCAAAAAAGCGTCGCTGTACCCATTGCTCTTGGTACAGCGACGCTAACGCTCACGGCGCATGAAACTCTAGCTGGCTGGCATTTGATTATAGATAGCCAGCCAGTTTGTCGCGATCTGATACTGGGCGGTCGCCAATGACACCTTGCCAGCGCAGACCTGGTCATGAAGATAGTTCTCGACTTTGTCTTTCTGGTGAAAGCCGGGTGTCGGGCTGGCAAGCTCTGGCCACAGATTCGAGATGTCATTTGAGCCGCCCAGCTCCAGGCTCACAAGGTGGTCCACCTCATATTCGCCAGAGTAGTGACTCGCAATGCCATACTCCGCGTAGACCTGGTTCTTCTCGCTAGTCGGCACGTTGCGCACAGAGCTGGCGTAGCCAGACTGGCAAATCTGGCTGACCGTAGCACTCGCGATAATCGCGCCAGGCGTGCACGCGCTGTCGGGCAGCCCATTGTGCGCCTGGCATCCCGACGTCTTTGTCTGGACGCCAAACTGATGGGCAGTAGACGCGCCCCCAGATGTCGTATCAGTTGCGGTTCCCGCGCATGCGCTCAACGTCAGCGCCAACGCGAGGCAGATCACCCCAAGCCAGCCGCGCCCGGCATTGCCACTCACAATCCTCATCGCCCTTTTATGCCTTCCATACCGCTCACGTGTTCGATCGCCTCTGCGTTCACCCTGCCTGCGTAGCGACGCCCGCCGCCTCGTTCGCACCCAAACACTCCCATTACTCCGATTGCAGCACCACCCAGGCGTTCTGGAAATGTCGTTGCGCGAGGTCCTCGCGTCGAATCCAGAAGTACAGCATGCCCGCGTTTGCCCAGCGCATGCCGATACTTTCATCGGAATCCACCTGAAACAATAGTATCCAGTCGAGGGCGCCGGGTGTCAACTGGGCGACGCGCGCGGGATCAGCGCTCGGGTCGGCTACACCATTCGAAGCAAACTGACACTCGGTCCGCATGTCGTCCTGAATCGTATCAGGATGGCCAAGCAAACGATGAATCGGGTGCTTCTGATCGGCTATCAGTTGTTGTAGCGCCGCGTCGTAGCGCTCCTGGTCAGCGTCAGACCACGCGAGTGAAGGGATCTCCAGATTCGGCTCCAGGGGTAGCGTCAACTCTTCGCTGAAGGTCACTGAGCAAACGCGCGCGCGCCCTCCAGCGGGAAGGTCTGTCGGCAGGTCGATGCGTTGGAGCGCGCTCGATGGCTGCTCGAAATAGAATACCTTGAATCCGAGCCGATCATTCGGGTCAGCGCCGAACGTCTCCTGCGAGCTGTCGTAAAAGAAGGAGAGCAGTCCCGCCGCTGGCAGTGGACCCGCGGCATGCAGGGCATGAACATCAGCAAGTTGAATCTGCGCGACGAATTCCATCGGGACGCCTTTCAGCTGGGGCCACGGCACACCTGAAGGCAAATCTGGCATGCCCCCCAGCTTCGACTGTCCCGGCGGAATCGCGCGCTCGAACGAGGGGTTCGTGGATACGCGAATCGAGGGCAGAACGAGGGTGTCGAGCGCCGGAACGACCTGCTGGAGTCCCGACTGTTGCATCGCGGCAGTAATCGAGGCCATGTCCATGGGCGAGTTCTCCTCTAAGCGCGTCTGCATCGGTCGATCACACGGCGAGCGCGGCGCAGCGGAGGAGCGATCCCTTCGCCACGCCGCGCCACGCCGCACGCGCCAGAGAGCCGGCGCGCTAACCGCCGACTTGCGTGATTACGAGTTGGAGCCCTGATTGCCCGCGTTCGGGTCGTTGCCCTGGTTACCACCCTGGTTACCACCCTGGTTACCACCCAACATCCCGCCGAGTTCCTGACCAATGCCGCCCATGCCGCCCAGTCGATCATTCATCTGCTGCTCGGCCTGCTGCATGCCTGCCTGCCCAGCCTGGTCGATTCCCTGGTTGACAGCGTCCTTTGCCTTCTGTGAAAGCTGCTCACCACCCGGAATCTTCGAGGCCAGATTGTCAATCTCGCTGTCCGCGCGCTCCTTGGCCTGCTGCTCAACGTTCTGGAGGATGTTGTTGGGGTCGAAGGGTCCTGCCATGGTTTCCACCTCTCTGTGCTTCGCGGCGCAACCTTACATTCAAGCTGCCAGGTAGATGATCCACATCATGTGAAGTCTTCGGGACTACCTCGCGATGCGCGCGCTGCGCCACCACATCACGCCTAGGTTCGGCGCTATGTGAGAGATTGTGCGATACACATGGCTATGAGTGCAAGCAAACGCTGGTCGAACCAGCGGCTCGGCCTGGCGCTCTGGTCGCGCAATGACAGCCCGGCGCCGTTACGAGCCAATATAGCGGGCGTACACTGTCCGGGCGACGCTCGGCTCATCCGTTCCCTTGATGATGGCCCGAGCATCAGGAAAGACAGTCACTTCGTAGCCGTCGAGGCGCGCACGCAGCAGGTAGTCGTTGGTCGCGACCTCTCCAAGCGGAGCGAGTCGCCGCGCAAGCTCGGCCAGGTCGATTGTCCCGCTCCGGTTCGGTGGGCGCACCTGCACCGCATTACGGCCGCACAACGTCGCAGTCTCCTCGCTCAATGCCACATCGAGATATTCATATTCGCCTAGCCCACAGGCCGGGCAGTCCTCCTGTCGGGGCAACTCGATGCGCTCGGCGATGTTCTCCCACAGGTCCATCCAGTAGAGGCCACGCGCGAGGCGATCACTGCCAACGAGCAGTTTGAGCGCCTCGGTGGACGATACCCCACCGATAGCCGCGACGATGCCATTGAGAATGCCCGCTGTGTCGCACGTCGGCGTCGTACCAGGCAGCGGGCGCTCGGGAAACGCGCAGCGCAGGCAGGCTGACTGATGCGGCAGAATCGTCATGCTTACGCCATACGCGGCGATCACTCCGCTGTAGATCCAGGGTATGCCCAGCTTGAGGCTGGCGTCGTTCAGCAGGTAGCGCGCCTCAAAATTGTCCGTCCCATCGAGCGCGAGATCCACGCCCTCCAACAGTTCGAGCGCGTTGTCCGCCGTAAAATCGCTCACGACTGGCTCGACTACGATGTCGCTGTTGACGGCGCGCAGGCGGCGAGCAGCCGCGATGGCCTTCGGCGCGGAACTCGCCGCGTCCTCTTCGTCGAAGAGGGTCTGGCGCTGGAGATTGTTCACCTCGACAAAGTCCCGATCAATTATCCGCAGACTTCCCACGCCCGCGCGGGCCAGATTATTCGCTAACGCGCTGCCCATCGCACCACAGCCAATGATGGCCACTGATGCGTTTGCGAGCCGCCGCTGCCCCTCCGGCCCGATGCCCGCGAACAACGTCTGCCGCGAGTAGCGATCTCGCCCAGCGTCGAGTCCGCTCCGTAGCGGTGAGTCGCTCATCTCGTACCTCCCTGATCTCCTGGCCGATGAGAAAGATCATCCGACCACGCCGCGCCTGACTACCTGATCATTATGCCGCATTGCGCCCCGCCCACGCGGGTGACACGCCGCGCCTCATGCAGGCCATTCCACGCCTGCCTAGTACTTTGGGAAGCGTGCAGCCAATCGCCTCTCATAGGAGTGTTACACTTGCAGACGCTAGTGGCTAGCATGCACACTGCTTCATGCGGGCGGCGCGCCGTTCGCGACGTGCGGCGGCAGGCTGGCCAGGATAGTCGGAGATGAGACGGGTATGGGAGAGCAGACAAGCGATAGCTCGACGAGCAGTAGCGCGCAGCAGGCTCCGCAAGCCTCTCGCGTGAAGGTGCTCATCATTGATGATACACCGAGCATTGTCGCATACATAAAAGACGTGTTGCTCACGCTTGGCTATCAGAACATCGTCACCGCATATGATGGCGTCGCGGGCCTGGAACAATTCTATCGTGAGCGGCCCGATTGCGTCATCGTGGATGTCAGGATGCCGGGGCTGGATGGATATCAGGTGGTGCGCTCGATTCGCGGCGACCTGAGCGCCGCCAACACGCCCATCATCATCCTGAGCGCCTACGAGCAGCCCGATCAGCGCCTCACAGGGTTGCTGTCGGGCGTAGATGAGTATTTGCCCAAGCCTTGTAAGCCGAGTATGCTCGCCGCCACGCTCGAGCGCGTCATCAGGATTACGCCGGATGAGCGCGCGCAGCGCATGGTGGACCTCGCGAACGAGGTCTGAGACCACGAAACTGCCGCCAAACGGGTGAGCGTCGGCGCCAGGGCCACGCTGACTCGTAGTTATATGCGACAGATGTGATGACATGTACCATCTG
Source organism: Ktedonobacterales bacterium (assembly GCA_035642255.1). Lineage (GTDB taxonomy): Bacteria > Chloroflexota > Ktedonobacteria > Ktedonobacterales > JADMIN01 > JAKAIY01. The sequence goes on along the minus strand of DASQSS010000173.1, from coordinate 331 downwards.
GGGGAGTATCGAGCGTGGCGCTGGAACACAGGCCGTGGGACGAGGCTTCCGAACGACGTATGCGCGTGCTTGTGGTAGAAAGCAACCTCGGCGCGCGCGATGGAGTCAGCCGGGCGCTGGCGGATCACTGCGCGCTCATATTCGCCGGTGGGCAACATGAAGCGCTGCAGCTTATCGTCGCCGAGCGGCCTGATCTGGTGGTGTCGGAAGTTGACCTCGACGAAGGGGACGGCATCTCGCTTTGCGTTGACATCCGGCGCCAACCGCAGACAGAGAGTCTTCCGCTTATGCTCCTGTCCGGGCGCTCATCCGTGCAGGATCGCGTCGCGGG
>DASQSS010000172.1:0-17533 GCA_035642255.1 Ktedonobacterales bacterium | reverse complement strand
CTACCTGTTCCCATGCGACGTGTCAGGAGGAGCATTGTGGCGACGACCAGTAGCGATGCGACCATCATCGATGATGTGTATGCGCGAGAAGTGCTGGACTCTCGTGGGAATCCGACCGTCGAGGTGACGGTGACGTTGCTGGGTGGAGCGCGTGGCGTGGCGATTGTGCCATCCGGCGCATCGACCGGCGCGCACGAGGCTGTCGAGCTGCGCGATGGTGACCCGGGTCGCTATGGCGGCAAGGGTGTCCTGACGGCGGTGGGCAATGTCAATGAGACGCTACAGGATGCGCTCACCGGACTCGATGCGCTCGATCAGATCGGCATTGATGAGCAGATGATTGCGCTCGATGGCACAGACAACAAAGGTCGCCTCGGCGCGAACGCCATTTTGGGCGTCTCGCTGGCGGTGGCGCGGGCCGCCGCCGACGCGGTAGACCTCCCGCTCTATCGCTACATCGGCGGAGTGGCGGCGCGCACACTGCCCGTGCCGATGATGAACGTGCTCAACGGTGGCAAGCACGCCGAGAACTCGACAGACCTGCAGGAATTCATGATCTTGCCCGTCGGCGCGCCCACCTTCGCTGAGGCCACACGCTGGTGCGCGGAAGTCTATCAGGCGCTGAAGAAGGTGTTGCACGACAAGAAGCTGAACACCAACGTTGGCGACGAGGGCGGTTTCGCGCCGTCGCTCGGCTCGAACCGCGAAGCGCTCGACATGCTCGTGGCGGGCATCGAGAAGGCAGGCTACACGCCCGGCGAACAGATCTTCCTTGGCATTGACGCCGCCGCCTCCGAACTCTACAACGATGGCAAGTATGCGCTGGAGCGCGAGGGGCGCACCCTCTCCGCCAGTGAGATGGTCGCGCTCTACGAGCAGTGGATCGACGCCTATCCCATCGTCTCGATCGAGGATGGGCTGGCCGAGGACGACTGGCAAGGCTGGGCCGAGCTAACGCAGCGCATCGGTGGCCGTGTGCAACTCGTCGGCGATGATATCTTCGTCACGAACACGACGCGTCTGGCGCGCGGCATTCAGGAGGGTGTCAGCAACTCGATTCTGGTCAAGCTGAACCAGATTGGCAGCCTCACCGAGACGCTTGCTTCAGTCGAGATGGCGAAGCGAGCGGGCTTTACCGCTGTCATCTCGCATCGCTCGGGCGAGACGGAAGATACAACGATCGCCGATGTCGCCGTCGCCACAAACGCTGGGCAGATCAAGACTGGCGCCCCGGCGCGCTCAGAGCGCGTGGCGAAGTATAATCGTCTCATGGCGATCGAGGACGAGCTTGGCGAGTCAGCGCGCTATGCCGGTTTTGGCGCGTTCTACAACGTGCCATCGCTGGCGCGCCGCGCGTAGCGCGCGGGCGTCGCGTCGCCAGGGTGTGCGAAACTTCACGCGCTCATGCGGTTTGGGTCGTGTGGGCGCGTCGCGTTGAGTCGCGTTGACGTTGAGAGGAATACAGGCCCAGCCATGAGCGAGACGAGCGATATCAGCCAGATCAATCAACCACAGACGCCACCACCGGCGTCTGAGCAGACGCCCCAGACGCCCCAACCCAGCACGTCCGCACGCCAGTCCGCCAGCGACCAGCCAGGCACAGCGGCATCCCAGGCGGCGCGGCGCGACATCGTGCGCAGCATTCATTACACGCTCAGCTACATCGTGCAGAATCCCGAGCGTGGCTCAGACGGCGCGGTTGTGCTGCTGCATGATCTCCCCGGCGGCGCCTTCGTCTGGGAACGGGTCATGCCTGCGCTTGCGGCGAGAGGGCGCGCGGTCTATGCCTTCGACATGCTGGGCTTTGGCCAGTCCGACAAGCCCTGGCCCGCCGATACCAGTATCTGGGGGCAAGCCGATTGCCTGACCTACGCTTTCCAGACGCTTGGGCTAACGAACATCACGCTCGTTGGCTTTGGCCTGGGCGGTGGCGTCGCGCAGACGCTGGCGACGCGGCTCTATCGCGATGATGTCGCACGGCTGGTCCTCATCAATAGCTATGCGTATGAGTACGCCTACGCGCCCAGTTGGCCTTTCCCTGAGATGGAGAAGCATCAGGACCCTGAGCTTGCCCACCACATGAACGTCGAGCAGGAGCAGACGGAGCTGCGTCAGACGCTGCCCAACGGCGCGGCTAACGCGCTGAGCGCGGAGCGTCTGAGCGCATATCTGCGGGAGTGGGACAGCGACCTGGGCAAGAACGTCGTCATGCAGCAGGTGCGCAACATGCTGCCGCTCTACATGAATTCCGTAGCGAGCGATGTCGTGACGCTCGACCGGCCGATGCTGCTCATCTGGGGCGAGCGCGACCAGGTGACGCCGCTCGCGCTCGGTCAGCGGATCGCAAGCGAGGCGCGCCAGGCGAAGTTGGAGGTTGTGCCGGGAGCGGGCCATCTCATCCTTGATGATGCGCCCGATCGTGTGGCGGCGCTGCTGGCGTCGTTCGTCGCCTAGCTGGCAGCCTGATAGCGTCATAAGCCCGCGCCTCTGACGGCTGACAACGGAGCCGATTCAGCGGGTGGCATGTGGAGCATGCCGCTCCCCTCGCCCGTGGCGAGAGGCGCTGCGGGTGCGGGCTGCGGGAACGCCACCACGCCCCATGGGCGCCGCTCAGGATGCGTATTGCTCCCGGTCGAGCGCGGAAGGCGAGGGCGTGAACGCGCGTTGACATGTGACATAGGCGTCTACCGCGCTCATGTAGGCGTCATAGAGGCGTTCGAGGGCGTCGGTGGATGCGCCGCGTTCGTTCGCTAGCGCCAGTGTGCGCCAACGCGCGTCCACCTGGCGTCGCAGGTGGGTGAGTTGCGCCTGTTCGGCGGCGGCTGATTGCCGCTCACGCGAGCTTCCTGTCATCTCCCAGTTCATCGCTTGCCACATCTGCGCGCCTCTCTCTCATCTAGCTTCAGCCTGTCGCCATCCGCCTGCATGACCATTCCTCGCGTAGTGGTCTGGAGCGGAATCCGTCGGCGATGGCGCATAAAGAAAACTCGCCCGCCTGATGGTCCTTCCATCGGGCAGGCGAGCGGAACCTCGAGAGAGCGTCGATCAAGCCGAGCCTGTACGCGGCGCTCAATGCGCCATAGTGGCTGTCGGCGTGGACGTCGGCCTGTTGGCCGATGCGACGGGCTCCTTCGCGAGCGAGCCGGTCCACGGGGTGCCAAGCATTGGCAGCAGGTAGCGGTCAACACCGTAGTAGCCCGCGATGCGCCATGCCAGCACGATCAGGATGGCGATGCCACCAAGGATCGGGTTTGTGCTTACGGTGCCGGCCAGCAGATAGTTCAGATTCATGACGAGGCCAAAGAAGGCCGCAATACCGGTAAGCGCTCCAACAATCAATCCTACACCGACGAGAAGTTCACCAAAGGTGATGAGGTAGGCCCACAGCCCGGACGCTGGCAAGACGAATGTCTGGAGGAAGTTGGCGTACCAGCCTTGCACAGCAGCGTGTTGGCCCGTAGACTTGGCAAGGGCTCCCATGACGAACCCTTTCATCGCGACCCCGTCATGGCCCGAAAATACCCAGGGCGATCCAGAAACGGCGCCGAAGATGGTATGTCCCGTCAGCTTCTCCCAGCCTGCGGTAAACCATTCGTATCCGGCGTATACCCGGACAATAAGCCAGAACCACGCCATACGCTTGTCAGCGAACAGGAACCGCGCGATCGGAGGTTCAGGGATCTGAGTCGCAGTAGCCGGCTGGATCTGCTGGACCTGTCGCAGGATGCTCATGTCATACCTCCAACTGTAGTTTCGGATGGCGGCTTGCATGTTCCCGCTTGAGCTCACTGCTCTTCTTCATCCGTTGCTCCAAGGTTACGTCGTTGCGCTCACACCAAACTCTCGACGCCACGTGCGCGTATCACAGGGCTGTCACATGTTGTGCGCGACGTCCACGCCGAGACGCCCGTGTACGCCGCTGATTGCGTTCAGGCAGGCGAGAGGATGGTGAGGAGGTAATGTTGAGGAGAATAAGAGGACGGAACAGGAGCAAGCGGGATGCATTGGCACGGGCCAGCCATGACGCACAGGGAACGCAATCGTGGCGTGCGCGCGCAGGGTGACGAGCGGTACAGGGCTAGTCACCTGAGATATGCTCGGCGGGCAGACCGGGCAGCGTGAACCAGAATGACGAGCCGGCGCCAACCACGCTCTCTACGCCCACTTCGCCGCCATGCAGGGCGATGATGCTCTTGCAGATGTGCAGGCCTAGCCCCAGGTTGACGTCGTTGGCGCTTTGAGATGATGCAGCGTCGAGTCGCTCAAAGACATTCCAGACGCGGGCCTGACGCTCTGGCGCGATGCCCTGTCCTTCGTCCCGCACTGAGACGCGCGCGGTTCCATCATCGTTCAGCGTGACCATGACCGTGATCGTTGTGTCGTCTGGTGAGTACTTGATGGCGTTCGACAGGTAGTTGTCTATCACCTCGCTGATTCGATCCGGGTCCGCGAGCGCATCCACACATCCGTGAGACGATTCAAGCCGGATGATGCGTCCGGTATGCGCCTGCCGTCGCTCGTCAATGACCGCCTGTGTCAGAGCGAGCAGATCGCACGGCTCAGGGCGCGCCTCCATGCGACCCGTCTGGATGCGTGATACATCAAGCAGTTCGTCTACCAGACGGGTCATGCGTCGGGCCGCGCTCTGCGCCCGGACCAGCAGCGAGATGACCGCATCCGCCTCGTGTGTTGCCGGTGTTGCTGGAGCCGTCGGTATCGTCTGTCCAGCGGGGGTTTGCTGTGCGGCTGCGCCACGACTCTGCGCCATCCTGCGGAGGCGGCGCAGCGCCAGCTGCAGATTCGCGCTCACTGAGGTCAGGGGCGACTTCATCTCATGATTGGCCATCCCGAGGAACTGGTCCATGCGCCTGTTCATGGTCTTCAGGTCGTTGGCCTGATGCGTGAGCGCCGCTTTCGCCGCTTGCAGCTGGGCGTTCGATTCACGCAGCGCAGTCTCCACCCGGCGCCGCTCCGTCTCGTCGCGGGCCACGATGACAGCGCCAACGATCGCCCCCTGGTCATCGCGAACGGGCGCGCCAGTGCAGGCGACAAGCGCGTCACAGCCATCGGGCCGCGCGATCAATACGTTCGCTACCTGCGCTGAGGTGATAGTCTCGCCGCGCAACAGACGGTCGAGCACACGCTCACTGGCTGGCAGCGCCCCGCCATCGCTGGCGCGCGGGTTCATTCGCTCGACGCGCTCGCACGTAGAGAGGCCGGCATATTCGACATCCTCGGCGTCCAGGCCCAGCAACTGGCGGGCGGCGTCGTTCATGCGTACGATGCCGCCCGCGCTATCGAAGACGAACAGCGCATCGGCGATGGATGTGAAGACACGATTGAGATCACGGGTCCGGGCTGGCCGCGCGACTGCGGCGCGCAGGCGCCGAGCCTCTGAATGATGGTCCTCTGACGTCATCACTGTTCCCACTCTATCGTAATCAGGCGTAGCCAACGGATAGCGCGCCGCCGCTCAGAGCGCTGCGCCCGAAGCATCCAGAGGCGCTTCTGGGCCGCGCCGTTAGCGGTCATTGAGTCGAGACGAGGCAGCGGAGACGAGCGCGAACAGCTTGCGCTCCTCAAATGGCTTGGACAGGACGGGAATCTCCAAGCTGGTGAGCTGCTGAGCGAACGCGAGCGGTAGCGTACGGTTGTCTGCCGTCGCAAGAATGTATGCGTGCCGTGTTCGCAGCGGCTTCTCACGAGCGATGGTGGATACAACTGCCACGCCATCCAGCACAGGCATGCGAAGGTCGAGCAGTACGACGAAGCGCTGCGACGAGGAGCGCAGCATGCGCAGCGCTTCAGCGCCGTTGCGCGCCTCATCTACAGAGTAGCCCTCATCCTCCAACAGCGCGCGAAGCACATCACGAATATCGTCATCGTCATCTACGACGAGCACTGCTGTGGGCATGAGTACGTTCTCCGGGTGGATGCGCTGGAGCGCCGCACGATCCAATGGATTGGACGTTCGCGCGCGCGAAGATATGGCGCGTTGTCACGCCAAACGGGATTCCGTCGTATCATAAAGAATGAATAGGTGATGCGATACAGGATACCATACGAGCGTTACGTATCCTCCGCGTTGCTTGCGCCGCCCCGTGAAACGCGCTTCGTGGAGCAGGGACGCAGGCCATCTGGCGCAGCGGCACATGTGTGGCGTCGCTTCTCATTACGTCACTGTGACTGGCCAATATTTCCCATTTCCGGATGCCGTCGGTGATTATGCGCCTGAGAGTCAACCCATCGGTGTAGTTCTTGCGGGATGCGGCGCTGAATTGTCGCCCGTTTTGAAGTCAGTGAGAGTAGCTCAGATATGCCCCATCCATAGTCCTGCCTCGTACTCGTATGTGACCTCAGCGCGCTACCGCCTGTCGCTGTGAGCGCGCCATCATGGCGTATGCCTCGTCCACAGCGACGCTTCCTTCATTGCTATATGCAGGGATAGAGAACCATGAAACGACACGCCCAGACAGATTCAGGCGCGCAGATGACCCCCGTCGCTCAGGCCGACCTCGAAGCGGACAAGCCGCAAGAGTCCAAGCAGGTTCAGACCGTCACCGACGATACCTCGTTGGACGCGAAAGCCCTGCTACGGGCGCTCCAGGCGATGCGTGACGGCGACTTCACCGTACGGCTCCCCAGCGACTGGACAGGACTCGACGGCAAGATCGCCGACACGTTCAATGAGATTGTCGCCGCCAATCAGGATATCTCCGGGGAGCTTCAGCGCATCGGCGATGTGGTTGGCAAGCGTGGCAAGACACGGGAGCGGGCCCGCTTCGAGCGCTCGAAGGGCGCCTGGGGCGCGATGGAGGTCACGCTCAACACGCTGGTGGATGACCTGCTACGCCCTACCACCGACGTCACCAGAGCTATCACGGCGGTTGCGCAGGGGGATCTACGCCAGACTGTGCGGCTCGATGTTGATGGCAAGCCGCTCGAAGGCGAGTTCCTGCGCTCGGCGATGATCGTCAACACGATGATTCAGCAGCTCGGCGTCTTTACGTCTGAAGTCACCCGCGTGGCGCGCGAGGTCGGCGCCGAGGGCAAGCTGGGCGGCCAGGCGCGTGTGCCAGAGGTAAGCGGTGTCTGGAAGGATCTCACCGACAGCGTCAACTCGATGGCGAATAACCTGACGGCGCAGGTGCGCAACATCGCCGAAGTGACTATCGCCGTCGCGAATGGCGACCTCTCACGCAAGATCACCGTCGATGTGCGCGGCGAAATTTTGCTGCTCAAAGAAGCCATCAACACGATGGTGGATCAACTGCGGTCGTTCGCCTCAGAGGTGACGCGCGTGGCGCGCGAGGTCGGGACGGAGGGCAAGCTGGGCGGCCAGGCGGTCGTGCCGGGCGTCGCGGGCACCTGGAAAGATCTGACCGACAACGTCAACGCAATGGCAGGTAATCTGACGGCGCAGGTACGCAACATCGCCGAAGTGACGACAGCGGTGGCGCGCGGTGACCTCTCGCGCAAGATCACGGTCGATGTCAGTGGCGAGATTCTGCTGCTCAAAGAGACCATCAACACGATGGTCGACCAGCTCAATGCTTTCGCGAGTGAAGTCACCCGCGTGGCGCGCGAGGTCGGCACCGAGGGGCGACTCGGCGGCCAGGCGCAGGTGCCAGGCGTCGCTGGAACTTGGAAAGACCTGACGGATAATGTCAACTTCATGGCAGGTAATCTGACGGCGCAGGTGCGCAACATCGCTGATGTGGCGACGGCGGTCGCGCGCGGCGACCTCTCGAAGAAGATCACCGTCAACGTCAGCGGCGAGATTCTGGAGCTGAAAGACACGCTCAACACGATGGTTGACCAGCTCAACGCTTTCGCGGGTGAGGTGACGCGCGTCGCCGGAGAAGTTGGCACGGAGGGACGGCTGGGCGGTCAAGCGCAAGTACCGGGCGTCGCGGGCACCTGGAAAGACCTGACCGACAACGTCAACTCCATGGCGAGCAACCTGACATCCCAGGTGCGCAACATCGCCGAAGTGACGACAGCGGTGGCGCGCGGCGACCTCTCGCGCAAGATCACGGTGGATGCGCGCGGCGAGATTCTGCTGCTCAAAGAGACCATCAATACGATGGTCGATCAGCTCAACGCCTTCGCGGGCGAGGTGACGCGCGTGGCGCGCGAGGTCGGGACCGAAGGCAAGCTCGGCGGCCAGGCCCAGGTCTCTGGCGTCGCGGGAACGTGGAAGGATTTGACGGACAGCGTCAACTTCATGGCAGGCAACCTGACGGCCCAGGTCCGCAATATCGCGGAGGTCGCGACGGCGATCGCCGGAGGCGATCTCTCACGCAAGATCACCGTGGATGTCAGCGGCGAGATTCTGGAGCTGAAGGAGACCATCAATACGATGGTCGATCAGCTCAACGCTTTCGCGGGTGAGGTGACGCGCGTGGCGCGCGAGGTTGGCGCGGAGGGGCGGCTGGGCGGTCAGGCGGTCGTGCCGGGCGTCGCGGGCACCTGGAAGGGGTTGACGGATAGCGTCAACGCGATGGCGAGCAACCTGACGGCGCAGGTACGCAACATCGCCGAAGTAACGACGGCGGTCGCGCGCGGTGACCTTTCACGCAAGATCACCGTGGATGTCAGCGGCGAGATTCTGGAGCTGAAGGAGACCATCAATACGATGGTCGATCAGCTCAACGCTTTCGCAGGTGAGGTGACGCGCGTGGCGCGCGAGGTCGGCACCGAAGGCAAGCTCGGCGGCCAGGCCCAGGTGCCCGGTGTCGCGGGGACTTGGAAAGACCTCACCGACAATGTGAACGTGATGGCGAACAACCTCACCGAGCAGGTGCGCGGCATCGTGAACGTGGTAACCGCTGTCGCCAACGGTGACCTCAAGCGCAGGTTGACAGTGAACGCCAAGGGCGAGGTCGCCGCGCTGGCTGATACGATCAACAACATGACCGATACACTGGCGACCTTCGCCGACCAGGTGACGACGGTGGCGCGCGAGGTTGGTGTCGAGGGTCGCCTGGGCGGTCAGGCGAATGTGCCTGGCGCCGCGGGCACCTGGAAGGATCTGACCGGCAACGTCAACCTGCTGGCGGCGAACCTGACCAATCAGGTGCGCGCCATCGCTGAGGTGGCGACCGCCGTGACGCAGGGCGATTTGACCCGCTCGATTCAGGTGGAGGCAAGCGGTGAGGTCGCTGAGCTAAGCGACAACATCAACACGATGATTGACAACCTGCGCCTGACGACCGACCGCAACAATGAGCAGGACTGGCTCAAGACGAATCTGGCGCGCTTCACGGGCATGCTGCAGGGCCAGCGCGATCTCTCTGCGGTCGGGCGGTTGCTGCTCTCGGAGTTGACTCCACTGGTGAGCGCGCATCAGGGCGTGATCTATCAAATGGACACAGACGCGGAGGATCTGAAGCTGCTCTCGGCCTACGCCAACGACATGACCGATGGCCTCAGGCCGCGGCTACACATAGGCGCTGGACTGCTTGGTCAGTGCGCTGTCGAGAAGCGCAGCGTATTGATTACCGATCCACCGCCTGATACGGCGCCGATTCGCACCGGGATGTACGAGGCGGCGCCGCGGAATATTATCGTGCTGCCCGTGCTCTTCGAGGACGAGGTCAAGGCAGTCATCGAGCTTGCGTCGCTGACAGGCTTTACCGCTTCACATTTGGCTTTCCTTGAGCAGTTGACCGCAAACATCGGCATCGTGCTGAACAGCATCGAGGCGACGATGCAGACGGAGGATCTGCTCCAGCAGTCGCAACAGCTCGCGGCGGAGCTCCAGGCGCGGCAACGCGAGTTGCAGAAGACCAACGAGCAGCTCGCCCAGAAAGCGGAACAGCTCGCGGAGCGGAACGTCGAGGTGGAGCGCAAGAACCAGGAGATCGAGCATGCCCGCCGCGCGCTGGAGGAGAAAGCGGCAGAGCTGGCGCTGACTTCCAAATACAAGTCTGAGTTCCTGGCGAATATGTCGCATGAGCTGCGCACACCACTCAACAGCATTCTGATTCTGGGGCAGCAGTTGAGTGATAACCCCGAGAACAATCTGACCGCGAGACAGGTTGAGTTCGCTCGCACGATTCACGCCGCGGGCACCGACCTGCTGAACCTCATCAGCGACATCCTTGACCTCTCGAAGATCGAGTCGGGCACTGTGTCGGTTGAAGCGGAAGATGTGATCATCACCAAGGTGCTCGACATGGTGGCGCGTCCCTTCCGGCACGAGGCGGAGAACCGCCGGTTGTCCTTCGAGACGCATGTGGACCCGCATCTCAGCCGCAATATCATCACCGATTCCAAGCGCCTGCAACAGATTCTCAAGAACCTGCTCTCCAACGCCTTCAAGTTTACGGAGCAGGGGGGCGTGCGGCTGAGCATCTCATCGGTAGACGGCGGCTGGAGCACGGAGCATCCGATTCTCAAGCGCGCGGCCAGCGTCGTCGCGTTCGAGGTTTCAGACACGGGCATCGGCATCCCGGCAGAGAAGCAGCGCCTCATCTTCGAGGCGTTCCAGCAGGCCGACGCCAGCACCAGTCGGCGTTTTGGCGGAACAGGCCTGGGTCTGGCGATCAGCCGAGAGCTGGCCAGTCTACTTGGCGGCGAGATTCAGCTGCGCAGCGCGCCAGGAGTGGGCAGCACATTCACGCTCTATCTGCCACAGACCTACATCGGGCCAGCTGTCTCTGGCGTAGCTCCTGTCGTGTCGAGCGTGGCGCCCACTGATCTGGGCGTCAGCGGCGCCGGAGCGACAGAGCACGGATTGGCGATATCTCCCGCGCATGGGTCGCACCACCAGCACCACCAGCACGAACATGCCGCATCCGAGTTCACGATTCAGGATGACCGGGACACATTGACCGCAGGCGACTCCTTACTGCTGGTGGCCGAAGATGATCCCTACTATGCACAGGTACTGATGGACCTGGCGCGTGATCGAGGCTTCAAGGTGCTGGCCACCTCGCGTGGGCAGGAAGCGCTCACGCTGGCGCGCAAGTACCGCCCCTCGGCCATCTCGCTGGATGTCTTTCTGCCAGACATGCTTGGCTGGACAGTGCTGAGTCAGCTCAAGCAAGACCCATCCACGCGCCACATTCCCGTGCAGATCGTGACGCTGGATGAAGACGGGCGCCATGGGCTCGCACGCGGAGCCTTCGCCTTTATGACGAAACCTGTTTCTTCAGACCAGATGGGATCCGCGCTGACGCGCATCAAAGACTATGCGTCGGCGACGACCAAACGACTCCTGGTCGTTGAGGACAACGCCGCTGAACAGTTGAGCATCAGCGCGCTGCTCAGCCACGATGACATCGAAATCACCACCGTGAGTCGCGGTGATGAGGCGCTGACAGAGCTGCATCAGCGCGACTTCGATTGCGTCGTGCTCGATCTGCGGCTGCCCGACATGACCGGGTTCGACGTGCTGGAGCGCATTCGCGACGACGACGCGGTGCGCAATGTGCCGGTGGTCGTCTTTACGGGAAAGGCGCTCACACTCGAAGAAGATCAGCGACTACATACGCTCGCGCGCAGTGTCGTGGTCAAGGGCGTCGAGTCACCAGAGCGTCTGCTCGATGAGACAGCGCTCTTCCTGCATCGGGTGGTCAGCGCGCTGCCACCGGAAAAGCAGCGTATGCTCGATCATCTGCATCGCTCGGACGATGACCTGATGGGCAAGCAGGCGTTAGTCGTCGACGATGACATCCGCAACATTTTTGCCCTGAGCAGCGTACTGGAGCGGCGAGGGATGCGGGTGTTGACGGCGGGAACGGGACGCGAGGCGATCGCGATTCTCGAATCTACGCCCGACATCGCCATCGTGCTGATGGATATCATGATGCCAGAGATGGATGGCTTTGAGACGATGCAGGTCATTCGACGCAATCCGACGTTCCAGCGACTGCCCATCATCGCATTGACAGCCAAGGCGATGAAAGGGGATCGCGAGAAGTGTCTGGAAGCGGGCGCATCTGACTATCTCGCCAAGCCAGTCAATACGGAGCAGTTGCTCTCAGCGCTGCGCATGTGGTTACACCGGTAGTGGCGGAGCATGAGCTCGTGCGTATACAACATAAGTGGGAGACGCGGGTGAAGGCGGCGCCTGCTGGCGGGAGGACAAGGAATTACCACTTGTCCTCCTTTTACCGCGCTCCCGTGCTGATATCCCTGGTCTGCGTCGGGTTCGTGAGCAGATCAACCGGAGAGACGACATGACGACAAACGAGCCGATCAATATCCTCATGGTTGATGATCAGCCTGGCAAGCTGCTCAGCTATGAGGCTATCCTGGATGATCTGGGCGAGCATCTGATCAAAGCGACCTCTGGCCGCGAAGCGCTGGAACAGTTGCTCAAACACGAGATCGCGATCGTCCTGATGGACGTGAGCATGCCTGAGATAGATGGCTTTGAGCTGGCCGAGATCATCCGCCAGCATCCGCGCTATCAGAAGACGGCGATCATCTTCGTCTCGGCGGTCCGCCTGACAGATCTCGACCGGCTCAAGGGCTACGAAAGTGGCGCCGTTGACTACATCCCGGTGCCGGTTATCCCGGAGATTCTGCGCGCCAAGGTGAGCGTCTTCGCCGATCTCTATCGTAAGTCGCGGGAGCTCGAAGCGCTGAACCATCAGCTGGAGCAGCGCGTCGAGGAGCGGACCGCTGAGGTGCGAGCCAACGCCGACCGCCTGCGTGACAGCGAAGAGCGCTTCAGGGTCATCATGCAGAATACCAGCGCGGTCATCTATCTGATTGACGCGGCTGGCCGCTGCCTGCAGGTCAACCGTGGCTTCGAACGGGTGTTTGGCGTCGCCGATGGTGATGCGCGAGGCCAATCGATCTACGACTTACTGCCACCGGAGACCAGCGCGGTCTGGAAGGTAAGTCATCAGCGGGTGATCACCGAGCGCGCCTCCGTCGAATTCGAGGAGGAGATCGCCAGCCCGATTGGCATTCGCACGTATACCTCGATCAAGACACCCCTGTTCGACAGCGCGGGCCGACCAAGCGGCATTGTCAACGTCTCCACTGACATCACCGAGCGCAAGCAGGCGGAGAACGAGCGCGCCGAACTCTTGCAGCGTGAGCATGACGCCCGACTCGCTGCGGAAGACGCCATCCAGGTTCGCGATGACTTCCTCTCCGTTGCCGCACATGAGCTCAAGACGCCGGTTACGAGCTTGCGCGCGACGGCTCAGATCATCGCGCGCAAGCTTCAGAAGAGCGGGCAATCGGCGCCGCAATGGCTGACAGATGGCCTCCGGGTCATTGATCAGCAGTCAGAGCGCCTCACGCGGCTGATTGGGCAGCTGCTGGACATCTCGCGCCTCGATCGAAAGGCGCGACCCGGGGAACGCATTTCAACTGATATCGTTGCGATGGCTGAGCGGCTCGTGGCCGTGTTTCGCGCGCGTAGCTCGCGCCATACACTGACGCTCTCCGGCGATGTGAGTGCGCTCGCCGACATTGACCCGGTTGGTGTGGAGCAGATATTGAGCAACCTGATCGACAACGCCATCAAGTATAGTCCAGATGGCGGCCAGATCGATGTCGAGGTGTATGCTGACGCGCACGAGCAGGTGCGTATATCAGTGCGCGACCGAGGTATCGGTATCCCACCGGAGAAACGTGGCGAGATCTTCAATCGATTCTATCAGGCGCATGCGGATGAACATCGATCGGGTCTGGGGCTTGGGCTGTTCATCAGCCATCAGATCGTCGAGCAGCACGGGGGGATGATCGCGGCGGAGTTCCCACCCGATGGCGGCACGCGCTTCATTGTGACACTTCCGGTTCATGCCATCACGTTTGCGTCTGCCACGTCTACATCAAGCGGATAGCGGAACGAGCGCTGCGCTGATACTACTACAACTTGGCTATATCAGCGCGCTTGAGCGTTCCAGATGATGTAGAGTAAGTCGGAGTGATCCCGACGATACGCGTGACGGGAGGTAAAGCGCGGTGACGAGTGCGCAGCGGCTACCGATTCTGCTGGTAGATGACGATGAGAGCATCCTCAGCACGGTCGAGTTCCTATTGACCGATGAAGGATACCTAGTAATGGTAGCCGCGAACGGCAAGGAGGCGCTCAAGCGAATCGCTTCGCAGACCCCGTGCCTGATCTTGCTCGATATGAAGATGCCCGTGATGGACGGCTGGGCCTTCGCACACGCATATCGCGAATCGCCAGGGCCGCATGCGCCAATTGTCGTGATGACCGCCGCGCACGATTCACACAAGCGCGCTGCCGAGATCGCTGCTGATGATGTCATCGCGAAGCCATTTGACGTCAATCACCTGCTCGATCTCGTGCGAAAGTATGTCGCATAATGGCCCGATGGCACGCGTGCGCCGCGTATGATGCGTATGATAGGCGCCCAAATGGGGCGTCGCGCCGATGTGCGCCGCGATATGGGTGTGACGTGGCTTAGGCCGCGCAGGCGCGTTGGCAGGAACCACTGCCTCAGACTCGCCCCCGTGCTGTCACATCAGCTGAACGCCTTTGGGCGCCCGTGAGCGCCAAGCTCCACCGGTCCGTGAGCAGGCTACTCGCGCCGCGCCAAATGCGTCTACAACGGAGAAGTCGCATGTCGTTCAACCTGCTCGATCACCACGTCTACCACTCAGCGCCACAGCGGGCCGTGATCTCCGCCTGGACTCAGCACATCCCCTTTGGCATGCTGCTGATTGACCTCCTTCGCCCACGGCTGGTCGTGGAGCTAGGAACACACATGGGCGCTTCGTACTGCGCCTTTTGCCAGGCGGTGACGGAGCTAGGGTTGGGTACGCGCTGTGTGGCGGTTGACTGCTGGGAAGGTGATCCACAGGCGGGTAAGTACGGGCCAGAGGTGCTAGAGGACCTGCAGGCGCATCACGATCCACGCTATGGAGACTTCTCGACGCTGATGCGGTCGAGCTTCGATGACGCAGTCAGCGCATTCGCCGATGGCTCGATCGACCTGCTGCACATTGACGGATTGCACGCCTATGAAGCCGTCAAGCACGATCTGGAGACGTGGCTGCCCAAGATGAGCTCTCGCGGCGTGATCATCCTGCACGACATCGCCGAGCGCCAGCCAACCTTTGGCGTGTGGCGGCTCTGGGATGAGCTGAAGCAGACGTATCCCCATCATCTGGAATTTGAGCACGGCCACGGTCTGGGCCTTGTCGCGGTTGGCGAGAACGCGCCGGAAGGGCTGCAATCCGTCTTTGACCTGCCGCCAGATCAATGGAGCGCGCTGCGTGACCTGATGCGCGACCTCGGCGCGAGCTTCGATGAGCAGGTCGTGCGGGTCGAGGAGCTCCATCAGAACCAGGCGCAGCTGCGCAATGTGCAAGAGGTGATCGAGCACGAGCGTCACATTGCGACTCAGAAGATCACCCACCTGAATGAGGTGATTCAGCAGGCGCACGGTCAGGTGGCGGCGCAGGCCATCACGCTCGATGCGCAGCAGCGCGAGCTTGCCGAGACGCAGCGTCGACTCGATAACGCGCTCTGGCAGCTCGACTGGCTCAATCGGTCGCGCGGTGTGCGGATGGTCAAGCTGGCGCGCGCCTCACGCGCATTGCTGCGTCAGCGCGGCGCTGGGCAGCTTGCGAAGCGCGCCGCGCTCTGGGCGGTCGGCAAGCGGGGTTATTACCGCCTCGACAGCGCCGCCGCGCTTCCCGTTCCGAAGCAGGCGCGTCCCATTATGCGCGAATACAAGCAGGTGATGTTTCTGTCAGGCTGCCCGGGCGGAGCCATGCGCTACCGCTGCGACCATCAGGCGGAGCAGCTCAACCTGCTGGGCTGCTCCGCCGAGAGCGAGGCGATCGCGACCGTCAATCTGATGGAGCTGCTCGACCGTTTCCAGTGCTTTGTGCTGCATCGCGTGCCCTTCGATAGTGACGTACATGCCTTCATGACTGAGGCGCGCGCGCGGGGCAAGGCGTTGTTCTTCGAGACGGACGATCTCGTGTTCGTTCCCGGGAACGCCAAACATCAGGCGGAGCTGGAGCGCTTCAGCCCACGGGATCGCGCGCTCTACATCGACGAGATGGGGCGCATCCGTCAGACACTACATCTCTGTGATGCGGTGACGGTCAGCACTGATCCTCTGCGCGAGTGGATCGAGCCGCTCTGCTCGCGTGTCGCGGTCACGCCGAACGTCGCCAGCCGGGAGATGGTCGCGCGGTCCCAAATGGCGCTGGCCGCGCATTCGGCCCTGCCGGGCGCCGTCGCCGGCGACGGCGCATCTGGCGGCGTAGTGATCGCGTATTTCAGCGGCAGTCCCAGCCATGACCGCGACTTCCTCGAAGCGCAAGACGCGCTCCTCTGGGCGCTGGAGACCTACCCACAGACGCGCTTCCTGCTGGTGGGGCCGCTGAAGCTCAGCGAACAGTTCGAGCGCTTTGGCGAGCGGGTGCGGCATGAGCCGGTGCGTCCGTGGCAGGCGCTTCCCGCGCTCTATGCGGATGTCGCCATCAATCTCGCGCCACTGGAGCGTGACAACCCCTTCACTGAGGCGAAGAGCAGCATCAAATACCTGGAAGCCGCGCTGCTAAAGGTCCCAACGATCGCCAGCCCGCGCAACGACTTCACGCGGGTGATGCGACATGGCGAAAACGGACTGCTGGCCGACAGCCCCGACGCCTGGCGCGAGGCGCTTCGTCAGCTGATCGAGTCGCCCGAGGAGCGGCGACGGATGGGTGAGCGCGCTTACGAGGAGGTTATGGCGCAGCAGACGACCACCTCGCAGGCGCCGCTGGTCTACGACGTCATGCGCAGCCACTTCCGGGCCGTCAAGCCATCCCGCGACCAACGGCGACTACGCGTCAACTGGGTGGTAGATGCGCCTGACGCCGCAGCGGGCGCGCGGATGGAGACAACGGAGACAAGCGGCACAATGCGGCTAGCGAGCGCGCTCGCCCGACAAGGCCATACCGTGCGCGTTGTTATCGCGGCGCCCGCCGCAGACGTCATCCCGCCGACATGGCAGGCAGAGGCGGCGCCAGCGGAGATCGTCATCGGGTACGATGCGGCGCCAGTGGCCGACGCCAGTGTAGCGACCTCCGCCGCTACGTCGCGGATCGTCGCCGATCATCACGAATCGCTGTTCAGGTTCTATCTCGTTACCGACGCGACTGCTGGTGGGACCTCAGAGCCTGACGGCGCGCTGCCGCTGAGGCGAATCTGTCTCGCTCCCGGCGCCACACAGTCGGCTGAGGGGATGGAGTATGAGGCCGCGCGCCTGTCACAGCTGCTCCTGGAGCACTGCTGGTAGGTCGCGCATGCGTCCGTGGCCGTCAAAATCGACAATCGCCCCATCCGTCCGGAACGCCTGGATGGATGGGGCGATTGTCGACGCTCAGTCGCGGAAGTAGTATTCGAATTCGCGCACGACCCGGCGCAGGCGCTCGGCGCGTTGTGGCGCATCGTTGAGCGCGAGCTTGGGCACCGATACGTCGGTCGCCAGATTCTCATTGTAATAGGGGTCGCCGTCGTCAACGATCTTGTACATGTGCTCGTAAGCGCGCTGCACATCACGCACAGGATTGCGGTTGCCTCGGCTGGCGCTCT
>DASQSS010000171.1:0-38506 GCA_035642255.1 Ktedonobacterales bacterium | reverse complement strand
GTGCGCGTCACGACGCCCTACCTGATCGGTGCGCTCGTCTATGCGGCGCTGTTCTTGCCGCTCTGGGCAGTCCTGATCGGGCTGGCGATGGTAGAGGCGCTACTGGCCGGAGGCCACTTGCCCTGGCCCGTCGCACAATGGGCGCTGACGACCCCCGCTGGCCTGCTCGTGCTACTGGCCAGCTGTGTTGGCGTCGGCGCTCCCTCGCTCATCTTGGCGCAGCGCCACATCCTGCGGAGCAGAACGCTCGCACGTGCTGTTGACGTGACCGAGGTACCGCCGTGGGTCTGGCTCATGCGCCCGCCCGTGTATCCGGGCGAGACACGGACCGATCGCTGGCTCGGCCGCGGACGCAGCGCCCGCAAGGTCAATCTGGCGCTCCTCGGAGCGGCGGCGCTGATCTGCCTGCTGCTCGTGGCGAGCTTTCTGACCACAGCCGTCGTGAGCCTGAGGTCCATCCCGCAGGCGGCGTGCGGCGTCCACGGATGCCCGCCCATGTACCCCTTGTCCGCGATTGTCCTGGCAAGCGAGTCAGTGATCATTGGGCTCGCATCCTTTGCGCAGTATCGCTGGCTGCGCCGGGTTGAGGCAAGCAGCGGGGTCTGGCTGCGCTACCGCGATTGGTTCCAGACGCAAGGTCTGTGCTATATCCGTCAGCCGGGGGTCACGCGGGAGGCCGCCGCGGTCGCCCTCGCGCGCTTTGCCCGTGGCGCCCCTGCCGAGGCACTGCCGCTGGCCCGCGTGTTCGTCCTGGTCGTGCTGGGGGCGCTCCCGCTGTTCCTGTTGCTCATCGCTGGCTACTTCCTGCAATACTGGCTCGCAACGCAGTGGCTCCCGGGATGAGGAGTGTTGAAACTGCCTGCAGGATGCGCAGCAGGATGCGCAGCGCGCGGCAGCCTGAGCCGCTCCGACTAACGATGACATCCAGGCTGCAACTACACAACGCTTGTCCGATTCTGGCGCCAAATCTGCACAGAAGACGCTATCGCGCCATCTAAGCCCGCGCTGCCATCAGGCGAAGGCGCCTCGCAGCCCAGCTATTGGGACAGGATGGAACAGGCAAAGGAGAGCCCGTAATGGATCAGAGCGGCCAGTACGACCCAAATGACCCAAACCAGCAGAACAACATCGACATGTCAAACCCAGACGCTATCCGGCAAACAGCCCCGGACAGCACCATCCGTGAGACGCGGGACAACGAGACGCTCAATCCTGACAACAACGTCGCTGACCTCCCGGATGGCCGCCAGGTCGAGGTACCACCGAGCAATCTAGCGGCGGCGAAAGACACGCTGGCCGCGCAGAAAGACGCCGCCCGCGATGCGGAGGAGAACGACACCGACGCGAGGTACGACACGAGTGACACCGGCCTGGTCGGCAGTCCATCAGGTACGGGCATGGGCGGCACAGGTGTCGTGGGCGCGCCGTCGAGCACAGGCGCAGGCGCGACAGGCGTCGCGGGAAGCTCGGCGACCCCAGGCTCCGCGCCAACGTATGGCACGAATCCGCAGAACCCGAGCAACGATCCCGCGTACAACGCTCCCAGCCAGGGGATTGATCCGCAGGGCTATGACACCGTCAACCAGGGCATCGGCAGCCCGGCGTATGACCCCAACCAACCCAATCAGGGCGGCATGGCGGGCAGCGGACAGAGCTACGACCCCAATCAGGCGGGGATGGCTGGGAATCAAAGTTATGACCCCAATCAGACGGGCATGACGGGCAGCCAGAACTACGACCCGAATCAGGGGAATCAGGCCACCCAGGGCGGCATGCTCGGCGCACAGGGAACCAGCCAGGGCTACGACCCGAATCAGGACAACCTGAGCGCGCAGCGCGGCAATCAGGGACTGGGCAATGCGGGCGGTGGCCCCGGCTACGACCCGAATCAGGGTGGCATGGGCAGCCTGGGAGCACGGCCCAATCAGAACGTTGACCCGAATGCGCCCACTCAGCCCGATCAGTTCAATCAGGACAACCTGAGCGGCTCGCAAGGCTATGGAGCGAGCGGGCAGGGCTACGGCGGCAGCATCGACCACGGCAACGGCCAGCCCTACACCGATCCCAACGATCCCAACAATCCCAACAACAACCCGCAGCCGTAATCGCGTAGCCGCGACACAAGCGGCGCGCATGACGCAGCCGCCACGGCTCTCAGCAATGAGCGCGCCGTGGCGGCTGCTCTATGTCTCTCCCTCTCACACCCGGGTCTCCCACCGCTTCCCCTGCACTCCAGCAATCGAGCCAATCTCACACAGATACCCGATGCCGAGCTTGCTCCTTCGCCACTCACGTTCTCGCCTCCAGCGCATACGCTGTATACCAACCGTCCTAGCCCATGCTCCGCATTTCCGTTGTTCATCGCCTGCGTCAGATAGGATGAACAACGCAGTGACGAGTCGCTCCCGCCACTCACCACCTGAGTGACGAGAGCCAAGAAGGGAGACGCTGATGCCCGCGCCATCCACTCCGCAGCCGACGACGCCTACAGCGCCGACGGTCATTGTCCATCTACCGGCGGAGCTTCGCGCACGCACACGCGAGCAGGCGGTCGTTACCGTTCCCAGTGGCGATGTGCGTGATATCATCGCCGCGCTCGACTGTGCGTTCCCCGGACTGCGTTTCAACCTCTGCGCTGAGACGGGCGAGCTACGGACATTCGTCAACATCTTCGTGAACGGGCGCAATGTCCGTCTCGCATCCGCCCTCGACACGCCCGTCGCTCCCGGCTCCGTAGTGCACATCATTCACTCGGTCGCCGGAGGTTGAGCCGCGCGCCCAAACAACGGCGCCCGGCAAGAACCGCGCAGACAACGTCCATCATCCTGCCCAGCGTGGCACAGGAGGTCCTTCGATGGCGTCTCAAGACTCGCATGACTCGCATGACTCGCATGACTCGCATGACTCGCACGACTCGCACGACTCTATCACACCGCGCTCAGGCGACACAGTAGCGCTGCTTGGCACCAAGCGCGGGCTCTATCTGCTCCGCTCGCGCGACCGCATCACCTGGGAGTGCGCCCCCACATCGCTGGCGACCACACGGGTCTACAACGCGACCCTCGACCAGCGCGGAGGCAGGCGGCGCATCTATGCCGCTGACAATGGCGATTTCTTCGGCACATTCCTGCGCTATAGCGACGACTTCGGCCAGACCTGGCACGAGCCAGAGCGCGGCATCCAGTTTCCTGAGGAGAGCGGCCTCAGCCTCGCCAATATCTGGGTGATCGAGCCGGGGCGCGCGAGTGAGCCAGATGTTGTCTACGTGGGCGTTGACCCGGCGAGCCTGTGGGTCAGCGAAGACGCGGGTGTCACCTGGAGCATGAACGCGGGCCTGGCGGAACACCCGACCCGCAGCCAGTGGAATCCCGGCGCGGGCGGACTCTGTCTGCACACCATCGTGCCCGACTACGCCAACCCGCAGCGGATGTGGGTCGGCATCTCGGCGGTCGGCTGCGTGCGCACGGATGACAACGGCAAGACCTGGCAGTTCATGAACAAGAACACCCGCGCTGGCTTCCTGCCTGACCAATATCCCGAGTTCGGCCAGTGTCTGCACCGCTTGACACAGCATCCCACCGAGCCGAATACGCTCTACCAACAGAACCACTGCGGCGTCTACAAGAGCGAGGACGGCGGCGAGAACTGGACTGACATCCAGCGCGACCTGCCCTCCGAGTTCGGCTTCCCCATCGCGCTCGACCGCAGCCATCCCGACACCGTCTTCACCATTGTCGAGAACGAGAGCCGCAGCAACTTCGGCGAGCAGTTCACGGTCTATCGCACACGCGATGGCGGCGAGCAGTGGGAGTCGCTGACGAATGGCCTGCCGCGTGGCTCAGGCGTGCGGCTGGGTGTGCTACGGCACGGCATGACGTCCGACAGCCACGATCCCTGCGGTGTCTATGTCGGCACGAACACCGGGCAGCTCTTCGTCAGTTCAGACGCTGGCGATAGCTGGCGCCTCGCTGTCGACTACCTGCCGCCCATCTACTCCGTCAACGTCACCGTGATCGAGTAGCGAAGCGGGACAGAGCAATGCACGCGCTCACCTGGCGTCTGTAGGACATCTACGGACGCCAGGTTGATTTCCACCTGCTGGGGTATACTGCGAACAAGGACGCGCAGCCCGCATCTCCCCCTCGCGCCCCGTCATGCTATGGCCAGTTGAAATAGGAGCCATGCCGTATGGATCGCCAGGATGACCAGCCCGCGCCGCCTGCTAACAACCCCGCGCCAGAGCCAGCCGCAGCCGAACCCGCAAGCGCCGAGCGACAGCTTGAGCTTGCCCTGCGCATGCTCGCCCAACAGTCGCATGCCTCGCCCGCGAACCTGCGCTTGCTGCCGGGTCAAGCGCCCGCCGATCTGCCGTTCACGCTGCCCCTGCCGCCCGGCGCGCGCATCGTCGGCTCGATGACAGGAGCCGAGCCGCAAAACGCTCCTCCGGCGGTCACGATTCTGGTGGATGCGCCGCTCTCGCCAGAGCAAAGCGTCGGATTCTACGTCGATGCGCTCCAGGCGGCGAACTGGACGCAGGAGGTCATGCCACACATGCGCGGCGGCTTCGTCCATGTCCAGCCGGGCGGCTTCACCTTCCTGAACTTCCATTCCGCGTCAGACGACCAACATCTCACCATTACCACTCTGCCCGGCGCCGACGAACGCCAGACGACGCTCTCGATCGTCGTGCGGAAGGAACAGCGGCCCGGCTGGCAGCGTAGCGGAATGGGAGCGGGGAGTCGCGGCGGAATGCGCGGCGACATGGAGACACTCATCCCGCCGCTGCTGCCCCCGCCGGGCGCGTCGCAGCAGGGCGGCGGTGGGGGTGGCGGCATGGGTCGCTGGCAGTCAAACGCGCAGACGCAGACAGAGCTGCCCGTCGCGGAGCTGATCGCCCACTACGACGGGCAGCTAGAGCGCGGCGGCTGGCGGCGGCGCGATGGCGGCGCGAGTGGCCCGGTCGGCTGGAGCTTCTGGGCATTCGCTGATAGCGAGGGCGAGCCGTGGCGCGGCAAGCTCCTCGCGCTCAACAGCCCCGACCGCCCGCACGACTACCTGCTCCTCATCCAGATCGAGGCGGAGAATCAGCACGACCAGCAGGGCGGCCACTTCGTTAGTAGCTTCACCTCATCTTCCATCTCATCCTCTATCTCGTCTCAGAAGGGCGGCTAGGCGTGGCTGGCGCCGCGTCTCGACGCGAGCGACCTACGAACACATGCCGCTCGGTCCAACCAGCGATGAGGTGATCGCATTCGGGCTGCGCACAGACACGCCTCCCGGCTCAGGATACGTATGGTCCGCAGGCAACGCCCCCGACCACTGGAAGGTATAACTGGCGGTCGTCTGGCCGGGAGCGACTGTGACACTCACTGGCGTGGACCCGCGCCCGTTGTTGATGGTGTCATCGAATTGGATGGTTCCCCGCGACCGTTGGGCGCGAGGTGGAACAGGGGGGTATACGTGACGGTAGTGGCGGTTCCGCAGCGCAGGCCCGCGACGCTAGTCGGGTTGACTGACATCGCGACGCTGGTGACCTGGAATGGGCCTGACGCGCTCTGCGCCACGCACGCGCCGCTCGGCAGCGCCGCCGACGAGAGGACACTGTTGGGGCTGGTGACCATGACGAGCGCGGGCGCCGGGTAGGTGTGGTCAGCGGGGAGGTCGCCGGAGCTGGTGAACGTCGTAGTCGCGCTCGTCTGCCCCGCGCTGACCGTCACCGAGTCAGGGGTCTGCGAGCGCCCATTGTTGAGCGAGTAGGCGAACTGGATCACGCCGCCAGCGGTGTGCGCCGGGATGTGAAATGTCGCGGTGTAGGTGAAGCTGGCGCTGCTCCCGCAGGCGGCGCCAGCGATGCTCGCGGGAGTAACCGCGAGATCAACGCTGCTGACGGTAAAGGGCGCGCTCGCGGCTGTGGTGGAGGTCGCCGTGGGCGCGGCCCCGGTCCCTCCGGTGGGGCGCAGACCCTTCCCCAGCGTCACGAGGACGACGGCGAGCAGCGCGACCACGAGGACGGCGCTGAGCGTGGCGACGATGGCTGGCGGGCGATAGACGCTCGCCGACCGCGCCGACCCGCTCTCGGCGGCGTGCCGCTGCACGTTCGTCGCAAGGTCATGTGGCGGATCGACATGCGCGGTGGCTCGCGCGAAGAGGCCGCGCAGCTCAGTATCGAGCTCGTCGGACGGGTCAGGATTCTGGCGTGACATGGCGTGGCGCCTCCTCGGAGGTATTCGAATGTATTAGAGCTCGTTGGTCGAGAGAGTTGAGAGCGCGCTGAGCAGCCAGGGATAGTGGCGCCGGATCGCCTGCTGGAGGTTGGCGCGTCCAGCATGGAGGCGCTGCTGCACGGTCCCCAGGCGGCGCCCGAGGATCAAGGCGATCTGCTGATCGGAGTAGCCGAGGTAGTAGCGCAGCACGACAGCCTCGCGCTGTTTCTGTGGCAGCGCGGCGAGGACGGCGAGTAGTGCGGCGTGCGTCTCCGCGACCTCAGCGTATTCGGCTGGGTCGGCCATGCGGTCAGCGCGGCTGCGATAGGTAGCGTCTGTTGAGGCCCTGATCGGTCGCGCCGCTGCGTTGACTGAGTCATCTGGCGAGAGCGCGTCGAGGCTGATCTCATGGCGATGGTGAGCGTAGCGCATCTGTTGGCGCGCTGTGTTGGTGACGATGCGATAGAACCACGGCGCGAACGGCTTGTCCAGCCGGAACCGCTTGATGCCGCGATACGCCAGCAGAAAGCTATCCTGCGCGATATCATCGGCCAACGCATGATCGCCTGTCAGCAGGTACGCGAGCCGCACGGCTGGGATCTGATAGCGTGCGACCAGCGTTCCCAGGCTGGCGATGTCGCCCTGCTGGCAGCGGCGGATGGCGTCAATCTCCTCGCGCTCCCCTTGCGCGTCCCCCATGCTCATGGACGCCCCCTTCTCCAGCGATGATGGAGATCGCTTACGCCCCGGCGCCGAGGCTCTCCGCGTCTCCACCTGTTGTATGCGCCAGGGAGGCGATTACTTAGCAACGTCCGTCACACCTACGCGGCGGCTACGCATATGTACGGATCAGGCGGCGCGGCGAGACGAACGAGGAGACGCACATCCACCAGATCGCGATCGCTCGTCAGCCAGGGATGGGTGGCAGGTCAGGTGACCAGATGAGATGCGCCGCGCCTACCCGCGCCTCAGGCAGGGCAGGGCGCTACGGCGGTGGCGAACATGCTGCGATACCAGCGCACCCGCTCCACACGGCCCGCCACTACCAGCGGATAGCCGCCGCGCGCGAGGGCGTGCAGCCGCTCGGCGAGCTTGGGGGGCAGGGCGACGGGCAGCCGCCCCGTCTCATCCTCCAACACGAGGAAGCCCATGCCGTGCGCCGTCGGGGGGCGTTGCGCCGAGATGGCCCAGCCCGCTACGCGCGCCAGCCGTCCCTCCGGCGCCTCCGCCAGCTCCGCAATGGTCTGCACGCCGCGCCGCTGTAGCTCGCGCCGCCGCGCCCGCATCGGATGGGGCCGTGGCGACATGCCCAGCAGCGCGTAGTCCAGCGCCGACCGCGCCTCAGCGTCGAGCGCCGGCAGGATGGGCGCCACAGCCACGGGCGGCTCAGCGGGATCAGGCGTCGCCAGCGCCTGCGCCCAGTCCAACACAAGCTGCCGTGGATGCGCGACCTCCCGCTGGCGATCTTCCGCAGAGCCACGCTTGCCAGACACGCGACCGGACGATCTGGCGGACGATCTGGCGGGCGCGAGCAATGGCCAGACCTCGTGCAGCCGCCAGAGTCTGCGCCGCCGCTCCATCCTGGGCGCCAGTCCATCCAGCGCGCCGCACATCACCAGCGCCTCCGCCGCCGCCCAGGTCAACCCCTGCGGACGCAGCCGCCCGATGGCGTCCTCCAGCGAGGTGAAAGGGCGCTCGCCGCCGACCGCATCGCCTCCGCGCCGCTCCCAGAGGATCGCACGGGCCAGGTCCTCGCCGACCTGCGCCACCTGCCGCAGCCCAATGCGAATCGCCCAGCGCGCATAGCGTCCGGAGCCAACGCGCTCGACAGAGAAGCGGTCTTCGCTGCGGTTGAGGTCGGGCGGCAGCACAGGGATGCCCAGCCGCTTCGCCTCCTCCAGCACGACATGCGGCGGGAAGAAGCCGGCGGGCTGGCACGAGAGGAAGGCGGCGAGGTAGTGCGCGGGATAGTGCGCCTTGAGCCAGGCCGTCTGGTAGATCGTGCGGGCGAACTCGGCGGCGTGGCTCTTGCAGAATCCATAGCCAACGAACTGGCTGATCGCCTCGAAGACACGCGTCGCGTCGGCCTCCGTCTCGCCACGCGCCCGCGCCCCCGCGACGAAGCGCGCCCGCATCGTCTCCATCTCGCTGGGATGGCGCGCATGGCTCATCGCCCGGCGGAAGCCATCGGCGTCCGCGTAGGAGAGGCCCGCGAAGCGATGCGCAATCTCTAATATCTGCTCCTGGAATAGTAGAATGCCCTCGCTCTCGCGCAAAATCACGCCGAGGACCGGATGCGCCGTCCAGAAGTCGTCGGCGGGCGGACCCTTCCACGGCGTCTGCACCGCGTCGCGCTGTCCCTCGCGCTGTCCCTCGCGCTGTTGCGCCTGCCTGCGCTGCACGTAGGGATAGACCATGTTCGCCTGGAGCGGTCCTGGACGGAAGAGCGCCGTCTGCGCCACGAGATCATCGAAGGTGCGCGGCTGCGTCTGGGCAAGCAGATGCCACTGGCCCGGCGACTCGATCTGGAAGACCGCCAGCGTTTGCCCCGCGCGAATCAGCCGGAATGTCGCGTCGTCGTCGAGCGGCAGATGATCGATCGGAACGCGCGCGCCGGTCGTCTCCTCGATCAGCGCCAGCGCCTCCTCCACCGCGCCGAGCGTGCGCAGCCCCAGCAGGTCGAACTTGATCAGGCCGAGCCGCTCCACATCGTCCTTATCCACCTCCAGCGCGCGCACACCATTGGCCGAGCGGCGCACCGGCAGCGTCTGCGCCAGCGGCTCGCGCGTGAGGACCATCCCGCCGTTGTGCAGCGAGAGATGGCGCGGCAGCCCGACCAGACGCGCCGCCAGCGCTAGCGCCAGTGGCAGCCGCGCCAGCAGCGTCTCGCGCCGCGTCGCCTGATTCTCCTGGCCAGCGCAATCAGGCGCGCTCGCGGCGATCGCCCGCTCCATCTCGGCCTGCGCCTCCAGCAGCGACGCCCTGCCGCTATGGTGATGCAGCAGCTTCGTCAGACGATTGACCAGCGGCAGCGGATAGCCCAGCGCCTTCACCACATCGCGCAGCGCCGAGCGCGGTCGGTAGGTGATGACGTTGGCGACCATTGCCGCATGCCGCTCGCTATACGTCCGCTCGACGTAGCGAATTAGCTCCTCGCGCCGGTCGGATTGCACGTCAATGTCAATATCAGGCATGCCGCGCCGCTCGGGCGTCAGGAAGCGTGCGAAGAGCAGCCCATGCGCGATGGGGTCCACCCCGGTGATGCCGAGCAGGTAGGCGACGAGGCTGTTCGCCGCGCTACCCCGCCCACTGACACGGATGCCCAGGCGGCGCGCGGCAGAGACGATATCGTGGACGCAGAGGAAGAACTCCTCCAGCTCCAGCCCGCAGATGACCTCCAGCTCATGCGCCAGCTGGAGCCGTTGCGCGCTCTCCATCGCCAGCGCCTCCGGAGCGTGCTGGTAGCGCTCAGCCAGCCCCCGCGCGCAGAGCTGCTCCAGCCGGGCGCGGGGCGTCATCCCTTCAGGCAGTGGCACACGCGGCGCGACACAGGCCGGGCGCAGCAGCCCGACGTTTCCACGGAGGCAGCGGTCCGCGATCTCGCCGCTCGTCGCCAGCGCCTCCCGCGCCCAGGGAAACATCGTCAGCCGTCCCAGCAGCTCCGCGCCCGCAAGCAGCGCCTCGGCATCGTTGCGCGGACGCTCACGGTGGGACTGGTCCACCGTCAGCCCCAGGCGCACGCAGGTCAGCAGATCGTAGAGCGGATAGTCCTCGCGGGTGGCGTAGCGCGCGCCGTTGGTCAGGGCAAGCCGCGCGCCGACCCGTTCGGCCAGCTCGGCCAGCGCCTGCGCCAGCCAGACACTCTCCGGCAGCAGATGATGCTGCGCCTCGATGAAGAGCCGCTCTGGCCCAAAGGCGGCCAGATAGCGACGCGCCAGCTCCTCGGCGACCGCGCGTCGTCCCGCGAGCAGCGCCGCCACGAGCGGCCCGCGCGCCGCCGGGTTCACCCCGCCCGTCAGGATGATCAGCCCCTGCGGCTCGGCGGCCAGGTCGGCGAAGGGGATGACCGGAGGCGCTGGCGTCGCGGAGCGCCCAGAGTCGCGCAAGTTGGCGTCGGTAAGGAGCTGGCAGAGACGCGCATAGCCGGTCATGCTCTCGGCCAGCGCGACGACGCAGGACGGCTCACCCGCACCAAAGAGGGTATCAGCCACCCGAAGCTCCACGCCGAGGATGCCGCGCAGGCCCGCCTGTGCGCAGGCGACCTGGAAGCGCACGACGCCCGCCAGCGTCATGTGGTCGGTCAGCGCGAGCGCGGGCATGCCCAGCGCCGCCGCCCGCGCCACCAGCGCCTCGACGGAGGAGCCAGCGCGCAGGAAGCTGAACGCGCTCGCGCTATGCAGCTCGACATAGCCGCCACCAGGTTCGCTCATGAGCCTGCCACCAATCAATCGTGCGCGCGATCGAGGATCCACTGGCCGCTGGCGACATCGTAGTAGAGATCAAAGACCTGCACACCCTCCGGGTCACGGCACAGCGCGCGGAAGTAGACGCGCTCAGTGGGCCGCAGCGCATCCGCATGTGGCGCATGTGGCGCATGTGGCGCATGTGGCGCATCTTCGCCGGCGTCTTCCACGTCGGCCACATCGGCGTTGGGAGCTCCCAGCCCACCAGCCCACCAGCGGTCGCGTAGACGCCAGGTCGCCAGGATAGCGTCCACCCGATACCACACGCCACGCCAGGCGAACGCCGTTGGCGCGCCAGAGAGATCGCCAACGGCGCTAGAGAGATCGTCAGAGGCGGCGCCAGCCCCACGTCGCGCGTCATCGCCCCGCGCGAGGGGCAATCGCGTGGCGGACGCGCGACGCACCAGAATCGCCTCGCCATAGCGATGCGCCATTGCGCGCCCTCCCTTTCCACTATGCTCATTTGCTCTTTCCGCGCGTCTTGCTCGTCGCCGCGCTCAGCGCCGAACCTGACTGCCGCGCTACCACCAGTGCGGCTGCGGCGGCGTCACGCCCGCACCCGCCTGTACATCGCCCGCCTGTGTATCACTCGCCCCAGGAGCGGCGCGACGCATAGGTCGCATAGGTCGTTCGGGTCGCATGGACATGGCGGCTCTGGAGGGGTTGCCCTGCTCAGGGTCAGCGCTCTCAGAGTTGCGGAGGCCATCGAAGCGAACGAGCTGGAGGCGCTCCTCTGGCAGGATAGCGTCTGGCCGCGCAGCCTCCAGACGATAGAGGGCTGGCGCGCCATAGCGCCGCGTCAACGGCGCGCTGACCTCGACCATGAGCCGTTCCAGCCGGTCCAGCCGGTCCAGCCGCTCGCGCCGTTCCTGGGCATCTACGTACTCATGCGCGGGAGCGTCGCCCGCATCGAAGAGGCGCATTGGGCGCGCCTGAGGACGCGGCGAGAGATCGCCCAGTGTCAGCGTCAGCGCGAGGATCCGCGGCGAGGATGGCTCATCTCCCGCAGCGTGGTCATCGCGCTGATCAGCCACCGTGCGCTGCGGAGAGAGCTGCCGAGAGATTTGTGGGGCGAACTGCGAGATGAGCAGCGCGCGCGTCGCCTCAGCAAGCTCATCCCGCCGCCAAAGAGGACGCGCCAGCCGCCGACGCGCCTGAGTGACGGCGCCCGTCTCCCAGGTAACCTGGAGCTGCAGATCATGTCCGCGCTGCCCTCCCCGTCCTCCCTGTCCTCCCTGTTCCTGCGCTTCCAGCCGTCGCTCCAGCCGCTGCGCGAGCGATGGAAGCGCCGCGAGCGCCTGGTCAGCGCCCACGCCATCCGCTCCATCCGCTCCATCCGCTCCAGCCGCTGAGAGGCGCAGACGCACGGACACGGACGCCGGGATGACAGCTGGCTGGAGCGCACGAAGGTCCCGTCCCACACAAAGCGCGGCGAGCTGCGCGCCCGCCACCGCGCCAAAGTGGCGACGCAGCGCCTGCGGGTCACGCGCAGCCAGCCGCGCCACCTGTCCTAACGTGCGCAGTCCATAGCGCTCCAGCCGCTCGACAATCGCCAGGGGAAGCGCGCGCGTCGGGTCGAGTCGCGCGAGCAGGCGCACTGGCTGGCAGCGCAGCCACATCTCCACCAACGCCGGCGTAATGCGACAGGCGTTGATGTCAGCAGGTTCAGCCTCGCGCGTCTCGTCCGTCGTGCCCGTCGTGCCCGTCGTGTCAGCGCTGGCGAGCGTCGCCAACACCGCTAGCTCCGCGATCGTCAACGCCGGACCGATGCCCGCCGCTACGACGCGCCAGCCCTCACGCCTCAGTCGTGTCTGCAGCTCGAGAGCCACCTGTCGCGCCTCGTCGGCGCCACAACGGCCCAGATCGAGCGCGGCGCCAGGGAGGCCATTTCGCCAAGCGCCATCTCTGCCACCATCTCTGCCACCATCTCTGCCACCGCCGAGGGCGATGCGCTCAACACGTGTTGTCGTCTGGTGGCAGAGCGCGAGCAGCCGCTCATCCACATCAGGCGCCGTCAGGTCCGCCCGAGACCGCTTCCCCTGGTCAGCGCCACCGTCGGGGTGGACGAGGAGACACAGATAGTACCGCGCCTCGGCATCGTCAGGCGTATAGAGCGGTTGCCCCGTCTCATGCGCGTGGACAAAGGGGCGCCATGCGTCAGGCGTGAAGGGCATGGAGGCGCCGCATCCGCTACTCGCACAGCCGACTCCTCGAGACATAGCGCCCTCCCGCATATAGAACATATGTTCCATTAAGTCAAGAAGAGGCGAGTCGCTGTCAAGGGAGCGCGCGCGCCGGAGTCAATCTATCGTCCGCTTCTGTCGCCATCTGTCATCAAGAGGCGTGGATTGCCGCTCTTCTCATCGTTCTTCTCATCGTGATGAACTCGCGATGATCTCGCAGTGGAAGTGGCGCCACAGCATTCGTCGGGGGCTTGCCCCTGAATGGGCATACATGGGCATAACAGAAACACCCCGCTCCCGTTGAATGCGTAGATGCTCACCGCATGCTGCGTTCGCGCTTTGCAGTGCGCGGAAAGTTTGGTTGGGATACCGCAACGGGTAGAACCTGCAGCCGCTCAAGCGCGCGCAGGATAGGCCACGTTTTGCCGGGTACGTGGGTTGGGTGGTTGGAGTGGTTATTGAGGTTCTTGCACCGTACCCCTGATCTGCGTTGAGCTCACACCGCAGTTTTGTCATCGCTTGCCCGTCACACCCTCACATTCCCTCCCTGCCAGCGCCGCTAGCCATCCCTGCGCCGAGCGAAGGCGCCGCTGGCAGGCGCCACAGCGTTGACGACGCAACGGCGCGACCACCCATCCAAAGCACATCAACACCCGCTGCGCCACTATGCCCTGACTCTGTCTATGCGTGGCGCCGCAGTGTATGGCGTTCGGGAAGGCGCATGTCTATTGACGCTGAGTTGCTATCGGTTGGATTCGATCACGGAACTGCCTAAGGGCAGACGCCTAGCCGCCGCCAGCACAGGTTCAGCGTCTCTAGCTCCTGCTCACTGAAGTGATCGAGAAACAGACGGCGCACGCCATTGAGATAGGTCTGATGCGCCGCTTGCAATCGGGCGATGCCATCATTCGTCAGGGTGGCGCAGGCGACGCGTCCATCCTCTGCGCTGGCCTCGCGTTTGACGAGCCCGTCGCGCTCCAGGCGGTCGACCATGCGGCTGATGCCGCTCAAGGTCAGCGGGGCGGCGGCGGCTAGCTCAGACATGCGCAGGCGACACAACGGCGCACGCGCCAGCCGCAGCAACACCTCGTATGCGGAAAGCCCCATCTGATGGGATGCGCGCAACATTGCGTCGAGTTGCCGAGTGATCGCCGTATGCGTCGCCAGAAGTCCCAGCCACGCCGTCGCCTGTGACGGCGTCAGTTCGTCCCCCATATCAGCGAAGGACAGTGACGAGTATGTGGACATGTCTCTACCCTCGCGCAACTGCTTGACTTCGCAAACAATACTCGCTATATCTCTAACGAACACTTGGTTGTTGACCCCATCACATGCCGTTGGCGTCGCGCTGTCCGCGAACACCCTCTACCGCTCTCTATGCCCACGGCGCTCAGCATGCGCAACGCGCGTATGGTAGCAGCCCTGCAGAGCGACAACTCACAGGTCCAGACTACTGATGATGGATCGGTCGCCCGGCCTGACTGAATACTGCCGCGCGGAGACGCTCTCGCCCGCCCGCGCCTTTGCGCGAAAACGACGCTCGATCACCGAATGTGTTGTGCGATGATGCGATCAAATGATGCGATCGAAGGAATCGGATGGGGCAAACGAAGAAAGACGCGGAAGACTCCTGGGCAAGTGGCCCGACCAGCGCGCTCTCGTCGCTCTCTCTATTATGCCGCATGATGGATGCATTATGTCTGCTGGATGAGGGAAAAGCTACCACTTTCTTGAGGCTGCGATGGATCGTGAATTGCGAGAGGAGAATCGCATGAACACTCCGGTCAAGCCGACGTGTGATGCGGAAATCATACGCAGCAAACGATATACTGGAACGACATTCAATCCAACCTGGGCGCTCGTAGCGACGATTCTCGGGTCGAGCCTGTCGTTCATCGATGGCACAGTCGTCAACGTCGCGCTGCCAAGCATTCAGCGAGAACTGGGAGCTAGCTCGACAGATGTGCAATGGGTCATCGAGGCGTACTCGCTGTTTCTCTGCGCGCTGATACTCGTCGGCGGCTCACTGGGCGATCGGCTGGGCCGCAAGCGCATCTATATGATAGGCATCGTCGTCTTTACGCTCGCATCGATGGCCTGCGGCTTCGCGCCCAACATCCTGACGCTGATCATCGCGCGCGCCGCGCAGGGTGTTGGCGGAGCGCTGCTCGTCCCGGGCAGTCTGGCGATCATCAGCGCGACCTTCGATGAGCGGCGGCGTGGCGCGGCGATTGGCGCGTGGTCGGCATGGACGACGATCACCACGGCGCTGGGTCCGGTGCTGGGCGGCTGGCTCGTGCAGACACTCTCGTGGCGCTGGGTCTTCTTCATCAACGCGCCAATCGCGGTGGTGGCGCTGGTGATTACGTTCTGGCGCGTCGCGGAGAGCCGTGATACCAATATCACTGGCCCGCTCGACTGGCAGGGCGCGGCGCTAGCCACCATCGGCCTTGGCGCGCTGGTCATTGGGCTGATCGATGCGAGCGCGATCGGTTTCGGCTCACTCCTCGTCATCGCCGCTCTCATCGTCGGCGTCGGCGCCCTGGCGGCGTTCACGCTGGTCGAGATGCGGAGTCCGGCTCCCATGATGCCGCTGGGCCTCTTCCGCTCGCGCACCTTCACGGGCGCCAACCTGCTCACGCTGCTGCTCTATGGCGCGCTCGGCGGCGCGCTCTACTTCTTGCCGTTCAACCTCCAACAGACGCAGGGCTATTCTCCGGCGCAAGCTGGCGCAGCGCTGTTGCCATTCACTATCACGATCTTCCTGCTCTCGCGCTGGTCGGGCGGCCTGATCCAGCGCATTGGCGCAAAGATTCCCTTGGTGAGTGGCACGATTCTGGCGGCGATCGGCTTCGCGCTCTTCGCGGCGCCCGGCATCGGCGGCAGCTACTGGGTAACGTTCTTCCCAGCGGTGCTGATGCTGAGCCTTGGCATGGCGCTGGTCATCGCGCCGCTGACGACCTCGGTGATGAACGCCGCGCCGGTCGAGCAATCGGGCGCGGCGTCGGGCATCAACAACGCGGTGTCGCGCTCGGCTGGGCTGATCGCCATCGCGGTGATGAACCTGATCTTCGTAGCCGTCTTCAATCCCGCATTTGACGCGAATCTGGCGGCGCTGCATCTGAGTCCGGAGCTGCAGCGCGCGCTCGATGCCCAGCGTGCGCTGCTCGGGGGCGCGCACGCTCCAGCGGGTACGGGTCCGGCTGCGGCTGCGGCCATTCGGCGCGCGATTGATCTGGCATTCCTGAACGCGTTCCGCGTGGTGACGCTGGTCGGCGCGGCGCTGGCGCTGGCCTCGTCGGTGATGGCGGCGCTGTTGATCGAAGGTCCGGGCTTCCGGACGCTCGCGCGACGCCTGCGGAGTCCATATCCCGCGAGGCGCTCCCGGTAGGCGCACGGCTGACGGCGTCACAGTCAGTCATAGCTAGTCATGGTCAAATGGATGAAATAGTTTGATCGACACGGATGGCCAGAGGAGACACGGCATGGCGACGACCTGTACACATCTGGATCAGATTCGCGACGTGACACCCAGCGCGAATGGCTGCGAAGATTGCCTGAAGACTGGCGATAGCTGGGTGCACCTGCGCATGTGCCTTGAATGCGGCCACGTCGGCTGCTGCGATTCCAGCAAGAACAAGCACGCCACAAAACACTTCCATGCCACGCAGCATCCCATCATGCAGTCGTTCCAGCCTGATGAAGACTGGCGCTGGTGCTATGTTGACGAGACGTATGTCTAGCTGGCTCCCCGCGCTCGCCGCTATCGTCCCTCGCTTGCGGGGGATGCGCCAGCGCGAAGATCATCGGGACGACGATCTTCGCTTGTGGGCGTATCAGCGGTAGCGCCATCCGCTTCGCCTGAGCGCGATGTCACTTCGCGGATCGCCTCCATGCGCAGGGAGCGCAGCGCCTCGCTGTAGCGCACGGGGTACGGATCGCTGACCTTGAGCGCCTGGTAGCGCTCGGGCAGGGCGCGCAGATTCGCCTGCGCCAGCTCCCAGATCTCCGAGAGCGGCGGCAGGCTGCCGGGGATGACACGCCCTTGCCGCATGACGGGACGCAGCACGCGCTGATAGCCAGCGGGCGCTGGCTCGGTCTCTAGCTGCACGACATCCTCTTCCCATCCAGGATGCCGATAGACGACCTTGCGCCCCGGCCAGGTCGTCTTCTCCGCCGCCAGCTTCAGCTTGGGATGCTCGCTGCCATCTTCGTCCACATACCAGACTTCCTTGTAGACGCCGCCCAGGGTGGACCCACTCACGCCATGCGCCATGTTACCCGCGCCCACGCCGAGCGCCGTTCCCACGCCAAAGGCGTCCACCTCGGCTCCCGCCGCCAGCAAGTCGACGATCTCGAACTCGTCGAGGTCGCCGCTGGCGAGGATGCGCACCGAGCCCATGCCGGCCTGAGCGAGCTGCGCGCGCACATACTGGCTGTCAGCGACGATGTCGCCGCTGTCGAGCCGCACAGCCGCCAGGGTATGGCCCAGCTCGTCGCTGATGCGCCTGGCGACGGCGATGGCTGTGTGGATGGCGCGACGAGGATTGTAGGTGTCGAGCAGCAGGGTATAGCGATTGAAGGACTGCGCTACTGCCAGAAACGCCTCTTCTTCGGATGGGAAGAGCTGGATGAGCGCATGCGGCACGGTGCCCGTCGCGAGCAGGCGATACTCGAACGCCGCCGCCAGCAATGATGTGCTCGACGCGCCGCCAATCGAGGATGAGCGCGCGACAACCAATGGATTCTGCGCGCGACGGAAGGCGAACTCCGAGACGCGGCGACTCTGAGCAGCGTGGACGATGCGGGCCGCTTTGGTCGCCACCAGCGTCGCGAGGTTGACGGCCTGGAGCAGTCCCGCCTCCATCAGCACAGCCTCACGGAAGGGCGCGGTGACGCGCAGCAGCGGCTCATTCGGGAAGGCGACGCTGCCCTCGGGCATGGCGTGGATGTCGCCAGTGAAGCGCAGCGTGGACAGCTCATCGAGGAAGGCGGCATCATAGTCGCGAATACGCGCGAGAAAGGCCAGCTCATCCGGCTCGTAGTGGAACGCCTCGACGAACTCCAGCGCAGCCTCCAGCCCGGCGACGAGCAGATAGCCGCCATCGAAGGGCGCCGAGCGTGCGTAGAGATCGAAGGTGGTCATGCCATTGCGTCCCGTCACCCAGCTCACGTAGGCGGCGTCGGGATGATACATATCAGTAAAGAGGCCAGGATGCGAGCCTGGCCCACGGCGCAGCGACATGCCCAAAGCGATCTCCTCACGGTTTCGATGCGACGCCCGAGGCGCCACAATCGCATCTCATGCCTCATCCATCGGCGGAAACTCGTCGCGGAACGCCGCGAGACGCAGCTCGACATCGATCAGGCGACGATGCAGCGCGGGCGGGGCGATAATATTCAGGCTCAGTATCTTGCTGTTGATGGCGCGCAGCGCCTCAGCGTAGCGTCGCTCGGTGGCCGCATGCTGCAGATTGTAGGCGCGGCGATCACTCGCGAAGACGTATCGCCGCGAGCGCAGGGTGTCGCGATAGTGACGCAGCGCCCGCACAGGTTCTTCCGCGCGGGTCAGCTCCATATCGACCTCGCGACCGCGCTCCAGCTCCTGCGGTGAGACATCGTTACTCTTGAGCAGGTGGTACGCCAGCGCTTTGTCGCCCGCCCAGATGTCGTCATCCAGACGGAGCGGCTTGCCAGCGCCACGAAGGTTGTCGAACTTGCCCTCTTCACGCGCCTCCTGGATGCGCTGCTCCACGATGTCGCGGACAGCGCGTCTGCGCGCCTGCTCCATCTCCCAGGCATGCTGGGCGCCGCGTGAGCTGGGTCGCCGCTCGGCGGCTTGCCGCTCGTCATCTTTCGGAGGCTGGGTCTGGCTTGCTGAGTCTTCCATTCTCTGGCTCCGCGCTGGCTCTCTCTGACTACCTGCCCTCCCACGAGCGGCAGCGCCGCCGCGCCCGTTTTTCGGGAGGATATCAGTCAGATAGTAGCACACCGGATCAGGCGCTCAGCCCATCACAGCCGCTAGCTCACGCATGAATGAGTACGCCCAAGCGTGCTCCTCTTGGGTGCAATGGGCCATAGGGCTACATGGCGCGGAGGGCAGGCCCATCTGCCCTCATACGGATTCTTCAAGCGCCTCGGCCACGGCCTCATCTAACGAGAGCGCCGCGCCGACCGCATAGGCCTCTGCCCATCGCTCCTCGCCTAGCGCCTCGCGCGTCGCTGCCACCTCGGTCTCGACTTCCTCCCGGAAATGCGGCCATCTGGTCTGCCCCAGCGCTTCGCGCTGCGCTGCCGCGGCGCCCAGAAGCCGCGCCGCACGCTCTCGAGAGCCGACCATTGCGGAGCCCCATGCCAGACTTTCCAGCACATACGCGAGACCATCATGGTTGCCCAACGCCTGGGCCAGCGACACAGCCTCTCGCAGTCGCGCCATCGCAGAAGTTGGCTGCGCCTGATGGAGCGCTACCACCCCCAATAGCCAGAGACACAAACCCATAGAGTCCAGCTCGCGCCGTGTCCGATGAATAGCTAACTCCTCCCCCAGGAGCGCCGCCGCGCGAGTCCACTCACCTCGTTCGTAGGCGGCTAAGCCCTCACCTCCCAGCGCCTGGGCGACACTCGCAGGCCCACCCACCTCACGGGCGATCATTGCCATCTCGTCGTAGCGAGCTGCCGCGCGCTCCGCGTCTCCCTGGACGCGCGCCAGGTCACCTAACGAACCCAGCGCATAGACGACCGCCCGCCGGTCCTTCAACGCTCTCCCCAGCGCCAGCGCAGCCTCCAACTGGCTGGCAGCTGTCTCGTCATCGCCTAGCAGGGCCGCCAGTGTGCCGAGGAGCGCTCTTGCCTGCGCCTGCACTACAGCCGGGATATCCGCCTCCGTGTCGGCTGCCATGCCCTGCGGCGCCATGGCCAGCAGCTCCTTGAGCCAGTTTCGCCCCTCGCTGAAGTGGCTGTGGGCAATCCAATAGTCTCCGATGCCCACAGCCAGGCGCAAACCAAGAGCTACCTCCCGCCGATCACGTAGCCACTCCAGCGCTGCTCGTACGTTGTCGTACTCGCGTCCTACCTGCTTCAGCCACTCCTCCCCTTGCTGACCCGCTCCCCGCAGCTCTGGCTCGGTTCGCTCGGCAAGCGCCAGGTAGTGAGCCGCGTGCGCTGTGCGTATTGCCATGGCGTCGTCGGTGGCCTCCAGCTGCTCCTGCGCATACTCACGAACAACGTAGAGCCACCGGAAGCGCGCCTCGGCGTAAGTTTCCTCTTCTTCCGCTTGTCCGCCCCCACTCCCGGTCCATGGCTGCAGCAGGCTCTGGTCCACCAACACCTCGAGTCCCCTCAGCACATCTATCCCCAGAGGCTCGGCCCCTGGTGGCTGTGCGCAGACTGCCTCGGCGGCCTCCAGCGTAACCCCCCCGACGAACACCGCCAGGCGCCGGAAGAGGCGCTGCTCCTCCAATGATAGGAGGTTCTCACTCCAGGCGATTGCGTTACGCATCGTCCGCTGTCGTGCTTCCAGGTCACGCCGCCCTTCGGTCAAAAGCGGCAGGCTACGTTCCAGACGGGCGAGCAGTTGTCGAGGCGGCAGCAGCTTGACGCGGGCAGCGGCCAGGTCGATAGCCAGGGGCAACCCATCAAGCCGGGCACAAATCTCCATGACTGCTGACGCGTTTGCCTCTGTCAACCGGAAGTCTGGCCGGTGCGCTTGCGCCCGCGCGACAAAGAGCGCTACCGCTGGCGCCTCAAGCAGTCGCTCAGGTGTGACACGCGTTCCTCGTAGTCGCCGTGTGGACGGAAGCGCTAATGGCCCGACTGGCATCTCACGCTCGCCCTGCACATGCAATGCGACGCGACTCGTGGCCAGCACACTCAGCTTAGAGCAACTTGCGAGCAAATCGGTCACCTCCAGCGCGGCTGCCGCGACCTGCTCACAGTTATCGAGGAGCAGGAGCAGGCGCTGCCGCTTCAGATGTTGGCGGAGTCCGTCACCAATGGAGGCGCTTCCAGTCTCCTGGATGCCGAGCGCACGAGCGATTGTGGGCGCCACCAGGGTAGGATCAGTTAGCTGCGCAAGTCCTACAAACCAGGCACCATCATCAAAGGTGTTTGCGAGTTCCTCGGCTGCCTGTGCCGCAAGCCACGTCTTGCCGACACCACCCGGGCCAGTGAGTGTGACAAGCCTGATGTCGTCCCGGCGCAGGAGGGCGAGGATAGCGGCCACCTCTTGCTCGCGTCCAAGCAGCGGGGTAGACCGAACAGGCAAGTTATGAGCGTGGCGACCGAGCGTATCGAGCGTGTTAAGCGTGTTGAGCGGAGGGAAGTCGGTGGCTAATTGGGGTAGCACGAGTTGGAAGAGATGCTCGGGCTGTTGCAGATCATAGAGCTGGCACAGCCCGAGGTCACGCAGGCTCGCGTCCGCAGGTAGCTCATGCTCCACAAGCGCCCGGGTAGCATCTGAGAGCAGCACCTGCCCCCCATGTCCGCTAGCCGCGATGAGCGCTGCCCGGCGGACGCTCAGCCCCACATAATGGTTGTCCAATAGGTACGCGGCGCCTGAATGCAACCCCATCCGCACATGCGGAATCCCTTCCTCCGGCCACGGATGACCTGCCAACGCTACCTGCGCCTGGGCGGCGGCGGCTACCGCGTCGGGTGCGCGCGCAAAGGCGATAATGAAACTATCACCTGACGCATCTACCTCGCGGCCACTATGGGCAGCAAACGCTGTACGCGCCAACCGCCGGTGATCGGTATGTACAGCGGCGTAACGTTCTGGACCTAGTTGCTGCATCAGGCTGGTGGACCCCGCAATCTCAGTAAAGAGGAAGGTAACGGTACCCACAGGCAGATCTAGCGCCTCCGTTGCAGATGCGTTTACTTCACGTACCAGTCGCGCCTGCTCGAAGCGCTCAGTCAGCAATACCGCCAGGTCATCCTGTAGCAGTTCCTGCAGTTCCTCCGCTGTTGAAAAGCGGCGGTAGCAGGCTACATCTTCGTTGCGTATACGGTCTAATAGGTCCTGTAGGCGAGACTCCCGCATCGGAGCGGGAGCTTTGATGTAGATGAGCTTCGGCTTGCCCTGCGCGAGCACATATTCGTCTTCGAGGCCCGAGATCGTCATGCCGGGAGCCACCCAGCCGTAGCGTTGCCAGTAGATGCCAACAAAGATAGCGCTCTGGCTCAGATAGGCGTGGTAGAGGTCACGCGGGGGATGCGGTCGAGCGCCAAGCTCGAACAGGACCGGAATGAGACGTAGTTGACGAATGGCAGTCTGCGCAGCGACTCGTTCAGGTCCTAGCTCGTCCAACGTTGAACTAACAAAGACGCGCACGCGCTGATCGGGCGTCTGGATGACAACAGACGATGGAGCCGTCGCGCCGTCAGACTGTGCGAAGACGCTGAGAGAGGCCTCCAGGTCGAGCGGGTCAGACCCGTGATCGATCAAACTATGCTGCCGCATGGGACTCTCCTTCACGCTCTCAGCCGCTCGTGACCCGACAGTCAGCAGTGCACCTGCGTCTTATTGCGGCGTATAGGGTGGGACATCCCCCCAGTCAGGAGTGCGAAGCACCGGCTTCGTCCGCATGGCATTTCTACGATGGACGTACCAGCGCATAGCAGCATCGCAGCTACGTCACAAAAGGCGGCGGACATCTCACAAGTGGGTATCACAAGTGGGTATCAGATGTTCGCGTGGGAGGTGCGCAGACTCTCAGCCCATCACAGTCGCTGGCTCACGCATGAATGAGCGCATGGCGAGGGCCATCAGTCCGGCGCAGAGGATTAGCCCGCCTGCGAGCGCGCCCAGTGCGCGCGGGGAGACGAGCGTGAGCAACGCACTGGATGCGACCTAGCGTGTGATCGGGCGTCGTGCTGCGATGGGCTCTCGGCGCGCTGGCCGGATTCCGGCGCCCTGGCTCACGAGAGGCGCTCCTCCGGTGGCTTCGCCAGCCAGTACCGGTCGCGTTCGGTCGCCAGGGCGCCGCGCGCCAGCAACTCTCGACGAGCGGAGTCGGTGTCGCGCGTGTGCTGGCGGACGGCGATGGTGAGCTCGTCGGGCGTGTAGATGCGGCCCCACTCAAGGCTGTGCGCGAGCCTCACTAGCGCCTCGTCGGTCAGCGGTTCAGTGCGCCAGTAGCGGCCGTGGTCGCGCGCCAGCAGTCGCGCGCCGATCAGCTCGCGGCGCAGAGTCGCGCTGTCCGGATGCCGCCGCTTGAGCGTCTCATTGACCTCAGCCTCACTATACTCTCGCTCCCACGCAAACTGCTCCGCTAGCCACCGCAGGATGACCTGGCGCTTCTTGAGCTGCGCGGGAATCTCCTTCAGCCGCTCGCCGTCCAGATAGTCGCGCAGGGTCTTGCGTTCCCAGGTTGCGCCCTCCACGTCAGCGGCCAGGGTCGCGATCACTTCTGGAACGGTCAGCATCTTTGCCAATCGCTCCAGTCCGTCTACCCGCAGGCGATTCCAGCGCGTGACGCCGTCAGCCCGCGTCTCCACTAGGCCGAGCGCGCGCAGCCGCGTCAGATGATGCGAGACGGTTGGCGCTTTCAGATCGAGCAGATCAGCCAGCTCCTCCACCGTTCGCTCTTCGGTCGCCAGCGCGCCTATGATGCGCAGACGGCTCAGGTCCGCCAGCGTCTTGAGCGCGCTGAGCAGCAGAGCCATGCGCGCCTCTGGGCTCTCTGACAGGACCTCAGAACGGCTGTCGCGTTGTTCATCCGAATCGTCGTTCGCCACCGGATACCCTCACTTTCTTGTACATACATCTAATTTGATATATATCTAATTTTACTCGTTGTCAAGAGAGGCATGGGAGAGTCATTCGTAACGGCCACGCCTCGGCCACGCCTCAGCCACGCTGTGAGCCTCGTGAGCCTCGTGAGCCTCGTGAGCCCAATGAGACGAAAGTGTGACGTTGTCTACTTCTCCCCCTTGCCGCCAGTCAGGTATAGTCAGCACGGCTCACAGCGAGGGAGCCGCATTCTGTGCGCCGAGACTTTGGGGGGAACAGCATGGAGGACACCGGCGATAGCGGTGGGTCGCCCGCGGGCGCGGATCAGTCGTCCGCGCCGATCACCGCGCCGATCACGGAGAAGCGGCCGTCCACACGGCGGCGTGGCGCGCGCGGGAGGCGTGGCAATCGGCTGGCGGCACAGGGCGCCATCACGCTGCTGGCTCTGGTCACAGTGGTGAGCGTCGCCGCGAGTTTGGTCGAGAGTGGGTGGCAGTCGTTCAATCCTATCAACGGTATCGCCGTGCTACGGCAGCCGCCGCTCCAACCCGAGGGTTTCGGCGATATCGCTACCATCCCACCTGGCCCGATCGAGCCCGCGAGCGGTTCCATCGCGGCTATCTCAGGGCAAACGCGCAAGCCGACCGCTTCGCCCACGACGACCCATGCGTCCGGCCACAGCGTGACGGGAACGGGATCATATCCAGTGAGCTACACGGGGAGATGGAGCGGTGGCGCGGGTCAGGGCTGCCCGGGTGGCGGCGCGCCCCGACCCCGAACGAACGTCATCACCAGCGCGTCGAGCTATGGCGGGCCGGCCACGAATATGGTGGCGCTCACCTTCGACGATGGTCCGACGCCGTTCTCCTCGCCGCCAATTATCTCCTTCCTGGAGCAATCACATACGCCGGCGACCTTCTTCGTGCTGGGGCAATATGCGCGCGCGTACCCGTGGTTGATTCAGCGCGAGGCGGCGGATGGCTTCGCGATCGGTGTGCATACCTGGGATCACCCCGATATGCGGCTGCTCTCGCCGGCTGCGCGGGCCAACGAATTGGGTACGACGATCCAGCAGCTACATGCCGACCTGGGTCCAGGTGTCTGCCTGTGGCTCTGGCGTCCACCATATGGCGCGGTCAACTCTGGCATCGTCGCCCAGGCTGGCGCGTTTGGCCTGACGACGATCAACTGGAATGTGGACCCGCAAGATTGGTCGCGTCCAGGAACGATGGTCATCGTGCAGCGCGTGCTGTCGCAGGTGAGACCTGGCTCGATCATCCTGTTGCATGATGGGCCAGCGGCGCGTGAGCAGACAGCGGCCGCGCTGCCGTACATCCTCGCCGGACTGCATGCGCGCGGGCTGGTCCCCGTGACGCTGCCAACCCTGCTGGGCAGTGAGTCTGCGCCCGTCGGTCCCGCGCCGACCGCGACTCCATCACCTACATCGACTGTCACCGCCACCGTCACACCAGCGGCAACAGCCACGGCGACCGCCATGCCTACCGCCATGCCTACGGCGACCGCGACCGATACCCCCACGCCTACCGCAACATCTACGACTGCGACCGGCTCCACGGGCTATGCTGGGCCG
The DNA here is from genome assembly GCA_035642255.1 of Ktedonobacterales bacterium. GTDB lineage: Bacteria > Chloroflexota > Ktedonobacteria > Ktedonobacterales > JADMIN01 > JAKAIY01. The sequence continues at coordinate 13,334 of DASQSS010000171.1, read as the reverse complement.
CTGGCCGCGGCGATGAGTGACCCAGTTCCTATCGCGCTCAGCCTGTTGTTCTGGGAGAACACCATCCCTGGCTACTCCGGCGCGTGACGACGCCTCCCATCATCGTAGCGCGCCAGGCGATGGCGGGATGGGACGCGCTGGCTACCCCAGCGGCGCGAGCAGGCCAGCGGGATCGCCGATAGCGACGCCGAGCGCATCCTGTGACCAGAGTAGCGCGCGCACAGTCTGGGCGATAAGGCCGCGGCGCTCGGAGGGTGAGACGGCGCTGGGCTGGGCGAGGGTGGCTAGCGCCGTCAGCGTGAAGCCCATCGGCGCGACGGAGGCGAAGACGCGCAGCCGCTCCTCCAACGTCGCGTCGCGCAGGTCGCGCATGCCATCGAGATAGGCGGCGATGAAGCGCGTATATTGCGCGGTGGACAGCTCGCCAGAGAGCGCGGCCAGCGCCCCCACTCGCGCCACTTCGATGGCGGGATCACCCAGCCCGAATCCGCTCCATTCCGTCAATGTCAGCCGGGCGCCGTCCTTGATGAGGCGCCCCGGGGCAGGGTTGCCGTGGCACGGGCGTCGGGTCATGCCATCCCATAGCCCACGATTCGTCTCGATGCGTACGTGCGTGATCGCGTGAAGCTGGCTCAGCCCGCGCAGCAGCGGCGCGAACGACGGGGCGGCATACGCCACGCGGCATGACTCCCATAGGGGCTGGATGCGCGCCCACCAGGCGCTCGGATCGGCGCTCATGCTGGAAGGCTGCTCAGCCATCGTAGGACGGAGGTGATGCAGCGTCAGCAACAGGAAGAGCCAGCCATCCATCTCGCCATCGCTCAGCGGGCGATGGCCCAGCGTCTCGCCATGCGGCGTCTGCGCAATGATCAGCCAGCCGCCTGGCTCCAGACCGTACGCATCGCCAGCTTCGCCCGCGAAGATGAGCGCGGGCGCCAGCCCCACCGCGCCACCAAGCGTCAGGCCAGCCGTCTCCCGTCGCGCCATTTCGCGCTCGCCGCTCGGATAGAGGTGGATGTCGAGCGACATACCGTCCTCGCCGCGCGCCAGGAATCGCTGCTCGCGGCTCTCTGGCGCGACAGGGGAGAGCGTCATGGTAGCGACTCTCGGCCCGAGATGAGCCGAGAGCAGGGCGCGAAGCGCGCCTTCGCTGATGGCCATGCGTTCTCCTCTCGCGCCAGCCTCTCAGCCTCGCGCCAGCCATGCTTCAGCCATGCTTCAGCCATGCTTCAGCCTCGCGGCGCTGACGCGTCTGACGCATCTGGCGCGCACTCGCAATGGAATAGCGACAACGAACGGGGTGGCGGTCGCGCGCCCGTACATACAACTGGACCGACGGGCGGCTGCGCCTATCGGTCCATCTGCTCGCAGGGATGTCTCAGGGATGTCGCTGGCCAGCTGAGGTCAGTCGAGGTCAGTGCAAGCGTATCCGCGCTTAGTTGACCCAGGGATCCGCGCCCTGCTCACGCAGCCGCACGGTCGCATTCACCGGGCGGGCGGCGCGCTGCTGCAGCGTCACCTCGGACTCGGCGCTGTTCTTGCCGATGACGGATGGCACGAACATCACGGCGAAGACGAACACGCCAGCGGAGATCAACTTGAGCGGCCAGGGCAGAATCACTGGCACAAGGCTGGCCTCTTTGCCTACGACGATGCCCGCCGACGCGGCCAGGCTCACCAGCCCCGCCAGCACACGGACGGCGACGACCATAGGGGCGCCGCGCCGTGCGGCTGCGATCGCGAAATTGACGATGGCTGCGAGGACACCCAGCGCGATAATGACAATCCAGAACGGGGTCATACGTCACTCCTCCCGAGGCGTACAGCCGTGTGGCAGGCCTGTCGAGCGGTCCTGGCCCTTGCAGGCGCCTGGCTCTGCGCTCCATCAGCGGATCGGCGCTCGATAGGCGCTTGTTCAACGAGTCTACCATACCTACGCGCCGAGGTCTGCGCCTCCTCAGATGAGTAGGACTTCCTGGTAGGGCAGCCCGTGAGCGCCGCCGAGAGCGCGCGCCAACGGCTCACACAGCCTCGATCCAGGCGCCATCGGTGTAGATGGCGCCTGCCTTGCGCTCCTGCCCCACTGAAGGCGTCGGGCGGTGAACCCGTGCTCGGTCGGCTGGCGGGCCGCCATGATATGCTATGTCGGATTCGCGCCGTCGGATTCGCGCCGCGGCGCTCTCGGAGAAAAGCGCATAGCAGGAGCGCATGCAGGTGGTGATCGTCGCCCTGGATATTGGTGAAGCGCGTATCGGTGTCGCGACGAGCGATGAGCTGGAGCTTGTCGCCACGCCACATCCAATGATACGCCGCAAATCCAGCGCCGCCGCGCTCGACGCAGTCGCCCAGGAGATCGCCCGCGCACAGGCGCAGTTGGTGGTCGTCGGGCTGCCGATCAGCTTCGATGGGCAGCTGCACGGGCAGGCGCGGGCTATTCAGGCGTTCGCCGAGCGGTTGCGCCGCCGCATCAAGGCGCCGCTCATCTACGCCGACGAGACGCTGTCGAGCGTGCGCGCTGAAGAGCGGCTGCGCGAGGCGGGCGTGCGTCCGGAGCGCATGCGCGAACGTATCGATTCCGAAGCGGCTGCGGTCATCCTCGAAGATGTGCTGGAGCAGCGGCGGCGCGAGCGCGAGCTTCGAAGCCGCCAGGAACAAGAGTCACGAGACACAGGCGCGCGTACCGCGTCTGAACGATATGACCAACAGGAGGACGAGCGCCCATGAAAGGGTCCGCCCGCGTTGCCGTAGTCTTCCTCACGCTTGTGGCGCTGGTGGTGGGCTTCGTTGGCGCCACCGCCGCGCTGGACATCTTCCAGCCAGCCAATAAACATGTCTCGACCGTTGTCAACTTTGAGGTGAAGAGCGGCGACACCACCGCTAGCGTGGCCCAGCGCCTGCAAAATGATGGACTGATCCGCAACGCGCTGCTCTTCCGGGCGTGGGCGCGCTACAAAAAGCTCGACCGTGGGATCGAGCAGGGCGTCTATCAACTCAACCCCAGCATGACGATGGATGCGATCATCCAGAAGCTGCAAGTGGGCAAGCCAGATGAGGTCGCCGTCGTCATCCCGGATGGGCTGCGCGCGACGCAATATCCAAAGTACTTCCAGGGGCTCCCCAACTTCAACGCGGATGACTTCCTGAAGATGGCGCAGACCGGCGTCGAGCCAGACGGCACGAAGCTCTGGACGAAGTACTGGTTCATCAAGCAGCCCACGCCGAAGAAGACCGCCTACGCGCTCGAAGGCTATCTCTATCCTGCGGGCTACTACTTCTACAACAACGCCGACGCCAAAACGGTCGTCGAGAAGCTGCTGACCCAGTTTGGCGAGGAGCTCTGCCCTGGCCCGGCCAGCCAGCCCGACGCCTACCTCAGCGACGCCAAGCAGTGCAGGACGAACGCCGCACAGGTCAACGGCAAGAACATCTTCGACCTGATGCGCGCCGCCTATCCTGACGCGAAAGACGATGTGACGGCGCTGAACGACGCGCTCATCATCTCATCCTTCACCATACGCGAGATCAACAAGATGTCGGACTACGCGGGCGTCGCGTCGGCCTACCACAACCGCTACCTCAATATCGAAAAGCAGGGCACAGCGGATGTCGGCTACAAGATGGGGTCAGATCCGTCGGTTGAGTATGCGCGCGACACGGAGACCCCGCCGACCGACGGCAAGTGGTGGGCTAATGTGAACGGCGACGCGAACAAGGTCGCGCCGACCAGTCCCTACAACACGTACACGCAGGCGGGCATGCCGCCTGGCCCTATCGCGAATCCGGACTGGACCGAGATCGAGGGCGGCGCGGCGCCAGCGGCTTCGCCAAACTTCTACTTCGCCTCGGACAAGTGCGGCAATATGCACTACGCGACGAACTACAACGACTTCGTCAACAAAGTCGAGCCCGCCATGAACACAGGCAACTGTTAACAGTCGCTAACAGTCGCTAACAGTCGCCATGCGCCCTCATGGGTCGCCCTCTTCACGCTTGATCAGCGAGGGGACAGCCGATGAGGGCGCGCCGTGTAATCATAGCCACTGAGGCATGCGCAGGCTATGTAGATTATGCAGATAGAGTAGAATGAGGGGTCGCGTGGCGTTCATGGCTGCTGTGTGGCGCGGGAGTGGCGGCGGAAAAATCGAGGGGAGAAAAAAGGCGCGCAAAACCCTTGACGGCCCCCCAGCGCTGTGGTACAATCACGTCCTGCGGCATTTTGCGCCCAGCGACGGGCGTGAGCGCAAGGCGCCGCCAGCGAATCTGACACCGGCCCGTGGATGCGGAGCGACCACTCCTACGAGCAATCAACATCTCTCCGGCCCTGAGTATACACGATAGAGCAAGTCCTCGTTCAACATGAACGAATGGAGGGCATGCTCTCTTATGCGTGCGCAGGGGTGTGGAGTGACGCTCGTGGGCTGAAAGTCCCCCGTAGGCCGCGCCCTGTGACGAACCGTGAGTGATATCCGATGTCACTCATATCGGCAGGAAAGAAGCGCGATGAGCACGGTCTGCGACTCTCTACGACTCAACGAGACCTCTATGATGGGAGGTCTACTCTGCGTTCAGCCGCGCGTCGGACATTCCGCTCTGGTGTGGAGCGGCCGGCGTGACCATTCCCCGATGCGCCCGGAGCGCGTATCGCGTATCCCCGGCATCCGGGCCGCTGGGTTAGCAGCCCGATTCAGGCCTCCGCAGTCGCCATTCGTGGCGCCCATGAGTAGTATGTCGCTGGCGCTCGCTTCCGTCAAGGTCATCCATCGCGTCAATCGATTCACGCTGCGCCGCTCGCAGCATCCGGCGCGACAGGTCATCCCCAATGCCGCGGATGTCACTCCTGTTGGCGTGGCGCCCGTCGGCTGAAGCCACTTCACGCTTCGGCGGCCACTGCGCTCGTTGGCCTCGCGCGGCCTTGACCCATCAAGTCACGGCTCCGCGTCTCAGGCTCGCGGCCACAGTGTCCCAACGCATCCGTCCGTCCATCTAGTTCTACCCAGTCCGTTCGGTTCCATCCAGTCCATCCCGAAGGTCAGATTCGGTCATCGGGTCGTTTCGGCGCCAGGAGCACCTGGCAGGTTCACCCGTTTGAAGCGCAGTGTCCCCAGCGCGTCTCGCGCGCACTCATGTCCAGCCTCGCGTGTGGCGTTTTGCGCCCTGCGCGATGGTGCGGCATGGCGGCGCGATGAGGCGAACGTCTGGCTGAGAGGCCAGCATGATCTGGGGGCGCCAGCCCGCATCGCAGGGCGACTGGCGAGAGGAGTATTCATCACATGGCGTTGAGCAAAGCCGTCTCCCTCCCTGAGCGCGTGAGCTTTGCGCGGATTCCAGAAATCCGCCCAATGCCCAACCTCATTCAGGTTCAGCTCGATTCCTTCGAGTGGTTCAAGCGCGAGGGGCTGCGTGAGCTCTTTGCTGAGATCTCTCCTATCGAGGACTTCACAAGCAAGAGTCTCAAGCTGGAGTTCATCGTCCCGGAGAATCCTTTCGAGCAGCCCAAATATACTGAGGAGCAGTGCCGCGAACGTGACGCGACCTATGCCGCCCCACTGTATGTGAAGGCGCGGCTCACCTATAAAGAAACCGGCGAGATCACCGAGAAAGACATCTTCATGGGCGACTTCCCGCTCATGACGAAAGAAGGCACCTTCATCATCAACGGCGCTGAGCGCGTGGTGGTGAGCCAGCTCGTGCGCTCGCCCGGCGTGTACTTCACGTCAGAAGAAGACCTCGCGACGGGTCGCCCGCTCTTTGCCGCCAAGCTGATCCCAAATCGGGGCGCGTGGCTGGAGTTCGAGACCAGCAACAAGGACCAGCTCTCCGTCAAGATCGACCGCAAGCGCAAGATTCCCATCACGACGCTGCTGCGCGCGATGGGAGCCATCGGCGAGCGTGATCCTGGCAAGACCGAGAACACGCCCGACCTGAAGACCGACGCTGGCATTCTCGCCGCCTTCGCTGACGTCGAAGAAGGCGATCATCGCTTCATCACGGCGACGCTCGACAAGGACCCCGTCAAGACGCCGAAAGACGCCCTGCTGGAGGTCTATCGCAAGCTGCGCCCGGGTGACCCGGCGACCGAAAGCAACGCGGAGACGCTCGTCTACAATCTGTTCTACGCGCCACGCCGCTACGACCTGGGCAACGTGGGCCGCTACAAGCTGAACCGCAAGATGGACCTGGCGACGCCTCAGACCATCCGCACACTCACGCAGGACGATGTTGTCGCCATCGTGCGCCGCATGGTGCAGCTCAATGACGGGCATGGCAAAAAGGACGACATCGATCACCTGGGCAATCGCCGTGTGCGCAGCGTGGGTGAGCTGATTCAGTCGCAGTTCCGCGTGGGTCTGTTGCGCATGGAGCGTGTCGTCAAAGAGCGCATGGCCATCGCGCAGGACCCTTCGCAGGCGACACCGAACCAGCTCATCAACATTCGCCCGGTGGTTGCGGCGATGAAGGAGTTCTTCGGCGGCAGCCAGCTCTCGCAGTTCATGGACCAGACGAATCCGCTGGCCGAGATCGGCCACAAGCGGCGCCTCTCAGCGCTGGGCCCCGGCGGCCTCTCGCGTGAGCGCGCCGGATTCGACGTGCGCGACGTGCACCACTCGCACTATGGCCGTATCTGCCCAATCGAGACGCCGGAAGGCCCGAACATCGGTCTGATCGGCAATATGGCGACCTATGCGCAGATCAACCCGTATGGCTTCATCGAGACACCCTATCGCAAGGTCGTTCATAATCTGGAGGCCGACAACCCCGAGCTAATCGGGCGGACGGTGCTGCGTGATGTGCCCGACGCCAAGGGAAACGTGATCGCGCAGGCGGGCGAGAAGGTGGACGACGCGCTGGCCGCCAAGCTGGCGAAGGCGCTCAAGACGCAGAAGATCGCCATTCGCCCATTCGTCTCGAACGATGTGGACTACCTCATCGCTGACGACGAAGAGCGCTATGTCATCGCCCAGGCGAACGCGCCGCTCGACCCGGACGGCCACTTCGAAAACAACCGCGTGCTGGCGCGCCACGCCAGCGCCTTCGTGCAGGAATCCGCCACGCGGATTGACTACATGGACATCTCGCCGCGCCAGGCGGTGAGCGTGGCCGCCGCGATGATTCCGTTCCTGGAGCATGACGACGTGAACCGCGCGCTGATGGGCGCGAACATGCAGCGGCAAGCGGTGCCGTTGCTGCGCCCACAGTCGCCCATCGTGGGCACGGGCATCGAGCTGCAGGTAGCGAAGGATTCCGGGCAGGTCGTGCTGGCGAAGGCCTCGGGCGAGGTTACCAGCGTGACAGCGCGGCAGATCATCGTGCTGGATGACGAGGGAGTCGAGCATACGCACAAGCTGCGCAAGTTCATCCGCTCGAACCAGGGCACCTGCATCAACCAGCGCCCCATCGTCAACAAGGGTGACCGCGTGGCCCAGGGGCAGGCGCTCGCCGATAGCTCAGCGACGGAGAACGGCGAGCTGGCGCTCGGCCAGAACATCCTCGTCGCCTTTATGGTGTGGGAGGGCGGCAACTTCGAGGACGCCATCCTCATCAGCGAGCATATCGTGCGTGAGGATCTGTTCACCAGCATCCACATCGAGAAGCACGAAGTAGAGGCGCGCGACACCAAGCTGGGTCCGGAGGAGATCACGCGCGACATCCCGAACGTGGGCGATGAGGGCCTGCGCAACCTGGATGAGCGCGGCATCATCTACATCGGCGCGGAGGTTGGCCCCGGCGACATTCTGGTCGGCAAGATCACGCCGAAGGGCGAGACTGAGCTGACGGCTGAGGAGAAACTGCTGCGCGCGATCTTCGGTGAGAAGGCGCGTGAGGTGAAAGACACGTCGCTGCGCGTGCCACACGGCGAGCGCGGCAAGGTGGTCGAGGTCAAGGTGTTCTCCCGCGAGAACAACGACGAACTGCCGCCGGGCGTGAATCATCTGGTGCGCGTGGCCATCGCGCAGAAGCGCAAGATCGGCGCGGGCGACAAGATGGCGGGCCGCCACGGCAACAAGGGCGTCATCAGCCGTGTGCTGCCGGTGGAGGACATGCCGTTCCTGCCGGATGGTACGCCGGTTGACATCATCCTGAATCCGCTGGGCGTGCCGCACCGCATGAACATCGGTCAGATCATGGAGACGCACCTGGGCTGGGCAGCGCAAGCGCTCGGCTATCACGTCGCGTCGCCAGTCTTCGATGGCGCCTCTGAGGCCGACATCGAGGAATGGCTCGAACGGGCCAAGCTGCCTATTGAGGGCAAGGTCCAGCTCTATGATGGGCGTACCGGTGAAGCGTTCGACACCCCGGTGACGGTCGGCTACATCTATATGCTCAAGCTGGCGCACCTGGTCGAGGACAAGGTGCACGCTCGCTCCACTGGCCCATACAGCCTCATCACGCAGCAGCCGCTGGGTGGTAAGGCGCAGTTCGGCGGCCAGCGCTTCGGTGAGATGGAGGTGTGGGCGCTCGAAGCCTATGGCGCCTCCAACATTCTGCAGGAGATCCTGACCGTCAAGTCGGACGACGTGACCGGCCGTGTCAAGACGTATGAAGCCATCGTGAAGGGTGAGCCAATCGTCGAGCCAGGCGTGCCGGAGTCGTTCAAGGTGCTGGTCAAGGAGTTGCAGAGCCTCGGTATCAACGTCGAGGTGCTCAACGAAGACGAGCAGAAGATTCAGTTCGTGGAAGATACGAGCGCTGATGTGATGCCTGAGCTGGGCATCAATCTCAGTGGCTTTGAGAACGAATAACGGCGAGAGTCGAACAGTGGCGTCGGCAGCCGAGACGCGATACGAGAGGAGTGCGGGCCTCTCGTATCGCCGGCGCGTCGCCAGAACGTGGTCCCGCGGCGCCAACAACCGGAAGAGAGTCCGGTAGGCATTCGGAAAGGAGACAGGCGCGGGTGTCGCTGATGGCGGCGCCGTGCGCCTCCCCCAATGCTTGAAGTCAACGATTTTGACGCCATCCGTGTCAGCCTCGCCAGTCCCGAGCAGATCCGCTCGTGGAGCTATGGCGAGGTGACGAAGCCGGAGACCATCAACTATCGCACCCTGCGCCCTGAGAAGGACGGCCTGTTTTGCGAGCGCATCTTTGGTCCGACCAAGGACTGGGAGTGCGCGTGTGGCAAGTACAAGCGTGTCCGCTTCAAGGGCATCGTGTGCGATAAGTGTGGTGTCGAGGTAGCTCGCTCCAAAGTGCGCCGCGAGCGCATGGGGCATATCGAACTGGCGTCACCTGTTAGTCATATCTGGTATTTTAAGGGAACACCCAGCCGCATCGGCCTGCTGCTCGATCTCTCGCCGCGCAACCTGGAGCGCATCCTCTACTTCGCGATGTATGTCGTCACTGAGGTCAACGACGAGGCGCGCGACCTGGCGCTGAGCGGGCTGGAAGAGTCCGTGCAGCGTCAGTTGCAGGATAGCGACCAGTCAGTTTCGGAGCGCATCATCGAGTTGCAGCAGCAGCGCGATGAGCGCGTCGCCGACGCCGAGCGCGAGCGCGATGCAGAGCGCGAGCGCATTGAGCAGCGCCGCGCCGAACAGTTCGAGGGTCTGAAGGCGGCCGAGGCGGGCGTCAAGGGCATCCTGAAGGCGAACGCCGACAAGGTGCTCATGCAAGACGTCGTCTTCGAGCCAACCGGTGAGATCATCGCGCGGCAGGGCCAGGTGGTTGACGAGGCGATGAGTGACGAGCTCGACCGCATGGCGCGCGAGTTCCGTGATCTCGCTGCCCGCGACAGCCAGCGCGAGGTGGATCAGCTCTTCGCAGAGACGGAGCGCACCATCGAGCGCGCCCAGCTCGAAGCTGAGGGCCAGATCACCGCGCTGCAAGATGAGACAGTCAAGCGCGCGAGCGAGCTGCGCGCGACCAATGAGACACAGCGCCGCAAGCTAGAGTCACTCAAGCGCGGCGACCTGCTGCAAGAGGTCGAGTACCGCGAGCTTAAAGCGTTCGAGTTTGACCTGCGCGACACCAACCCCGACCTGCCCGAGATTTTCGAGGCGGGCATGGGCGCTGAGGCCGTGCAGAGCCTGCTCTCCGCGATCGACCCCGACACGCTGGCGGCCAAAATGCGCCAGGAAATCTCGACGACATCGGGCCAGCGCCGCAAGAAGGCGACCAAGCGCCTCAATGTGGTCGAGGCGTTCCGCAAGTCGGGCAATCTGCCCGAGTGGATGATCATGACGGTGCTGCCGGTGCTGCCGCCAGACCTGCGCCCGATGGTGCAGCTGGATGGTGGCCGCTTCGCGACCAGCGACCTGAATGACCTCTATCGCCGCGTCATCAACCGCAACAACCGCCTCAAGCGGCTGCTGGAGCTGGGCGCGCCAGAGATCATCATCCGCAATGAGAAGCGCATGCTGCAGGAAGCCTGCGATGCGCTGATTGACAACGGACGGCGCGGCCGCGCGGTCGCTGGCTCGGGCAACCATAAGCTGAAGAGCCTCTCTGACATGCTCAAGGGCAAGCAGGGGCGCTTCCGCCAGAATCTGCTCGGCAAGCGCGTTGACTACTCGGGTCGCTCGGTGATCGTGGTTGGCCCGGATCTGAAGCTGCACCAGTGCGGCCTGCCCAAGCGGATGGCGCTGGAGCTGTTCAAGCCGTTCGTCATGCGCAAGCTGGTCGAGCGCGGCCACGCGCACAACATCAAGAGCGCCAAGCGCTTCGTCGAGCGGGTGCGGCCAGAGGTGTGGGATGTCCTCGAAGAGGTCATCACGAACCATCCTGTGTTGCTGAACCGCGCGCCGACGCTGCACCGCCTGGGCATTCAGGCGTTCGAAGCGGTGCTGGTGGAAGGCAGCGCGATCCAGCTGCATCCGCTGGTCTGCTCGGCCTTCAACGCAGACTTCGACGGCGACCAGATGGCGGTGCACGTACCGCTGTCTGAGCGTGCGCAGGAGGAAGCGCGCACGCTGATGCTCTCGTCGCGCAACATCCTCTCACCAGCGCATGGTGAGCCGTCCATCGGCGCCTCGCAGGAGATGGTGCTGGGCTGCTACTACATGACGATGGACCATCCCGGACTGAAGGGCGAGGGGCGTGTCTTCACCGACTCCAACGAAGCCCAGATGGCCTACGACAATGGCTTCATCGCCCTGCAGGCGCGTGTCAAGGTGCGTCTGGATATTAGCCAGATCTTCAACGATCGTGGCAAGGTGACCCCGGTCGAACCGAACAAGGTCGTCGAAACAACAGTCGGCCGCATCATCTTTAATGAGGTGCTGCCCGAAAGCCTCCGTTTCAAGAACTACTCGATGAACAAGGAGAATCTCCGCGGCATCATCGCAGAGTGCTTCAAGAACGAAGGCCGGCAGGCCACAGCCGATCTCGCCGACGCGATCAAGCGGCTGGGCTTCACTTTCGCGACGCGCGCTGGCTCCAGCATCGCCATCAGCGATGTGGTGGTGCCAGAGGACCGCACCGCGATTCTAGCCGACGCCGACAAGCTGGTGCTGAGCCTGGAAGAGAACTTCCAGGATGGCCTGATCACCGAGAACGAGCGCTATCGCCAGACCGTCAACATCTGGCTCGACGCGACGGACAAAATCCAGAAGCGCGTGCAGGAAGTGCTCGATCCTTACGGCTCGATCTACACCATCGCGAACTCCGGCGCGACCAAGGCGAAGTTCCAGCAGATTCGACAGCTTTCCGGCATGCGCGGCCTGATGGCCGATCCATCGGGGCGCATCATGGAGATTCCGGTGCGCGGCAACTTCCGCGACGGCCTGAACGTGATGGAGTACTTCATCTCCAGCCACGGCGCCCGTAAGGGTCTGGCCGATACGGCGCTGCGAACGGCGGAATCGGGCTACCTGACTCGCCGCCTGATCGACGTCGCGCAGGATGTCATCATCCTGTGGGAAGACTGTGGCACCGATCAGGGCATCTGGATTACCGAGTCCGATAGCAAAGGCATGAATGAGCCGTTCAAGAACCGGCTGACCGGGCGCATCCTTCAGGCGAAGGTCCCTGGATTCGACCAGTACGAGCGCGGCACGATGATCGAAGACGAGATGGCCGATGCCTTCATCGAGGCGGGGGTCAAGGAAGTCTACTGTCGGTCAGTGCTCCAGTGCGCGGCGTCACACGGTGTGTGCCGGCTGTGCTACGGACGCAATCTGGCCGCGGGTGAACTGGTGAAGATTGGCGACGCGGTTGGCATCATCGGCGCACAGTCAATCGGTGAGCCGGGCACGCAGCTGACCATGCGTACCTTCCACACTGGCGGTATCGCCGGAGCGCAGGAAGACATCACGCAGGGCCTGCCGCGCGTCGAGGAGCTCTTCGAGGCGCGCACGCCGAAGGAGAAGGCCATCGTCAGCGAGCTCGATGGCGTCGTCGAGATCGAGCATGAAGAGACGGGCGCTCGCAAGATTCACGTCGTGCGTTCGCAGCTGGTCACCGACGAGTATCCGCTGCCGAAGGGCACAGAATTGCTCGTGAGCGACGGTGATATCGTGCAGCTCGATCAGTCGCTGGCGCGTGTATCGGGTGGCAAGCATGCCGAGCCCACCGAGATTCGCGCTCGCGCGTCGGGCGAGGTGAAGCTTGCGAAGAACAAGCTGACCATCAAGAGCGTGGACCGCGAGGACCGCGAGTATCCGATTCCAGCGGCGACCAACATCGCCGTGTCGGATGGCGAGCGCGTGCGTGCGGGCCAGCCTTTGACCAACGGTCTGATCGACCCGCAGGATGTGCTGCGCATCCAGGGGCGCGAGGCTGTGCATCTCTACCTCGTGCAGGAAGTGCAGAAGGTCTACCGTTCAACGGGCGTGTACATCAACGACAAGCACATCGAGATCATCGTGCGCCAGATGCTGCGGCGTGTCCGGGTCGATGAACCCGGAGATACCGATATGCTGCCAAACGACCTGGTTGATCGTTTCCATTATGAGGAGACGAACGCCCGGACACTGGCGGAGGGCGGCGAGCCTGCGACCGCGCAGACGGTGCTGCTGGGCGTCACGAAGGCCTCACTCAATACGGATAGCTTCCTGGCGGCGGCTTCCTTCCAGGAGACAACACGCGTGCTGACCGAGGCGGCCATCAACGGCCTGACCGATCATCTGCGTGGCCTGAAGGAAAACGTCATCATCGGCAAGCTGATCCCGGCGGGCACAGGCTTGCCACAGCGGCGCGAGCTGCGTGACAAGCAGCGAGCGGACCGTCTTGCCGCGATGCAGACCCCTGGCCTGGGAACACTTGGCCTGGGTGGTCCGCTGGGCGGCGGCGAGCCGGAGTCCTATGACAACGGCGACTTCGGAGACCTGCCCATAGTTGACAGCGACTCTGAATAGTGTTACTATTCCTCATCGTGCGTCAGATATACTCTGCGGCGCCAT